>JAAUUM010000075.1 GCA_012031565.1 Synechococcaceae cyanobacterium SM2_3_2
TAATTGAGCGAAATGAGCTTATCTTGACGAAAGACATTTCCTTTTGAGATGGAAGCTGAATAATCAGCAGAAAAGGGAGCAAGATTTCAGTCCAGCTCCCTTCTATTCAATCAGCATCCTAAGTCTGAACCACATTCGTTAAAAGTCATCAGGATCCCAAAAACACTTAGAGAAATCCTACAACTCTTAAAGCTTAATTATATATAGAACCTTGCAAAAGGCAGGAACAGAATTAAACTTGATCTCAGGAATGTCCACTTTACTGACCAATCGGTGCCACCGGTTATTACCCCAACCTGAATGCGCCATTGGACCTCCGTTAGGTTTCTCTGTAATAAAGTCATCCCAATTCTCAGCATAGGCTTTAAGACTTTGGCCATTGATTACGGTTTCACCGTCTCCATACGCTCCAACATCTGAAACAGTCCCAGTGCCCATGAGAAATTTATCTCTGAGATCTGGTGTTCCATTTGACCCGTCACAAACTGCCCAGCCTTCTGGAACGTGACCCTCTCTGAAATACCAAGGTATGATGGTACCCCTAGGCAGTTCAAGGGAATTTAGCCTATTATTAATTATATTGATTCCATGGCTAATGAACTTACCATCTGGCTTATCAGCACGACAATGCCTTGTGACAAGATTTGGTACATCCAGATAGGTATCATCCCCTGAACCATTTATTTTACAGTCCTGCACAAACCGATTAATTATAAACGTCTCATCATTAATTATTCTCGAAATAACGGAGTTTTCTCTGATGAGGTCTACTTGTCTAATAAGATCAGTAATTTGGTTTGAAAGATCAGTAATTTGGTTTGGTCTAATCTCTGCAAGAACTTTATGGTCGTCATCGTTATAGTACATAACGACTAAATCAGAAAGGGTATACTTCTCTCTTGTAGTGGAATTAACTATTAGGCTCAAGCACTTCTTTACTGCTGCCCTAGAGAGGCTATACACTTTTAGTGATTTTGGCACAATTTTCTCACCTTCAAACTCCCAAACAAAATCTGAAGTTCCAGAGTTGTTGAATTCTTCCATTTGCTCATTTAGAGATTTATCTTCATTTCTCCATGTACTCTCCTTGTCCCGAACAAAGTTTGCATGACCACTAACATCTGCATCTACGTCAATCAATCCCCGTAATATTTTCCCTTTCCCTTTCATAGCGCCACTAGTATCAGTAGTTCTGTGTGATTTATCAGTGCCTGACCTAAGCATCTCCTCATTCACTTTTATAAACTTTTTCCCCCCTTCTTCGGATACTGAGAAATTTCTTTCCATCTCTTTTCTGATTGTATCCGGCCTAATATCATCAGAAATTAATCTTAGATTGGCTGCTCCAATTTCACTAAGACTAAGCTCTGATTTAGCCAAATTGGGAAGCATGGCATCAAAAATTGACTGAATCATGCCATCAGGAATAGTGGTTCCCGGATCCTGCAAGATATTTATAGAAATATGTTTGGCTAGTGCAGCCACATAATCTGCTTTTTGACTCCTTGCAACATAGGTATTGTCGGCATCTCCTGTGATCTCCATCCATTCTCTTGATGATTCAATTTCATCAAGTTTAGCTGTTACTACAGATCTTCTCTCGGTAATTACATCGCCAAAGTTGAACTCACAGGAGAGCTTGATATTTAATGATTTTAATCCTTCCTCATTCCTGTTTGTAATATGGTTAATTACCTCCTGAATAAGATGAGGGTTAATCTGTTCTTGCTCCTGGAGCGGAAATTCAAACTTTAAAGGATTCTCTCTTATCCCAGCTTCAGACTTGATAGTGCAACTAAAGGCGATGGTTTCTTTTCCTAGGGTAAAACTGAGTGTCGCCTTAACGAGGCTTGGAATAGCAGCAGCAAAGCGATTCGGTCTAAATTCCTTACCATTAGCTGGTCTTTAAAGAGTATGGTTGCCTCTTTTATCAATGCATGACGAATTTGATCGTCAATTCTTTCAACTGCACAAAATATCGAATTCCCTTCATATTTAAAAAATCCCAGACCTTCACCATACCTTGTCAGTCTGCATTGACCAAGGGTTTCCCAATAGCACTCCTCTGGAATTCCCTTCTCAAAAAAAGCTTTGTTTTCTTTGCTTGCATACCCAAAAATTGTGGCATTTCTTACGTCAGCCCTCAAGGAGGGTGAACCAGCTTTCCAATCAATCGCTGAGGACATAGTCTTTTGCATCTTTTGAAATTGTTAATTCAACTATTGTGCAGGGTGTGTAGCTTTTTGAGCGTTTTCTTTGTAATTCTTTTAGCTTTGAGGCTAATCTCTGAAATGGATGTCTGACAAGACTCATCATTAGGTGAGCCGCAGTCCTCCAGCAGAAGCCTTACCCTATGGCCCTAGACAAGCCCCAGTCTGTGACCCGATCACATGGGTGTATTCCCACACTGCCACGCATCTTGTGCATCGATCTATCTTGTCCGGTGATACCTTTCACCGGATTAAGCAACCAATAAGAGGTTGTCTTCCTGTTCAAGGACGTTGACAACAACAAACCAGTGTCCTTTAAACTGTTGGCATGTAGATGATTGCCGCTGGACGCCCAGCATTGATATGCCCACGCAATGTGCTCAAGGGACAACAATCGTTAGGAATGTTTCTGCTCAGTCCATGCAAATGCTGTGGACAATGGGATCCTTAAACCCAAGAAGCAGATCCCGGTAGCCCCTAGCACTAGCCCCGAATGGTTAGCAAAGTCTCTTTGCATAGAGCTGGATCCCGACTTCCTGGCAATCCCAAACGCTGTAATTGCATCAGAAGGGCATGAACCTACGGCTATCAAAATGAAGTACAATAAAGTCATCGTCATTATCAATGAGTCCAACAATCAAATCGAGCGGTTCTCGAAAATAAACCGATTCAGAGTCCTCTAGGTCTCTATAAATAGGTTCATCCAGTACCTTAATGACTATGCCCGGCTCATTGTAGTAAGGCTTCCTCATGGTTTTAAGGTTGGGCTTCCATTGGATAAGGGATCCCTCGCTAAACACATGCTGGAAAGAAAACGACTCATACAATTCCTTCAACTTCCCGGCCTGCACCTTTGCTGTCTCTTCTTCCATGTATGTACTTTCATAACCTAATTCCTCTTCCATAAGCTCCCTAACGAGCCTTGCTCCTATCTCAGACATTTTGTGTTTCTCCTTAAAAAAGGTAACGATGAATTTGTACATCAGGTTATAATCTTGAACTCTCACTGATAATCTCCGAAAGAGAGCTGAAGGATCTGTGAATGTGACGAACGCTGGAGCTATCAGTGGATCCCGTCCTGACCGCTTGATAAAGCACCCCCGGCCTACGTAGGGGATCCCACTTGCAACCATCTGCAAACACTGGAGATAGACCCTGCAAAGCCTATTAATAAGTGACTACTGATGCTGTGGTTAGGGTTTGAGAACGAATTGGCCAATCGTGTCCCCCCAAATGAGCCGCAGGCTGCGACCCGACAACATGAGGGTATTCCCCTCCCCACCCGCGCCGCCAAGCATCCTGGATATCCAGCCATCTAGTTTGGTGATACCCTCCCCCAGACTGAACAACCAACAAGGGGTTATCTTCCTCATCAGAGACCTGCACAACCACAACCCAGTGAGCCGCTAGACTGTTGGTCATGTAGTTGATTGCCACTGGACGCCCAGCATTGATGTGTCCACGCAAGATTCTTAATGGGCAATAACCGTTAGGGATATCTCGGCTCTGGAAGCCACTCCCAGGCCAGAGCTGATTCATGTCTTCAGCAAACTTGTCCCGCCGTAGCCCCGGCCCCCAACTGCGATATCGTCTCTTATCAAGACTCTTCGGCGAGATCTCGGCACCATACCACCGCAGCATATTGGCAACAGCAGTAAGACCACACTTGCCATCCATCAAAGTCCCACACGGCTGATCCCAAGTGTCAGGCCAGTTAGCTTGTGGCTTTGGGATCCGTGTCAGGGGATTGTAGTGCGACATACCATTCTCTCCTATTGCCTCTAAGGCTCTCTAGTCTCTGTTGGTCAAGTCAATCAATACAGCAGAGTGATCCGTGAAGTGCATCCAGGCGGTCTCAATCCAAAACCAAGCACTGCTGAAACCATCATTCCAGCGGGATGCCGGTGACCGTGAAGTCAGCATCGATCCAGCCACGGCCTAGCCGATCAACCACGATGCCAGCAACCGTTCTCACCCCCTTGCCCTGGACGTGGTACGTGACTTGCAAAAGGCTAGGATCCTGGGGATCCACTACGGCACTTTTCAAGTAGGTGTGCCCATTGCGAGAGTGCTCATGAGGCGCACTAACCTCGGTGATTCGACATCCGATCATCTGAAATCGTTGGGTAATATCAACCGACTCACTGTGATCCACAATGGCGTAGAACTTATGGGTGCTAACTTGTTGCGTGTTTTCTTCCATGTTGTATATCCTCTAACGCATGTGTTTTTGCAACTGAAGTTAGTGTGACACCGGTACCCTCCGGGTTAAAACCGATAAGTGGTAGCCAAAGTTCCCCTGAAAGCGGTTGACAAAAAGAGCTTCTTATGGACGGCGACAAATATCCACAGCCAGCCCTTGACCTAGCTAGATCCAATGGATGGAACTTAGAGGTAATCATTAGGGAGGGAAAGCTCTCCACACTTGAGTTATGGGTTCTTGCCTATTACTTGAGCTACCCAGATCTGACTGCCCTTGAGATCCGGTCTTCTTTAGAGAAGAGAGAAATCTACTATGCCGAGACAACTGTTGTAAAAGCCCTAACCAATGCAAAGGGAATCGTCAAGGATAGGGGAGGTTTTAAAATGCTGAACCATGATCCGCAATTGGCAATACCCAAAGCACCTAATTTACCCCTCCCCAAGATTACAACCAATGACTGGGTTCATTTGGGACTTGCCCAATCCATTGAGCCTGGAACTCCCCTAGAGAGCGGATCCATTCCTCCCGCAATTCGCCCCTGCCAGATTCCCAATCAAGGGGATCAAGTTACGGTTGTCACCCACAGACATCTGAGGCAAGGCCCCCCTATCATGGATCCTGAGACAAACGAGTATCTCCTTCAGCCCAGTGTTGGCTTGCTGGTTCCAGGGAATAAAATCCTCATTAATGAGCTGGACAGCTTCGTTGATAAAAGCACCCAAAGTAAAGAGGACAGAATCAGGATCTGGGCATCTATCTCCTTTGTCTGAACGATCTTCCTCCCCTTGTGCCCAGAGTATTTCCTTTACCCCTAGCCCTAACCATGTTTTCTCTCTCTGAATCTGAAACCCGGCAGATCCTCCTTAACACCCACAATCCCCAAGCCATCGAAGTTGCCAATAGTCCAAAGCTTCTCAAAGCCTTGACTGGTGTTCTGGTGGAAAGCATGAAAGTTGCCGAACAGATCCGTAACAACCAGTCCATCAAACCAACAGCTAATCAGGCCCTGGCCCTCTCCAATGTCTATGCTGCTCAGTCCAACTCTCAAGCTGCTCAATTGGCCAATTTTGCTGCCAGCCAATCCCTCAAAACCCTTGGTATGTCTTCAATCTTCGGCATGACCCCAAGCAAAGCCTACGCCTTTGTGAGCATCACGATGGCAGAAAAAGTTGTTTCAGCCGCCGGACTAGCCCCCTTTGGAAAATGCCCTCTAGCCATCGCAGCTTTAGCAACCTCCACAGGTGCGGGAGCCTTCGGTTGCTTAGGCACTGCCGGACTCGGTTGTTTTGCAGCAGGTGTCGCCGTTGCTCTGGATAGCTACAACGTCTACCAGCAGTGCCACAAATAGACTGCGAAAAGACTGCAACACCGCATTCGTGCCAATTGTGCAGGAGGATTGAATCCCGATCGGGACGAGTGTGACGGTGTTTTGAAAGATACGACCTATGCACCTGAGGATCCCTTTTCGACTTGTGACCGGCTGCTGCCTGGAGAAGATCTCTATGTGGCGATTGTCTATCACGAGATGTATTTCGTGGAGGAGATTGCTCTGGGGCACAAGGATTGACGAAGTGGGGGGCGTTGGATTTGATGGAGGCAGTTGTTGCCCGTGGCTGGTATGTCGCAATCTCCACAAACTTGGGTGACGGATATCTTCACGCCGGATCCCTCCACCCACTACCGGATCCCGTTGCTGACTTGCCCGGTGGAGGCAGGGTTTCCCTCTCCTGCTGATGATTGGGTGGAAGACCGCCTGGATTTGAATAAGTACCTGATCAAGCATCCAGCAGCCACCTTCTTTGTGCGGGTGGTGGGGCACTCCATGACGGGGGCAGGGATCCATCCGGGGGACATTCTGGTGGTAGATAGAGCTTTAGAACCCACTGATGGCAAAGTGATCATCGCTGTGGTGGATGGGGAGTTGACGGTCAAGCGGGTGAAGGTGAAGCAGGGAAAACTCTTTCTGATGCCCGATAACCCTGACTACCAACCGCTGGCGATTGAAGAGGAAACCGATTTTTCGGTTTGGGGAGTGGTCAGCTATGTGATTCATAGTCCCTAGAATCAGGGATCCCATTGCCCATTTCTGGGGTGGCCGCTTACTGTTGAGCTGGTGTGGTGAGGTGGCAGTGGAGAAGGGATCCTTATGCCGCCCAAACAGATAGCCCTGGTGGACTGTAATAACTTCTATGTCTCCTGCGAGCGGGTGTTTCAGCCTCATCTCCAGGGGATCCCTGTGGCGGTACTCAGCAATAACGATGGCTGCATTGTGGCCCGCTCACCAGAGGTCAAAGCCCTGGGTATTCCGATGGGATCCCCCTTGTTTGAGGTCAAGGATCTGGTCTGGCGGCACAAGATTCAGACTCTCAGTAGTAACTATGCGCTCTATGGGGATATGTCGGGGCGGGTGATGGAGACTTTGAGGCAGTTCACCCCCCAGCTAGAGGTCTACTCGATTGATGAAGCATTCCTGGACTTGAGCCATATCCCAGAGTCGGAGTTGGGGTTTTTTGCCCAGAAGATCAAGGCGACCGTGCAGCTCTGGACAGGGATCCCAATCTCGGTAGAGATTGGCAGTACCAAAACGCTGGCTAAGATTGCCAACAAAAAGGCCAAGGGATCTGCGACAGGGATCCTGGACTTGGCTCATCATCCCGACTTGGATAGGGTATTGGCAGGCATTGAGGTGGGGGATATCTGGGGGATAAGTCGCAAGTGGGCCAAACGATTGCGGCAGTTGGGCATATTCCGAGCCTTGGATCTCAAACAGGCCCGTCCAGAGTTGATTCGCCAGAAGCTGAATGTGGTGGGGGAGCGGATTGTGCTGGAGCTGCGCGGGATCCCGTGTTTGCCGCTGGAGGAGAAGTCGCCACCCAAGCAGAGCATCATGGTGTCTCGCTCGTTTGGACGCCCAGTGGAGAGTTTGGAGGAGCTGAGAGAGGCGGTAGCAACCTATCTGTGTCGGGCAGGGGAGAAGCTGAGGCGAGAGGGGCAAGTGGCTCATGCTCTGACGGTGATGCTGATGCGGGGCCGCTATGGGGATGTGGATCCCACTGTGTCGGCCACCATGAATCTGCTGGAGGCTACGGATGACACCAGAGAGCTGCTGCACTGGGGGATCCAGTTGGTGGAGGGGTTATTTGAGGAGGGGATCCCTTATCGAAAGGCGGGGGTGATGTTGAGTCGCTTTGAGCAGGCCCAGTCTGTACAGGGAAGTTTGTTTGAGTGGCAGAAGGCGGAAGAGTCCCGGCAGTTGATGCAGCTGGTGGATGGCATCAATCGAGAATGGGGATCCGAGACGTTGCGCTTTGCAGTCACAGGGTTGGAGCGGGCTTGGCAGATGCAGGCAGCGATGAGATCCCCGCGATTTACGACTCAGTGGCAGGAGTTGCCCTGTGTCAGATGAGGTTAGATCACTCGAAAAAATCAGAATCTCTGGCAAATCTTTTGCAGGTCGGAAGGTTTTTTGCCGGGTTGGTTGCCTAGAATACTTGCATTGACAACAAAACTCGCTTCTGAGGCGGGTGAGGTGGATTAAATGCTGCGGCAACTGGAACGAGTCTTGAAATTGAATGCTCTCCTTCGGTTGGGTCAACGCCAAACAGCAACGACTTTGGCAGAAGCTCTGGAGGTCAGTGAAAGGACTGTCCGTACTGATATTGCTTTTTTGAGGGATCGCTTTCAGGCCCCAATTCACTGCTCAAAGGATAGGGGCTATCACTTCACAGATTCTGGCTGGCGTTTGCCCTCTATTCCTCTGACTAAGGGAGAACTCTTTTCCCTGACCCTGGGAGCGCGGATGCTGGAGGCGTATGCCGGATCTGCTTATGCTCCCCAGTTGCGTTCAGCGGTGGCTCGTTTGGCGGAGCGGCTGCCAGAAGAGGATTGGCTGGATTTGCAACATATCGCAGATGACCGTCTGACCTTCCGATCAGGGGCTGAGACCAATCTAGACTTCGATATCTGGCAGCAGTTGGAGGATGCCTGCCGCCAAAAGAAACAGGTATGGATGAGTTATCGCACTGCTAGCCGAGGAGACGAGATATCAGAACGGGTGTTGGATCCTTATCTGCTGCATATCTACCGAGGGACAAATCCTTATGTGATTGGCTGGTGTCACAAAAGACAGGAGGTGCGATGGTTTCGGGTGGACAGGATTCTATTGTTGAAGCCCCTGAGTGAGACCTTTGAGGTGGATCCGACATTTGACGCTAAAGACCATTTGGCAATGATTTTTCAGCATGAGGTGGGTGGCATCCCTCAGCAGGTAGAAATCTGGTTTGATGCCCAGACGGCACCTTTCATCCGTGAGCGGCGTTGGCACCCCACTCAGGTGATCCATGAAAGGCAGGATGGATCCCTATTCTTACGCATGACAGTCCGGGGGATGAATGATCTGAAGCGCTGGGTGTTGGGCTATGGCAAGGGGGCAGTGGTCAGGGAGCCACCGGAGTTGGTGGGGATGATAAAGGAGGAGATGAGGGGAATGCAGCAACAGTATAGGGAGGTATGACATGGTTCATGTCTTACAACGACTCTTGAGTTTTGAAGAGTTCTTGGAGTGGTATCCACAGGATGGTCGCCGCTATGAACTCATTGATGGTGAGGTGAATGAGATGCACCCGGTCGGAGATGCGACAAGTCGCCGCTGGCGCGAACATGAGGAGCTGGCTGGACGGATTACCCGGATGTTGGATCGTGAGATTGAGCGGCTGGCCCTCCCCTACTTGCTCCCCAAGAGTGCTTGTATCAAGCCAGAGGGGGATTGGGATGGATATGTGCCGGATGTGATTGTGCTGGATCGACGCCAGCTAGAGGCAGAACCTCTCTGGAGGCGGGCTTCTACCATCACCCAGGGATCCACTGTTCTCCTGGTGGTGGAGGTGGTGAGCACCAACTGGCAGGACGACTATGCCCGCAAGCTGGAAGACTATGAGGCGATGGGGATCCAGGGGTACTGGATTGTGGATTATCGGGCGCTGGGGGGGAAACGATTTATTGGGGATCCCAAGCGACCTACCGTGACTGTCAACTCATTGGTAGAGGGGCGCTATCAACCTCAACAGTTCCAGGAGGGAGCGAATGAAGATTTCCCATTCCTTTTGCAGCTTGCTTTTCCTAGTTGGCATAGACCCTCCTGACCAGCATTTGGCCGGATCCATAGCTGTTCTCGAAGGGCTGTAAATCCTCGCGGCGGGCACTGGTAAATCTCAACAGGGCGGTATCATCCCCCAAGAATTGCAAGGTGACGGGCTGATATTCCTCCACCGATGGCGTGATGGACAGGTCGAAAGCATCCTCTATCTCAAGGATCCCGGTGTAGGTAACTTGGATTGGAGTGCCGGGATCCTCTGGTAGGGTAAACAGTTGCTCAGTGAAGGCAATTTGTTCCACTTCAGAGCGGATAGGTCGTCCCCGACGGATGAAGATGCGACTGAGCCTAATCTGGGCATCGATGCCCCCACCAGCCCGGTAAAGTTTTCCCTCCTGCTCCAGCAGAAGGTCAGAGCTACTTAGGGCACGGATGACTTGGTAAGTTCCCTCCACCCGCTGCTGACTCAGACTGTTGATGCCATCAATCTCGGCCACCAATAAGAACCTGTCTTGGTCTTGGTTGACCAGCTCCACGGCTCCACTGGGGATCCCCATCCACAGGTTGAAGGTTCTCAGCAAGCCTCCCTGCGAGTGGATGTTGATGGAGATGATGAGAAGCATTAGACAGATACCCAGCACGACCCATTCAGATGGGGATCCCGTCGAGAGTCTGAGTCGGGGATTGCCAGGGATCACCAATCTGGCGCGATTGGGCCAAAAGGCGGGCACTCCAGACTTGGTGAACACATCTGCAAACCAGCCAAAGAAATAACCTGTTACCAATCCACCCCACGGGAGCCCAAACAGAGCTAAAGGCAAGCTGACTACAGCCAGGATCCCGGTAGCCAGGAAGCTATGGGTGATAGTCCGGTGGGGGTACTTAGCTTCGAGGCGGGTGCTGATAGGGCGCAATACTCTGCCTGGATAGCTGGTGGAGGTGTCACAGTCAGGGAGTTGGGATCCCACTACTGCCACCATGAGTACCCAAGGTGATGCAGTGCCCAGTGTGAGGCTGGATGCGGTGACGGCAAAGACGGCATGGGTAAGGCTCATCATCGCTGGCCTAACCTCCCTTTGCGACGGGGTAGGGAGTACAGCAGTAATCGGGCAATCGCGGCCACCACGGTCAAAATTGCGCCTAGCAAGTACAAGCTGGTGCTGCTGAATCCCAAGCCCAGAAAGCGAACCAGAGTGAAACACATCAGTCCAGCCACCAGGAAAGGAGTGCCATCAATCCATTGGGTGTGGTCAGGGCCAGTGATTTTCAGACCCAAGTGCTCCTCCAAGACCACCCGCTTTGCCAGCATGGGATTGCCGCCACATCGCTCCATCAGATTCGATATCTGACCGGGTTTGAGACGGATCCCTAGCTCTGTTGCCGCACCCTGGATGCAGTCGCGGATGGGAGCCTCTGGTAAGGGATCCAACTCTAATCGAGGCAACTTCAGAAACAGATCCTTGGCAGGGGGCCAAGTAGCCAAGACCAACATCACGGCTTTGGTGGAGAGCAAAGATTCCAACCACTATCGGAAGGAAAGAGGATATTGCTCCGCGTCATCACAGATGAATATCGCGGTCTGTCCCATCAAGTCGGCAAACAAGGCCGTTTGGAGCTGAGCCAAGGTCATCTTCTTGCCCTCTAAGGTGGCGGGATCCACTCCCAACTGCTCGGCCACACTCTCCACCATTTGCTTTGGGGTAGAGGCTTTGAGATGCACCAACCGAAATCCCGTTAAGTCTTGACCCACAAAATGAGCCAATGTGCTCTTACCAGATCCCGGTTCACCCACCACCAAAAGGGAATTACCAGACAGTAGCCCAGCCACAATCCGCCGCTGCTCAGACTGTTTATAACAGGGGGAACCCCGTAGGGCAAGACTGGACTTTTGTGGTTGCACTTCACTAAAAATAGGCTTACTCAAACACAGATTTACTGTAGTTTCTGGCGGTGGTAACTGAAACTTCTAAACGGGCAGCTATTTGTTGAGGGGTAATGCCCTGTTGTGCCAGTAGTCGGATTCGTTCTTTATCGGATTCAGTGACTTTGGAACGTTGACCAACAGTAGGGCGAAAAAGGCTAACTCTGCTCATAGGATTTCCAATCCTCAAAACAACCCACAGAGGATAGCCCACTTCTGCACACCTGTCAGGTTGACATTTCAGGATGAGTTAATTTGTCTTGTCAAGTGCTGTCTGGAGGGTTAATACTCAGCTCTAAGTCTTACTTTAAGTCTGTGCAGTCTGTGTGTATGCTATGGCGAATCTGAATGGTGTTGATGGTGCTTTATGACTCAGAAAGTCGCTATTGATTTGGGTAATCGCTTCGTCAAGCTCTCTGACCAAGACCGGGTCTGGTCGGTGGAATCTATCTATGCGGACGTGCAGGGAACAGCGGATAGGGCTGTGGAATATGTGAAGGGATCCTGTGAGGAGTTGGTGGGCAAAGCCTGGATTGTTGGTCATGGTGCCCGCAACTACCGACGCGGGATCCGCACCTGGACAACCGAAAAGCATGAATCCGCTCTCAGATTGGTATTGGGATCCCTGGAGTTACCGCGTCGTGCAAAGACAGCAGAGTTTGAGTTGGTGATGAGTCTACCCAATCCCCAAGTGGAAGGGATCCAACTTCAGAAAGCTCTCGTTGGGGAGCATCACATCATCGATGGAGGGGATCCAGTCAAGGTGGTGATTGAGTCAGTCCTGGTGGAACCCGAGGGCATTGGAGCCTACCGATATGGCTACAAGCAGGGGTTGACCAAGCTCAACTCCATCACCGGGATCATTGACCTGGGGGGAGGGACGGCCATTGCAACTCTGTTTGATGCAGCCGGATCCCAGATTGAGGGGGCACGGGTAGTTCTGCGCCGGGGTGGGATTTATGGACTAGCCAGTGACATTGCTGTGGATCCCCGTCTGTCCAGTCAGGTCAGGAGCACTCCCAAAGTTGAGCTGATTATGGATGCGATTGCTGAGGGATCCTATGCCTACGGAGTGCAAGGGGTGAGCTTTGCCAGCTTTTTTGAGGAGTATTGTGAGCTGTGGCTGAAAGGGATCCTCAGTGAAGCTCTGAATCGGTGGGATATCTGGCTGGAGGGGATTGGAGTGATCCTAGTTGCGGGTGGGGCGGCTCCCCTGGCGGCTGACTGGCTGGATGAGAACACTTGGTTCAAGGTGCTGCCGGATCCCCAGTTTGCCCACGTTCTAGGGTTGGTGGCATGAAGCAGAAACCAGAGTCGGTGCAGGTCAGGGTGAGGATCCCAGTGTCTCTACTGCCCAAGATTGAGGAGATCCGAGTGGCAACGGGGTTGTTCTATCCCGGTGAGGTGCTGCTGCTGGTGTTTCAGTGGTTCTTGGCCGATGCTCCCAGGCCAGTGGAGAAACAGACTGCTCACGGTAATCTTGGGGATCCAGATCCACCAGACCCAGAGAGCAGCGTTGCCCCACAACAGAAAGAGATTGAGGCCAGGGTCACTGTGCAAGCGGGATCCCTGAGAGACTTTATGCGCTCCTTGGCGGGGTGAAGCATCCTACACTGGAGCCATGAAAACTGACTCCATTTTCTACCGCCTGTTCAAGGATTTTCCCTCGCTGCTATTTGAACTGCTGGGCCAGGATCCCTATCTAGCAGCAGGCTACGAGTTCTCATCGCGGGAGGTCAAAGAGCTGGCCTTCCGACTGGATGGTATCTTTCTCTCCTCTGACACAGACCAACCCATCTACTTTGTGGAAGTGCAATTCCAGAAGGATCCCAGCCTCTACTATCGGGTGGTGGCAGAAATGGCCATGTACCTGCGGCAGCATGAGCCGATTCAGCCCTGCCAAGTGGTAGTGCTTTATCCACGGAAGAGTTTGGATCCAGGGATCCCGGCCTCACTAGGGATGTTCGCCACCTCGATTCAGCGGGTGTATCTGAATCAGCTGCCAGACACAGAATCACCCTTGGTGGAGATTGTGAAGCTGATTGTAGATTCACCCCGACGAGCCAGAGAGCGAGTGCAAGGATTGGTCAGCAGGGGATTAGAGAGTGGGATCCTAGAATTGTTGGAGACGGTGCTAGTTTACAAGTTTGCTGAGTTGAGCAGAGGGGAGATAGAGGCGATGTTTGGACTAAGTGAGCTGAAGCAGACGCGGGTTTATCAGGAAGCCAGAGAGGAAGGAAAGCAAGAGGGAGAAGTGAATCTGACCCTTCGGTTGCTACGCCGCAAGTTCAGCCTAGAGGCATTACCCAATAAGACAGAGGCAACGATTCGCTCCTTACCCATTGAGAAATTAGAGCGGCTGGGAGAGGAGTTACTAACCTTTACATCTATTGAGAACCTGATATCTTGGCTCGACCAATTTGCTCCCGATAGCCCATGAAGGCTGTCCAGAGAATCTAGTTTGGACGGTTGTTTTACGGGGATACGCCCTCAAGTCTAAGGGCGTTATCCACCTTGTCGTGCAGCAGTATTGGCAGAGATAGAGAGACTTTATCGTGGCGGAATCAATAGTCACTGCGGAACCACAGTCCGCATCGTCAACCAGGAATAAATAGTCCACTCAGCAGTCCACGCCAAAATTGATAGTGTCTAAGCCAGTCTGAGAGGGTAATACACGATAGATAGGATGGACTTAAAATCCGTTGATCGTGAGATCGTGCGAGTTCAAGTCTCGCTACCCCCATCAATGAAAAAGCTTAGAATCTCCTTTGAACAGGGGATCCTAGCTTGTGCTGTCTACGGGTCTTGTCTGCTAATGTTGAACCAGACTTGACCAGTCTTGGTCATTTAAGGGCAGACAGGTGGCAGAGTTTTTTGACGCTGCGGACTTCATAGGCTAGGGGGATCCCGATGGTCTGGGATATTGAGACTGCAATCAGAGAAGCTAATAAAACTCTCAAGATCAAGATTACGCTGGAGCGCAAAACCCAGCGGCTCTGCTTGCGGGGAATGATGCCCATGCCCAATGACAGCGGCATGAAGCGTCAGCAGGTCTCGTTAGGGATCCATGCTGATAAGGCGGGGTTCAAGATTGCTGTGGCTAAGGCCCAGAAGATGTCGGCAGATTTGGCTCTCAATCAGTTTTGTTGGGAGCATTGGGAGACTGCTTACCGGAAAAATCCTGAGACGATTGCTGAGTGGATCGCCCGCCTAGAACGGGATCACTGGAGTAAACGGGAGAAAACGAACCAAACCCTGACCACCTGGACGAAAGATTATGCGGCGGTCTATGGCAAGTTGCCTCAGCATAAGGGGCTAACCCTGCCGTTGCTGAAAGAGTGGATCCGTCTTCAGTCAGAGCCTGGGACTCGCTCGCGCAAGCGTTGGGTTTTGGCCTGTAGTAAGCTGGCTCGCTTTGCTGAGTTGGAGGGAGCTGAGACCTTAAATGAACTGACCACCTACACTACGCAGGCGGTGAAAGTCCGTGAGCTGCCCACGGATGAGGCGATTGGTGAAGCTCTAGAACTGGTGAAGAATCCTGAGTATCGCTGTGTGTTTGTGCTGATGGCGGTATTTGGGTTACGTCCGCATGAGGTGTTTCGGGCTGAGTTTGACCAGCTGGGACAAGACATGATCCAGGTGCAAGATGACAGTAAAACTGGGGAACGGCTGGCCTATGGGTGTTGGGGAGAGCATTGGGGGGAGGTGTTTCGCTTGACTCAGGAGGGGATCCACTTACCTCAAGTGAACTTGGAGCAAGCGAATACCAGCTTGGGGGAACGGATTAGCCAGTATTGGAGGAAAAGTGGGCTGGTGGAGGTGATTGGGACGGCGTACAACCTGCGGCATTGTTATGCACGGCGCACGTTGATGTAAGTAGGTGGGCTGGATTAAATATAAAACAGCTTGACTCGTATAACCCTTGCTGGGCAGGGTCTTTGGAGTTTGGCAGGTTACGACATCTTACAAATAATTAGTCCTTCCTCCTTACCAGTGGCCATTGGAGCTATCGGCCCGCAGCATGGGTCATGATGTGGCGGTGCATACCCGCACCTATCAGCAGTTCATAGATAATGAGCATTTTCAGAAGCTGTACCGGACGCTGAAGCAGGGCTAGAGGCGCTTTTCAGGGGGCAGGTTCATCAGCTGGTTAATGGCGACGGGGTTGACAAACCACTCCGCTCGTTCGGCCCCGGTATCGGCCTCGTTTCTGTAGTGGATGCCATATTTCCAAGCGCAACGGGATCCCTGGATCCTGGCTTGCTCGGCTTTGACGCATTGACGGCGGAGGTGGTCTTGGGATTTTCCCAAGAGTTTGGTGGCCTCAGCCAGAGGGATAAACTTCTCGCCAGTGATGCCCAACATGACCAGACAGCTTTGCAGATGGTCAATTTTGGCGGACAAGGATGACAATTTTTGCTCAAGGCTGGCCATTGTTTAGGTTCTCCTCCTCAGCTGATGGATAGGGATTTCGTAGGGATGGATCCATTTGTCGGCTTTGACAGTGGCGGTGTCGCCGCATAAGGCAACAACGGTAAGAGGTTTGCCCCAACAGGTGACATTCATCGCTCCGGGGGGGCCGACATAGCGACAGAGATCCCCGGTTCTGAGATGGGGTCTGTAGGGGCCAGGACTTCTGGCTTTGGGTTCTGTTTCCTCTTTGACTTTGTGTTCACTGATGGCGTCGCCTAGCCAGATCCGTAATGGGATCCCCCATGTTTTCGACTGAAGTTCTGCTTCGATGCGAGGCCAAAACCACTTGCATCTGG
>JAAUUM010000076.1 GCA_012031565.1 Synechococcaceae cyanobacterium SM2_3_2
CACTCTTTAGGTATACATCCGATAGGTATACATTCGATCCCTGTCAGATCTGAGAAACCCTGTCAGATCTGAGAACCACTTACTGCCTTAGGCGGCACTCGTGACCGGGCTGGATCCGGGATTGGTCTCAGCCTGGATTTGGGAAAGGGGGGTAAATTCGATGTGATTGAGCAGAGTGGTGACAAAGGCAAACAGCAAGAAGGGCAGCGACAATACCAAGATTAAGCCAATGGCAAAAAAGGCGTACAGCGGGGAGTCCATCAACCCCAAGGCAGCCGCCACACTGGCAAAAATGACGATCAGCCAAACGATAATCTGCCCATAGATATCTCCGAAGCTCAGGGTGCAGGTCAGGCGGTATCTTTCGGTGAAACTCATCTCTTAGGGCCTCAAAAGCAAGCACCTGTACTGTAGACAATCCCCGATCAAAGCTCAAGTTGTGTAAGCAATCTGTTTCACAAGGCCGGGATCCTATTGCATCTGATTGCGAAAAGTGTCAGTTTGTAAAGCAGCTTATCTGTCCAATTTGTCTGTCCAGCTTGTGAGAGATGCTGGCCCGCCGTTTGCAACGGGATCCCTATAAGAGACCCTACAAGAGGGTGGATCAAACAGTTTGCTTGGTCAATTTGTCTGGTTCAACAAACAGCTGAAATAGTGTAACTCAAATCACTTTTCTGCCCATTGGTTGATGATTTTTGCGGTTTTTGGGTGCTTGAGTTATCATTAGCCCGAGTGAAACCACTGAGTAAAACTACTGGGTGAAACCACTGAAAATTCAATCTACTACTATCAATCCACTACTGTTAGGTCTGAGGATAGGTCTGAGGATGTGATGGGGTTTGTTCATTACTTTTTGAGGAGTTTCTTCCATGCTCTCTTTTGCAAATGCCCGACAACCGAAAAAGGCATTCTCCACTTTTGCTTCCGTTGGGTTGGCGATGGTGATGGCTGCTCTCTTGCTAATGATGACGGGCTGTAGTAGCGGTGATAGTGCCGTGGCCCCAGAACCCATCAACCCAGTTGTTTCTACCACAGTCCTCCTCACCCCAGAAGCCGAAGTTCCCCCTGTGGATCCTACAGTTCCGGTCACTGCTACTGGCGAAGCTGAGGTTAGCCTCAATACAGAAACGGGAGCTTTGTTGATCTCGGGCGAATTTACCGGATTGACCAGCCCCCTCTTTGATGTGAGTACGGTTGGCCCTGTTCACGTTCACTTGGCTGCCGCAATGCCCTTTGCCCAAAGTACGGGTGGAGTGGCTTTTGTCCCCACCGTAACAGAAGCTCCCGGTCGTCTCTCCGCCAGTTTTGTCCTGAACGACACGGCCACTGAAGAGCAGGTGGACTCTTTCTTGGCGGGTGCCTACTATATCAACGTTCATACCGATGTGAACCCATCGGGTGAATTGCGGGGACAGATTGTCTTTCCATAACGCCGGGATCCCGGAAATTTTCCCCTGACCTGATTTTTGTGACCTCGCCTTTGGGGATCTTTACAAAAAGGCAGCGCCCTTAACCCCAGCCATTCTTCCCCTCAGCCGGCAATGGTCTGGGGGGGGTATGCTGGCAGAAGTAGGATCCTTAACTTGCATGGCACTGTGGAGTATTCTTGTCCCTCCCATCGCGGGCCTGGTTATTGGTTATTTCACCAATGATCTGGCTCTCAAAATGCTTTTTCGCCCTTACCGGGCTTACAAAATTGCGGGATGGCAGCTGCCGTTTACCCCTGGATTGATCCCCCAAAATCAGCCTCGACTGGCCAAGCAAATCTCCCAGACCATCATGGGATCCCTGTTGACCCCGGATGAGTTGCGTAATCTGGCTCGACGGCTGTTGGAAACCGAGCGGATGCGATCTGGGATCCAGTGGTTGCTGAAAATCGCCCTGGATCGGCTAGAGAATCCCGACAAACAAGACCAAACGGCCCAAGTCTTGGCCCGCATCCTCAAAGATCTGTTTGGGGAATCGCTACCCCGGTTGATTAAGGTTTTGTCGCGGCAAGAGGGTTGGCTGGAAGCCCCCATCACCCAGCTTTTTGATCAGGTGTTGCTGGAGCTACGTTTTTCTGATGATCAAGCCCGAGAAATCACCACCTGGATTTTGGAGCAGATCTTGCCCCCACAGGTGCTGCGGCAAAGTTTAGTGGACTTTTTGACCGATAAAAACATCGATGCCATTGATGAGGGATTTCGAGAGCGGGCCTCGGGCACCTACTGGGTGGTGGCCAATCTGTTTGGGGCCAAAAATGCGCTGCTCCGGTTACGAGCCTATTGTCTAGAGGATCCCGAAGGGGCAGAAGGACTGCTAGATCAACTGCTGCGGGATGTGGGCGCGACCCGCCGACTGACTGAGGTGATCCAAAATCTATCTCTCCAGAGCTTGCCCGTGCCCGCCGTCCGCCAACTCCGCAAAGGGTTAAGAACAGGGATCCAAGATTACATCCGCATCAAGGGGCCGGATGCATTGGCGGCTCTGGGGGATTCGATTGACTGGGAAGGGGTGGCTCAGTTAGTGTTACGTCGATTACGGGGATCCAAGGCTGTCCAGGATTCCATCGATCAGGTTAGCCTCGATCTGGCTCTGGTCTTGGAGCGTTATCTAGATCGCGATCTCGAATCCTTGATGACACAGGTGATCCCCGTCTTAAACCTTGATCAAGTCATCATTGACCGGGTAAATGCCACATCACCAGAGAATCTGGAGAAAAATATCCAACAAATCGTCAAACAAGAACTCCAAGCCATTGTCAATTTAGGCGGGATCCTGGGTTTCGTGGTGGGTTGGATTCAGGTCTTCCTCCTGACTTTTACCAACTAAACTTTTACCAACTAAGAGCCTTGCCAACTAAGAGAAGCCAATCACATAAAAATCGGGTAGGTGATTGTATTATTTAAATACTGAAGAAATAGGGGCAGGATTGTACCTCTTGATCGAGGCCAGTACACTTTTCCAGGCATAGGTTTTCCCAGACATAGGTTTTCCCAGATATAGGTTTTCCCAGATATAGGTTGCAGGTACAGGTCAGCCAACCCAATAACCTGGGGCCAAATCACGGCCAATCTAGCCCAGATAGACCACGGGCTCTTTTTCCTCAACTTCATTTGGTGCAGATTGCCACCCCGGGCTAATGCCTAAATCCACTTCTCGTTTGTCGATTTTCGTTAAAGACTCAACTAAAAAGGGCTCTGTGAGTTCCCATGCGGGTATAAGCGGCTGGGGTACTACCGTCAGACTGGAAATAAATCCCCCCTCGTGAGAAACCAGGGATCCCATGCGAGCAGCGGAGGCTTCTGTCCACCGCACCACCCAGTTGGGCTGCAATCCCAAAATCACTACTACCAACGCCAAAACCGCTGCTGGCAACCGTTCAGTCAGAGTTCGGCGCGGCATACTGATGGCCACCGAAGAGAGCCGACCAAAGAAAATTCGGTTGACCATCAACAAAAAATAAGCTGCCGTCAAGCCGGTGCCCACCATACATAACAAGGTCTGGAGGGGGAAAATCTCAAAGCTGCTGCGAAACACCACAAACTCCGCAATGAAGCCCACCATGCCCGGTGTGCCCGCACTGGCCATCACCCCCAAGATCATCAAGCTGCCGACCAACGGTAAGCCCCGCTCTGGGTTGAGCAAGCCCCGCAACAGCTTCAGGTCACGGGTGCCCGTGTTGGCATAGACTGCCCCCACCAGCAAAAATAAGAGGGCCGAGATCAGGCCGTGGCTGACCATCTGAAACACCGCCCCCACCATGCTGAGGGGAGTAGCCGCCGCTGCCGCCAATAAGACATAGCCCATGTGGGCCACAGATCCAAAGGCGACGATCTTCTTGATATCTTGTTGAGCCAGCGCATTAAGGGATCCATAGATCACATTCACCACCGCAATCGCCGCTAACCAGGGGGCCACCACCTGCCAGCCGTCAGGCAACATCTGCACCCCAAATCGCAACAAGCCATAGGTGCCCAGCTTGAGGAGGATCCCGGCCAGCATGACGGAAACGGGGGTGGAGGCTTCGACGTGGGCATCCGGCAACCAAGTATGTAGCGGCACCAGCGGGATCTTGATGGCCAACCCCGACAGGATGGGAATCAGTAGCAACACCTGTAGCGAGACCGACTGGCTGGATCCCTCCAAGGCAGCATAGTCAAAGCCAGGGGCATCCCCCAAGAAAGCCATGCCAAAGAACCCTACCAATAGCAGGATCCCGGCAATAGCGGTGTAGATCAAAAACTTAAAGGATGCATAGCCCCGGCGAGGCCCGCCCCAGATGGCAATCAACAGATAGAGCGGGATCAGCTCGATCTCAAAAAAGAGAAAGAACAACATCAGGTTTTGGGACAAAAAAGCCCCCGTCACCGCGCCCCCCAACAACAGCATCAGCCCATAGTAGAGCCGCTGTCGCTGTCGGGTACTGCTGCCCCAGATCGCCACCGCGACTAGGACGGTATTGAGTACCACCAAGGGCAACGAGATGCCGTCCACCCCAAGGGTGTAGCTGAGTCCCAACTCCGGCATCCAGGGCACGATCTCACTTAACTGAGTATTGGCCAAACTGGGATCAAACTGGGTCAACAGCAGTCCGCACAACGCTAGCGATGCCAAGGCAATCACCAAGGCCACCCGCCTCGCCTGCTCGGGATTAGGCCAGATGCTCACCACTAGGGATCCCAGAATCGGTAGCCAGATCAGTCCACTCAGCACAGCTCTCGTTGCCCCTCAGTTGTTTCTCTAGTGCCTTTGCCAGTTCCTTGATGGACTGCTGCCGACAGGATCCCACAGCAGAGCTTTGTTAAAAGATCCTAACGCCTAATTGTGATAGCTCTTGAACTATTGGGGATCGAGGGGGATCCCCAAGCTGTAGGAGGGATCCCGGTCTAGCTCGAAGCGGTTGATCAGCCCCGCCCGCAGGCTCTTGACGATGATCTGCTGGCCCCGTCGTTTGGAGCAATTGGCAATATGGCAAAACTGGCGCAGGGTAATCTGCTTGTGCTGGGCCAAATATGCAATCAACAGCCGCTGCATCGGCTCCAGCGTCGCCAGATTGACATCAGTGCCGCTGGGATCCCCGCGTTTTTGCATGGCTTTGATCTGAGCCGTCCCCACCGGAACCGTTGCCGCCCCTTGCCGCAGATAGACCCGTTGTGAGTAAGGATCCAGCTGAGTCAGGGCATGAGGCTTGTGGTCAGAATTGGGCACCTGCACCACTAAAACCAAGGCGGATCCCCACTGGACGATCTGGCAGTCGAGATCTATTGCAGGCTCCAGATGAAAAGCCGCCACCTGTTGCACCTGTTCCATAACTGCCTGGGGATCCGCCAGGCCTACCACAGTTCCGTCATCGGCGATCCCCACCAAAATAATGCCCCCTTGGGTGTTGGCCAGAGCCGAAAGGGATCGAGCCACCGCCACCCGAGAGGAAAATCGCTGTTTCCATTCCATCGTCTGGGATTCCCCCGCTGCCACCCAACGGCGTAGCTGTGCAACCGGGATCCCCATAACTCAGCGACTCAACACACTCAACCGCCCGCAATCGCTGGCACAATGCTGACCTCATCGCCATCTTGCAATGGCGTACTGGAGCCGTCCAGAAAGCGGATGTCTTCGCTGTTGACATAGAAGTTGACAAACCGCCGCAACTCGCCTGTTTCGTCACAGAGTCGGGCTTTGATGCCGGGACAGCTGGATTCGAGAGAGTCCAAAAGTTCTCGGATGGTGGATCCCTCGCAATTAATCTCCGCTTGGTCTTGGGTCAATTTTTGCAGAGGGGTCGGAATCAAAACTTTGACGGCCATATCAACGCTCGTGTCTAATCCAAAAAAACAATAGAAAACAAAAACATCCGCCCACAGGTTGCCAATTGGCCCTCCAATTGCCCCTTAGGGTAGCAGCACTCCATCCACCGCATGAATGACGCCATTGGAGACGGGAATATCCGCCGAGATCACGTTAGCCCCATTCACCGTGATACCACCGCTGGCATCCACTTCCACCTGCAACGGGATCCCGGCCAGGGTGGTAACTTCTACCGACTGCCCAGGGCTGAGGTCAAAGGAGGTGATCCGACCCGGCACCACATGATAAGTCAAAATGTTTGTCAAAGCACCGATATTTTGGGGTTCCAACAACGACTCCACTGTGCCAGCAGGCAGGTTGGCAAAAGCGATATCGGAGGGGGCAAACACCGTGAAAGGGCCGGATCCCGCCAAAGCGGTGTTCAACTCACTGGCTTGCAGTGCTGCCGCGATGGTGGTAAATCCCCCCGCCAGTGTTTCTAGCTCCACCGTGATGGTGTTGAGGTCTTGAGGTTGAGCAGGCAAAGCCACTGCCATCAGCCCCACCAGTACCGCCAGAGCTGTAACTGGGATCCCATTCTGCAAAAACGCCATATCGGTTCAATCTCCTCGAAAAAAGGTGTTGCGGGCAATCATAGAGTGTCTTGATTAAGACCTGCTTAAATTACCTGCTTTTAGCGCTGAATATCTGTCCGACTTGAGCCAAAGACCGTATCAGGCTTTCAGATTCTGGGAGATGGTCTAACTAACCCTCGTGGCCTAAACCGTTACCTCTTGCCACTCCAATCGTTCGAGGGTGCGAGCGCGTTCAAGGGCTTGCTCAAAGCTATCGATTTTAGGAGAGATCAACAAAGGATGGCCCACATGGGATTGGACGGCTTCCTGAGTCTTGAGGCCATTGCCAGTGATGTAAACCACCGTTACGTCGTCAGGCTTGATCTGGCCAGAGGCTGCCAGCTTTTTCAGCACGGCGACGGTGGTTCCGCCTGCGGTTTCGGTAAAGATTCCTTCGGTCTCCGCCAGCAGCTTGATGCCTGCGATGATCTCAGGATCATGGGCAGCCTCGATTTCCCCTTTGGTCTTGCGGGCGATATCCAAAGCGTAGATGCCGTCTGCGGGATTGCCGATGGCGATGGACTTGGCGATGGTGTTGGGTTTGACGGGGGTAACAAAATCCAGACCTGCTTTGAACGCTTGGGCAATCGGGGAGCACCCTTCTGCTTGAGCGCCGTTAAAGATCACGTCTTTCCCTTCCACGAGGCCGACCTTGACAAATTCTTGGAATCCCTTGTAGATCTTGCCGAACTGGGATCCCGAGGCCAACGGAATCACCACCTGATCTGGCAGTTGCCAACCCAATTGCTCGGCCACCTCATAGGCCAAGGTTTTGGATCCCTCGGAGTAGTAGGGGCGCAGGTTGATATTGACAAAGCCCCAGCCGTAGCGATCTGCCACCTCTGAGCACAGGCGGTTAACTTGGTCATAGTTGCCTTCCACTGACATGACCGTGGGGCCATAGATCAGGGTGCCCATCACCTTGCCCGCTTCCAGGTCAGAGGGAATGAAAATATAGCATTCCAGTCCAGCATGGGCGGCAATGGCAGCGGTAGAGTTGGCCAAGTTGCCGGTGCTGGCGCAGGAGACGGTGGTGAAGCCCAATTCTTTGGCACGGGTCAGAGCCACCGACACCACCCGGTCTTTGAAACTGAGGGTGGGCATATTGACCGCATCATTTTTGATGTAGAGGTTATTCAACCCCAATCGCCGCCCCAACCGGTCAGCCTTGACCAGCGGGGTCATGCCGGTGCCCACGTCAATGGGATGCTGAGAGGTGACGGGCAAGAAAGGCCGATAGCGCCACATAGAGTGAGGGCCCGCCTGGATACTCTCGCGGGTAACGGTGCGCTTGAGCCTGTCGTAGTCGTAGGTCACTTCCAACGGGCCAAAGCACAGCTCACACACATGTAGAGCCTTGGGTTCGTACTCGGCTCCACACTCACGGCATCGCAAGTTGCTGATGGTATAGACCGGAGTGGCACTAAGGGCAGCAGGGGTGGCCGGAATCTTGACGGGGGCTTGAGTCATGGGATCCAGGGTGGGTAACGACGGTGGAGGCAAGCCAAGACGAGAACGTCTAGTAACAGTCAATAAAAATGATTTGTAGGAAATAAAGCCAGACTTAACCTGTGTCAAACACTAGCACCGTAGCCGCACCCCGTCAAGTATATCCGACTTAATTAGTCGGGATTAGATTTTCCGCCAAGAAGCCCTACCCAATCGTTGACACCTCGACCGATAGCGTCTCTCAGGTTCTCAGCTCAGATTTTCAGCTCAGATTTTCAGCTCAGATGACTCGGTGATGAGCAGCCAGTTACTTATCCAGTTACTTATTTACTCAAAGGGTTCGGTTAAGCTACATTTTTAATACTTAACTATTGCTACTAAATTGTATTTTAAGCAGGTAATTCTGAGGCCATAAAAAGAGATGAAACTGGGTTTTGGCTTAGGATTATCAAAAAAACTCTTCCTCAGATATGGTGCTGTTTTATCTCTAGCTATTTGAAGATAGGTCTGAATCCAGGTCTCAATCAGGGCATAAACCGAAGATGAGGGTGTTTGAGCAGCCAGATTGCTGCACATCGGTCTCCTTCCGCCCAAGCAAGTTGCTCCACACAGGCAATTACAACTTTGCGAACTCTCTCCTGACTCATGTGCTGTTGCATGATGGCAATAGCCCGACTGGCTTGCGACAAATCGCGGGCACGGATGGCATGGGTAAGGTCTTCGGGCATCTTGCAAATCCCTCATTACTTAATACTTGTCATGTCATAACTTGCAGGATATTCCTTTTTTCTTTAGGTTTAATTTTGTTTTCAGGATTTAACATCAAGATGATTAGGCAATAAATACAAGTTATTTAATCTTTCTGTGAAAAAATTTACTGAAACCAAAGTTATAGTCTTTTGGTAAGGCTTGTTGAGAATTGTGTCCGAAAATAGTGATCTGTTCATAGATGTCCTGTGGGGGATTGAGTTATGGGCATGAGTTCTAGACCCTGTGGTGCAGGGTTTCAGTTTTTCAGTCGTTAGATCTCAGTCGTTAGATCTCAGTGGTCAGCTCTCAGTGGTCAGCTCTCAGTGGCTTGGGGGTGGGCAGCCTTTCTCTTCCGGGATCCCTTCACTTGGTCAAGAGCCTTCTCTGAGATGCCATGAACATATGAGCAATCGTTAAGTTTTGCAGTGAAGTGATCTTGTTTCTCAGATTCAACCCTAAATTGGGTGCTACAAGTCCAACGGTCAATCCATCAGGAGTAGATGGGTTGACTTACCGGGGTCTTTTAATTGGGGATCCCAGGGATCCTTGTTGTTTGCAGCATTGCCTCTATCTGTTTAAATCTGCCGAGTTAAATCTGCCCAGAACGTATTCTTCATGCAAAGGATTAAAACTCTAATGTTCACCCCTTTTTTCGCTGCTGTTCCCCCGACTCCCGTATGGTCTCCTGCCACTGCGGTTGTGATGATTTCGTGCAATGTATTCGCTATCCTGCTATGGAAGCTGGCTTTGCCCCTGATCAATGCCTGGTTAGGCGCTGTGGGCTACGAAAGTCGCGCTAGTCTGTCGATTCCTGCGGGATCCGAAGGTTTTGTCTTCCCCTTCCCAGGCGTTACCCTGACCTTACCTGAATTACTAGCAGCCACCAGCTTTGGTCATCTGATTGGAGCAGGGGTTATTTTGGGCCTGACGCGGATGGGTGCGCTCTAAGGTCAACCCCCTCAAGTCACTGACCTGGTTCGCTGTCTTTTGCTCTGTCTTTCGCTCGCTCTACGGATTTCGCCCTCTGCGCTTACAGTAAGTGCTTACTTTAAGTCAGGGGTAAGTCAGGGGTAAGTCAGGGGTAAGTCAGAGGGGTGGGATCCGTTCTTGTTCAGTTGCCTCTCACACCCTCTTCTCTGCAATTGGGGTCAGGATCGGCTCACGACCTCAACTGTTCCAGCAAGCCTATGGACACCGGCTGATTTTAGGTTTATCAAAGGAGGGGGACTGGTTCTCTCATGATGCAATTTTGTAATGCAGCTTTACCTGGCAATCTCCGCCTGGGCTCAAGTTCTGAGGGATCCCTGCCAAGTTAGTATTCCTAGACACTCAACAGAGGTTTTGGGTAAGCTAACTTTAACTAAATGTCAATTGACTGCTGACTGCACTGATTATTTCATTCATTTTTGTTCTCTAGCCACACCTTGGGGTTATTCGTATGAAAAAAGCAGCCCAACTGATTGGACTTGCGTTAGTTTTGCCAGCAGCCTTGGTGTTGGCAGAGTCTTCTTCTGGTGCTTGTACTCGCTCCCGCTCCACTGTGGAGTCGGCCCAAGAATCCACAACCGTCTACTATTACAACAATGTCAGCAACCAGTCTCGCAATAGCCTGTTGCCTGTTGCGGTTGAATCTCGTACTGAGCCCTATGGCTTCATCGGTGTGGCAATTGAGCCTCTAGATGCGACCCGTGCCCGCGAAGTGAACGGTGAGCGTGGCCTGTGGTCTTCTTTCTTCTCTGGCAACAGCACTCTGCCGGAAGTGGAGGGGGTCTTGATCGTCCGTACCCTAGAGCAAGGGCCAGCTGCTTTGGCTGGACTGACCGATGGAGATGTGATTTTGGGTGTTAACGGCGAGATGGTCATGGATGTCCAGCGCGTCCAACAGATCATCAGCAGTATCCCCGTCAACCATCAGCTCCCTGTGACTTTTCAGCGGGGTAATCGGGTGATGTCTACGATGATTCAAGCCGGTGATGGCCGTTATTTGCGTCCGATGATGATGCAGTAATTCTTGCCAAAACAAACCTAAGAATCAACTCATTGAGTTTTTGCAGTGAGTTTTTGACTCAAGACCTGAATCCCCTTTCTTGTGATGAGAGAGGGGTTTTGCCTTGCAATGCCAGTTCGGTGCTGGGCACCTTGAGGGCAAGGGTGGATCCCTTGGATCCGGTGGTAATCACCCCTAAAGATCCCCCATGCGCTTCTAGAATGCTGCGGGCAATAAAAAGACCTAGCCCTGTGGAGCGGGCGGTCAACCGTTGTCCAGCGATCTCAAAGGCTTCGCCTCGGTAGGGTTGGGCCAACTGCTCCAGGGGGGCCGGTAACCCAGGGCCATCGTCTGTTACCCAGATCTCGCCAGTTTGGATCTCGATAGTCACCCGGCTTTGGGCATAGTGCAGGGCATTGTCCACGATGTTGTATAAGGCTCTTTCAAACTCTGAGGGATCCGCATGGGCTTGACCAGAACCGATGACAGTCAGCTGGATCCCTCTTTCTTGGGCGACGGGAGCCAAACGATTGGCCAAATTTTGGGCCAGATCAAGCAAATTGCAAGATTGGAGATGGAGGTCAATTTCCTCTCGTTCGGCCCGGTGGGCTTCCACCATTTTTTGTACCAGTTCCAAAATGTGCTCATTCTCCTTGAGCAGATCTGCCAATAAACGAGTTTGCTGGTGGGGATCCATAGGCTGATCCCGCAGGGCCAGCAGCAAGTGCCGAAAAGCCACCAAGGGGGTTTTGAGATCGTGCATGAGAGTGGCGGTGAAGGCGGCTCGACCCTCTTGCTCTCGACGTACCTGTTGCAGCAGCTGGGAAAAAGCCCCTCGCAAGATGAGCGCTTCTTGGGGATCCTGGGGGCGTTGGGCCAATATCCATCTGCCGGGATCCCCCATCATCAATTCCAGGCGAGACAGTTCTTTGGCCAAGATCGTCAAGGATTGCAACATCCAGACCGATGAGTAATAACCGACCCCAGCGCTCAAGATGCCCAATATCGGGATCCACAGTACCAGACCCAGCGGGATCCGAACCAACTCTGGCGTCAGCATGACCGTAGCGACAATCAGGGTCACATTGGGGACAAAAGAGAGACCGGCAATCAGCAGTGCCACTTGCCCTCGTACGGTTCCCCGCAGTAACGATTGGAACTGTTGATAGGAGGCTGGGATCCCTGACCAGGAGCCTGCCGCCATCGTTTTGATTTGCCTCGCCAGCCGTTGTAGTTTTGTGCTGACCTCTGGATACATTGATCAACCTCCTGCTAAAGCTGCCTGCCTTGATCCCAGTTGTCTGGATTCCTCTGCCACTATGACGCCAATCTTTCCCCGTAGGACAGCGGAGCATCTTCAGCCCCCGTTAGGTTTCACCAGTGTTTCAAGAGTGAACCATGAATCTGGAGGGCTATCCTAAATGGGATCCCCCTCATGCCGGTTGCCCTGGAATAGAACTTGATCTCAGGGGCTACTGGATTTTTATCTCCATTCATCGCCTCAACTCAGTCTTGTGAATTCGACCCTCACCCCCCACCAAACCCTGAAGCATTATTTTGGCTATGACCAATTCCGGCCTGGTCAGGAGCAGGTGGTGGAGCAGGTGTTGCACGGTCAGGATGTTTTTGTGCTGATGCCAACCGGGGGAGGAAAGTCGCTGTGCTATCAGTTGCCTGCCCTGCTCCAAAAGGGTGTCACCGTGGTGATATCTCCCTTGATTGCCCTGATGCAGGATCAGGTGATGAGTTTGCAAAACAACGGGATCCCGGCCACCTTTTTGAATAGCACTCTGCCCTTGGCCGAACAACGAGCGCGGGAACAAGCCCTCTTGCGGGGGGAGTACAAACTACTCTATGTCGCGCCAGAACGCCTAGCACAGCCGGAAGTCTGGCCTTGGCTGCAACAACTAGCCGCCCGCCAGGGGATCCCTCGCTTGGTGGTGGATGAGGCCCATTGCATCTCCGATTGGGGACATGATTTTCGACCTGAGTATCGCCAGATCGATCAGATCCGCAACAAATTGAACGGCATCCCAGTCACCGCTCTGACGGCAACCGCTACAGAACGGGTGCGGGCGGATATCGTCACCCAACTGGGACTCCGGGATCCCTGGCAATATGTGGCCAGTTTTGATCGGCCCAATCTCTACTACTCTGTCCAACCCAAGCAACAGGGATCCCAGCCGGAGGTGGTGCGGCTGATCCGGTCAGTGCCCTCCGGGGCGACCATCGTCTACTGCCAGAGTCGAGCTGAGGTGGAACGGCTGGCTCAACTGCTGACTAGCCAAAGGATCCCGGCCTTGCCCTATCATGCGGGCTTGCCTCCAGAGGTGCGGGAGGCAAATCAATCTCACTTTATTCGGGATCAAGTGCAGGTGATGGTGGCCACCATTGCCTTTGGTATGGGCATCAATAAGCCCGATGTGCGCTTGGTGATTCACTACGATTTGCCCAAAACGATGGAGGGCTATTATCAAGAATCAGGACGGGCGGGACGGGATGGCTTGCCTGCCGACTGTGTGCTGTTTTTTAGCTTGGCGGACAAGAGCAAGATCGAGTTTTTTATTCAACAAAAGACCGATCCGCAAGAACAACGGATCGCCCGCCAGCAATTGCGCCAAATGACCGATTATGCCAGCAGCCATCTCTGCCGACGGCGGTTGCTGCTGAGCTATTTTTCGGAGACATTAGCCCCCACCCATTGTCAAAACTGCGATAACTGCCTTCATCCCATTGCTCTAGAAGATCGGACCGTGGAGGCCCAAAAATTTCTCTCCTGTATCTACCGCAGTGGTGAACGGTTTGGCATGAACCACATCATCCAAATCCTGCGGGGATCCAAAAGTGAGAAGCTCCTCCAGCTCAATCACCACCAACTGTCCACCTATGGCATTGGCCAAGACCTCAGCCAAAAAGCTTGGCAGGCGCTAGGCCGAGCCCTCTTGCAACAAGGGTTGGTGGCTGAAACCCAGGATGGCTTTCCGGTGCTCTCCCTCAATCCTGAAAGCTGGGAAGTGTTGCGGGGGCAGCTCACCGTCCAGGTGCCACAACTCCAGGCGGAGCCCCAGCAGGCCCCCCAGATCGAATCTCGTCAGGGATCCCTGGATGAGGATGACCAAGCCTTGTTTCAGTCCCTCAGACAGCTACGCAAACAATTGGCAGACGAGCGATCCGTGCCACCTTTCGTGGTGTTTTCCGATCGATCCCTGCTTGAGATGGCCCAAAAGAAGCCGGAAACCCTGCAGCAGTTTTCTCAACTGAATGGAGTGGGCAGCCGCAAATTGGCTCAATATGGCGATGTTTTTCTCAAGGCAATCTACGACCATGCGCCCCTGAAGAGTCAATCCAGGATAACTGCTTCTTCAGCCCCAACCCAGCCTTCGCCTGTTCCCCCTGCTCCATCCGTACCCCCCCCACCTGAACCTCTAGCCGGGATCCCGTCAAACCCCAAACCCCCTCAATCTCTTGTCGATCCGCCGTCCGATCTGCCCAGCCTCAATGACACCCATTGGACAACATTCACCCTCTATCAACAGGGGATCCCGATTGACCAGATTGCCTACGAGCGAAATCTATCCATCAAGACGATTCACGGTCATTTGGCTTTGCTGTTGGCCCACGGCCAGGATATCGCTCTCGATCACTTGGTTCCCACTCGCCGCCAATGGCAAATCATGCGGGCCATCTTCAAAGAGCAACGTTACGACAGCCTCTCCTCTATTCGAGCGCACCTGGGAGAAGACTACAGCTATGAGGAGATTCGCTATGTTCGAGCGGCTCTCTTTCATCAACCTTAGAGGTTCGGGAGGCCACTATTTTTTCTGTCTGCTTGTTGACCTATGCTGGCAAAACAATGTCGATCAAAATGTTGATCAAATAGTCTTGATCAAATGGGGATCCCTTGCCATCATCCGGCAGAATTGCAGAGGCCCGACCCACGCTTAGCAAAAACCGGCCTCGCAACCGGGGGAGCTTTCGCTCTTTAGCCGCAAGACCGGAATGGTTGAGTTTATTCTCAGTGGCTCAATGGCAGCACAAGCAGCCCAGTTGTTTTTTGGGCAGTTTTTTTAGGCGGTGACTTGAGCAGGCTGCTGTTCAACAGCGGATCCCTCAGTCACCAGTTCCAGCTCGGTGTCATGAAAATGAGACCGGAATTTGGAGTCAAACTGAACCTGGAAGGGATAGTTGGCACTAACTGGCCGTCCATTCCAATCTCGAATCACAGACTTGAGCACACCCTCAAGACCTTTGATGTCGTAGGCTGTATTGCGGTGTTCTGGGTGGTGGTAGACGACGACACTCGTCTTGACCCTGACGCGATCACCTATATCCATGATCGATAGCCCTCCAAGGCTGACAGAAACTGAGTCCAACACTCTAACTCAAGTCAAAGTTTGATGACGCAATGTCCTGTAACTTGTAACTTTGTAGCGAGAACGTCACAAATGCTGATCAACGAGGCAGGATGAGGTGATGTCAATAGAGGATGCCTCCCACCTTTCTCCCCAGAGTGACCCCGCCGCCACAACCTCTTATCGGCTGCGGATCAGTGATATTCCCCAGAGCGAACGCCCCCGCGAACGGCTGCTGACCCACGGGGCTCGACATTTGGCCAATGCGGAGCTGATTGCCCTGTTATTGGGCACGGGACAGGGGGCGGGCAAGCTATCGGCGGTGGGTCTGGGGCAACTGATCTTGAGCACCTTGGGACAACACAGTGCCGATCCCCTCAGTGCCCTTAGAGAAGCCCAAGCCCCTGAGCTCATTCAGGTGGATGGGGTGGGGCCAGCCAAAGCTGCGACCATCTTGGCGGCGCTAGAGCTGGGGCGGCGGGTGTTTCTGGCTCGTCCCAACGAGCGGACGGTGATCGATTCGCCTGAGGTGGCAGCAGCAGTCTTGAGCGGCGAGATGAGCTGGGAGCAACAGGAGCATTTTGCCGTCATCTTGTTGAATACTAAAAAGCCCAGCTACGTAATAGCCTCACGGCATCTGACCCACACAGTGCAGCAGCAGCTGTTAAAACAGCCACATCTTTACAAATCCAAGCTGATCACTGGTGACACAAAAGAAGTGGCCTATAACTCTCACCCCGCCAATGAGCGCATGAAGTCTCTGAGTGAACCCGCCTGCACACTGACCCTGGCCTCTGACTCATTCTGTTGTGCGGCAACGCTGCTCTCTGGGTCTGGTGGATCTGGATTCTGCACATTGCCGTGTGGCCTGGGGGAATCCGCCAGAAACCACTGAAACACCAGCAACAGCACCTCACCGGGATAGAACAGCCCCGTCGCTTCCTGGATCTGCTCAATCTTGGGCAGCAATGATACCGGGATCCTCACCCTGATCTGAATCGACTCTGGTTTCTGCTTCATGCCACCAACCCTAGAACGTGAGCAAATTGGGGATCCGGCAGCACCTTGAACCAACTATTTTCATCCAGCCAGTCAGCCGCCAGGGGAGCCGCCCCACCCGCTACGAGAATGACCCCAATCCCTTCCAGCCAGATATCCC
>JAAUUM010000077.1 GCA_012031565.1 Synechococcaceae cyanobacterium SM2_3_2
TGAAACTGCCCCCAACCGATAGCCCACAATGCCCAAGGTCAGCACAAGTCATCACCGCTTGGGATCCCAGCGTCAGGCTGCGAGGGTCTATCAGGATGGGGGGCATTTCCCCCAAAGCTTGAATGGCAGCCAGGACGGACTGAAAAAACTGGGCCCCAGTGTAACGTTCCGCCTGCCACGCCCGCTGGAGACCATAGGAACGATAGACCATCCCCCACACCAGCAGCCCCAGAATCACATAGGGAGAGACCCAGGCCAAATAGGTGCCATCAAAAGCAGGCACAGGCGTCTGCCCCGTCAACAAAAACCATAACGGGATCCCGAAGTAGGCCATCAAAGGCAATCCGCTCAGGCTCCACAACAGCAACCGCAGATAGGCAATCCACTGGGTTGGATTCAACTGGGGCCAGCCCCGCAGCAACCCAAAAACACAGGCATCCAAGACCGCCAGCAATGCCACCCGGCGATTCCGCAAGGGCAGCAGCCCCCCCTGTACTTCTGTCTGACTACAGACATGAGAGACCCAACCCCGCCGATGCAATTGGGATCCCAGTCGTACAGGTCGGCGCACATCCAGATGGGGAATAGACTCCAAGACCGCCCGCCGCATCACCGTTCCTGTCCCCAACAGAGGTGCGATGCCACTCTCAAAGCTGCCCAGAGGGATCAATTGTTGCAGCGGATGATCGGGAAAAGGTTGCCCCAATGTCCGCAGGGTGGCTTGTACAAAGGCCGTAGAGTTGAGGATGGGCGCCTTGGTGGGAAAATCATAAAAATAAGGCAGCATTGCCTCTAACCCATTGGTATCGGGCAAATGGCCGGGTTGGAGCCAAAAGATAAACTCCCCACTGGTTTGGGCCAGGGCATCCACCAAGGGATCCTGTTGGGTGCAGACGGCGTACTCACAGGGAATTTGGGCCGCAGCCCGTCGCATCGTGTCATCCTCTTCCGCATCCAGAATGACCACAAACAGTCGGTGCCACGGATAGCGCAGCTGTAGAGCCGAACGGGCGGTCTGAGCGGTGATCTCCACCGAATCCCACCGGCGCTGGATCACCACCGTCACCGAGGGTAGCTCTGCTAAAGCCAATGTCATGGCCAATGTCATGGCCAACGTCATGGGGGGCGGGCTGACCTGGGCTAAACTCGCTGGCAGACTGGGAACCTGGCGGGAACCGGAACCCAACCCAGGCTGAGGCGATGGGGCGATAGGCTGCTGGCTAGCAAAATGGCTGAGGCCAAAGCCAACCGCCACCGCAAAGGCATACAGTTCTGCCCCCAAAAACAACAGTGACAACCCCAGCGAACTTCCCATCAATCCGGCTGTGCATCGCCATGCGAGATAAACCACTCCCGCCAACCAGTGAGCCACCACCAACCCCTGAAATATCCTCAATCGTGCCATTCCAGATTCTGCTTAGTGAGGTTAAGCCTAGTATGCCCTGCCCCTCTAACCCAACCGCCCAGTACCAGTACCACCTGATGTTGTCAGGCCCATTGAGGCATTGGGGGGATCTGACTATTGAAGCTGGGTGTCGAAGAAGACAAGATAGGCTGAGGGCTTGTGCTTCAATCGGCTGGCCCATTGGAAACCATCTGTCAGTACGATGCTAATTGCATTCTTCAATCACCCTCGCATGTAAGGAACTCTACCGCTATGTTTGGAGCCAGCAATGTCCTCGGGGATCCCTTACAACCCTGCTGTCAGGATCCCATGACTGGCTTTTATCGAGATGGGATGTGCAATACAGGGGCTGGTGATCACGGAGCCCATGTGGTCTGTGCCCAGATGACCGAAGAGTTCTTAGCCTTTAGTCAAGCTCAGGGCAATGACCTCAGCACCCCTGTCCCCCAGTTCAGCTTTCCGGGGCTGAAGCCAGGAGATCGCTGGTGTCTGTGTGCCTCCCGCTGGAAGGAAGCCCTTGATCATGGGGTGGCCCCTCCAGTGCTGCTCTCGGGCACCCATGCCTCAGCCCTAGAGTATGTCTCTCTCTCAGAACTCAAACATCATCAACTGCAAGAATCGTAGGAATTGCTTGCCGCCCTCTTTGCAGCTCCCCCACGGGGATCCCGTGATTCCCCAAAGGCGTCCCATGAGCGACAATATCAAACTCTCACAACTGCGGATCCTGGTGGCAGTGGCACAACAGGGTAGCTTTAGCGAAGCAGCCCTCCAGCAGTCCATTTCTCAATCAGCGGTCAGTCATGCTATCGCCTCATTAGAGGATGAGCTGGGGGTGACATTGGTATTTCGGGGGCGGCACGGAGCTGTTTTGACCCCGATCGGGAGCAGGTGGTGGCCCATGCCCAAAAAATTCTCTGCCATGTTAAGGCGATTGGTCGGGAAGCCTATGGCCATCGGGGACTGCAAGGGGGCACGGTGCGGTTGGCCTCTTTTCGCAGCGCCGCCACCCACATTATTCCGCCTGTGATCGCCCGGTTTCGGCAGCGGTTTCCAGACATCACCGTCAACCTGATGGAACATGATGCCTATGAGCAGGTGGAACAAGAATTACGGGCTGGACGGGCTGATATTGGCTTTACCCAATGCCCAGCTCCTCCAGAGTTTGAGACCTGGGAGGTGATGAACGATGAGTATGTGGCCCTGTTACCCCCCAGTTGGCAAAAAAACAGTTGGCAAACAAAACAGTCAGCCCACTCTGATCCCCAACCCAAGCTCAGCTGGGCCGATCTGGCCAATCAACCCCTTATTTTGGTCATGGATGGCTCCGAATGTAGTCAAAAGGTTTGGCACTACCTCCGCCATTCCGGTCGAGCGTTACGCATCGCCTACGAAGTCAAACAGGATTCCACCGCAGTGGGCATGGTGGCTCAAGGATTGGGGGTTGCCATCTTGCCCCGTTTGGCGGCAGAGCCGGTGTTGCCTGGGATCCAAGTCTGTAGTCTGCCCAATCGTCTAGAACGGGTGATTGGGGTGGCGGTGCTGAAGGGGGGCTTGCACAGTCCGGCCTCCTATGTGTTTTTGGATGCCCTATTGGGACGGGGGCTGTTTGAATCGCTGCCCCAGCTCACCCTCTTTGAGGGATCCCCTGTCGCTTCGGGCACTTGACGGAGGGGGATGCTGGCTGGCCTTGGGCTCAATCTCGCGGTGAGAATCGGTGTGAGAAAATGGGGGGGACGATTTTTGAGAAGGGATCCCTATGGTTCGCACCGCCTCAACCATGCTTGCTTTGGGCACCGCTGCCCCTGACTTTTCACTGCCTGATGTGGTCTCAGGACAAACCATCAGCTTGAACACTTTTGCCGATCAGCCGGTGCTGTTGGTGATGTTTATCTGCCAACATTGTCCCTATGTCATTCATGTGCAGGAGCAGTTGGCTGCCATCGGCCAAGATTACCACGCCAAAGGGGTGGGCATCGTGGCCATCAGTGCCAATGATGCCGACAAGTATCCTGATGATCGGCCCGCCAATCTCAAGGCGATGGCTCAATCCTTGGGCTTTACCTTTCCGTTTTGCCACGATGAAAGTCAAGAAACCGCCAAGGCTTACACCGCTGCTTGTACCCCCGACTTTTTTGTTTTTGATGCCGATCGCAAGCTGGCCTATCGGGGACAATTGGACGACAGCCGCCCCAGCCTGACCGATGTGCCCGTCACCGGCAAAGACCTGCGCGCTGCCCTTGATGCCGTCTTAGCCGGCCATTCCATCGACGAAAGTCAGCAGAAAGCCAGCTTGGGTTGCAATATCAAATGGAAACCGGGCAACGAGCCCGCATACTTCGGCTGACGTTTTCAGTCGGGATCCTCAGCCCATCATCTTCAGCCCATTATCTGTGGAGAAGGCTGTGGGGGAGGCTTGTATCCTCCTGTAGATTCCAGGGCATTGGATGGATATTAGACCTCTGGATATTAGACCTCTGGATATTAGACCTCTCAGCTAAACCGGCAGGGGAGGACATTAACATCTCAATTGGGGATCCCTGGGGAAAGCTCCTACTCGGATCCCTCCGATGCCTCTTCAGCAGCTAGATTGAGCCGCACGTAAGCCCCTACCCGCTGGGATCCCGGTGCCAAGCCCTGCACCACCCCTCGCACATCCTCTTCAAAAATGGCCCAGGTGATCACCGACTGAGTCTGGCCGGATGTGATCAACTGCTCCAACTCCCCCAGAGTCTCAGGATTCGGGGTCAGGGATGGCCCGTAAAAGAAAGGCATAAAGGATCTGAACCCATAGAAAGCGGTGGTGATCTCCGGGGATCCCAATGGCTCAGCTTCCACCTCTCGCAACAGGCGGATGGCACCCCCTTGGCTATGCTCTAGCACCCGGGATCCCACCCCATGCCAGGTCAATTGTGTGCTGGCCCAAACCCCGACCACTAAGATCCCCCATGCGATCTGCCCCCTACGCTGGGATGGATGGGGTGCCTTGTCCGCCTTTACCCAAATCCGCCAAGGCACCAACGCCCGCCACAGTCCCAGACTGAGCAGTAACACCAGTCCAGCCGCGTAGGTGATGGGGGGCCAGCTCACCCCCGCCTCCAAGTAGGCCCGAGCCAAGGGATCCTGCACCCAGGTCAAGATCGGCAGCGGGAATCCCCCCACCCACGGCAGCAGCAGCAAGATCAAGGCCCAGATCCCCCCGCTCAACAGGATCCAAAATCGCTCGGCGTAGCTCAACTGCCCCTGACCTTGCAGGAGAGAATCCAAGCGGCGGGCCCCCAGATAGGCCCCCAACGGATAGAGCATCGAGGTGTAGTGAACCAGCTTGGTCTGGATCCCCAGCGAGAACAAAACCAGCACCACCCCAAAGGCCACCAGCACCAGATCATCCCAGCGACTGGCCTCCAGGCTGACCCGATCGGCCTGGGGATCCCCGCCAGTTGAAAAGGGCTGAGTCCGCATCCGCCGGACTTGCCCCACCACCTGCCCCACCATTTGCCTCACACTCAAGGCCGCAAAGGGCAAACAGCCGAGGATATAGGCCAGCAGATGAAAATAGACTGGCCCACCCCGGCCATCATCTGTAGAGGCGATCCGCCACTGATAGCGCATAAAGTCTGCGGCAAAGGTGGATCCCTCTCGCAAAGACTCAAAGCCAAACCAACTGCCCGCCACCCCAGCGGTTACCAGCCCAAACACTGCAACGTCTCGCAGAGGAGGCCAGAGATCTCGATGCCAGCTTTTGTAAAGCCCCCAGATCAGCAACGGCAATCCCAACCCCAAAGGCCCCTTGGCCAAAACCGCTAACCCCAAGGCCACTGCCGCCCCAACCAGATGGAGCCAGCCAGGTTGCCGTCGCCGTCGTGCTTGCTCGTGACAAAATAAGCCCGCCAGTCCCGCCAACATGCCCACATTAAAGACAGGATCAATCAGCCCGGTCTTGGCCACTAAGAGGGGCAACAGGGCCGTGTTGAGCAGGATCCCCCACCAACAGGCCAACCGCAGATGCCAAATCCGGGATCCCATCGCCACGATCCCCCCGGTCAGGATGCCCCCCGCCACAGCACTGGGCAACCGCGCCGCTGCCTCCTGGATGCCAAACACCTGAAAGCTAGCTGCCTGCAACCAGAAAAACAGCGGAGGCTTTTCCAAAAATGGTTCCCCTCCGATCCTCAATTGCAGCCAATCTCCAGAGCGCACCATCTCCCGGGCCAAACTGGCATAGATCAGCTCATCCCAGTCAAACAAATAGGGGGATCCCTGCCACAGCAGCAGGCTCAAGGTCGCCAACAGCCCCCCCACGATGGAACAAACCCAGGGATCCCTGAGCTTTTTGCGTAGTTGCCCCTGCTGCACCCCTGTCCACCACCCACCGTTTGCCATGTTTTGCTGGTCTCTGGTTGCTGGAGTCTAGATCAAACCCCCAGCAGAGCAGCCAGGGGTGAGGAACAATGGGGTGAGTCGGTGATCAGAGCAGCAGAGCAACTCTAGTCCAGAACCTCAACCCGCACCGGGGCCACACCCATTTGGATCATCCGCAGTGCCTGAGCCGCCGCAATCGAGACATCGATCACCCGACCCGGAATAAACGGCCCCCGATCATTGATCTCAACCACAGCTTCGGCCCCATTCTCGATGTTGATCACCCGTACCCGTGTGCCAAATGGCAGGGTGCGATGAGCTGCTGTCAAGGCCTGGGAGGTCTGTGGGTGGTGATAGAAAGAGGCTATCCCTTGCTCGGTGGCGACAGGAGAGGAAGATTGGGTCTGGGCTTGGAGCGTTGGCTCAAGGGATCCCTCATTCTCTAGGGCCACTGGTTCGGCCTGAAGGGGCTGAGGAGGTTGTGGCACCGAAGAGAGGGGCGGCGCATCAAACAGCAGCCGACGTAGCCGATTAGCGGCCATCAGGGCAGCAGAAGCATGGTTCTCTGTTCCAGGAGCCAAAAGGACACCATCCCCCACCTCCAGTAAGACATCATCGTCAATCTTGATCAGGTAGTGGCTAGCCACAGCACTAGAGTCTGTCTCTGCCTCCACCCAATCAACCGTGATATTCGCTTGATCAGGAGCCTGTTGAGCCAATTGATTGAGATGAGAGGTCAAATCCGTAGCCCGATCCAAGGGGGAGGGCTGATCGGGATCCTGGGCGACAAAACTGATGATCGGCAGATCCCGGACGTAGACGGTGGCTGCCTCTTGGCCGTCAATGGTGTAGCTGTACAGGGTTGAGAGGGGCAGATCGGCTCTCGCCTCTTCAGGAGCGAACTCCCCTAGTTTCAGCACCTCAACGGCACCTGGATCGGGCAGCGAAGCTTGCAGGGCTGTTGCTGAAGCCACCTCATGGGGTTGAGCTGTTGCCTCTGTGGATCCCCGCTTGAGGGTGAGAGAGTCCGAGTCTTGCGTCCACTCTGGCACCTGAAGCCCAGGAGCAGGCAGGGATCCCGTCTCTGGCAGAGGAGCAGGTAGAAGGCTCTGATTGGGGCGCAGCAGAGCCGGACTGGGGGTCAACAGGGGGGTTGATTGGGTTTTCTGAGAAGGGGATACAACATCTGTCGCCGCCACCACCGCCGAAAGCCATCCGGCCAGGAGAAGCGATTGACCTAGAGTGCGATTCACTCCCATAGTCACCATCCATCGAAAGTACAATTGATGTAACTTTTCTTGACTGGGCTACTGTACCATGTGTTTTTAGGTAAAGCTTGACATTGAATCACAGCAATCGCCCCAAACCCAATCCCAGTAAGGACTGTAGCTCTCATGGATTACCGCTCAGCAGGGGTTGACACATCTCGCGGCCAAGATTTTGTCAAGGCAATTGCCCGCCGACTGGATAGCGCAAAAACGCAGGGTGTATTGGGTAAACTAGGGGGATTTGCGGGATTATTTGAGCTGCCATCTGGCTATCATCAGCCTGTATTGGTGTCGGGCACAGATGGCGTAGGAACCAAGCTGAAGGTGGCTCAAGCCTGCGGTCAGCATCGAGGAGTGGGCATTGATCTCGTCGCCATGTGCGTCAACGATGTGGTCACGGTGGGCGCGAAACCGCTTTTTTTTCTGGATTATATTGCCACCGCCCAGTTGGATCCTGAGGCTCTGATTCAGGTGATCGATGGCATTGTGGCGGGTTGCGAACAGGCAGGCTGTGCCTTATTGGGGGGTGAGACCGCCGAGATGCCGGGATTCTATCGGCCCCAAGAGTATGATTTAGCTGGATTCTGTGTGGGCATTGGCGAGAAAAGCGCCCTTATTGATCCTGCCCAAAATGTGCAAATTGGCGATCGACTCTTAGGGATCCCTAGCTCTGGATTGCACAGCAATGGCTTTAGTTTAGTACGCAAGATCATCGCAGCCCAGAACCTCACTTGGTCTCATCGTCCAGCCGGCTGGGCCCAGGATCTGGGGCAGAGCACCCTCATTCCCACCCGCATCTATGTGCCCGAGATCTTGGCCAGTCTGAGTGCTGGCTTGGCTATTCATGGCATGGCCCACATCACAGGCGGCGGGCTACCCGAAAATCTTCCCCGCGCTCTGGCCTCCGATCAGTCGGCTCAAGTGGATCCCACCCGATGGCAAATACCCGACATTTTTGGTTGGTTACAGCAACAGGGATCCGTCGCCAGCCCCGACATGTTCTCCACCTTCAATATGGGCATCGGCTTTGTCATCATGGTGCCACCTGACCAAGTTAGCCAAGCCCAAAGGCTGATCCCGGACGCTATCGACATTGGAGCCGTTGTAGAAGGAACAGGAGAAGTAATCTGGTCATAGGTCAGCCAGAGAGCAGGGATCCCGTATACCAAGTCAGCCGCAACAGCTCAGCTCCTTTCAACTCCTTGCTGCGTGGGCATTTGAATGAAACTTGTCTCAATTCTGACCAAAGGCCCCATAAGGCAGCTCAAAGCTTCATGTGCAGAGCTGCATGGACAGAGACTGGGGGATCCACACCCAAAACCAGTCCTGTAGCAGTCCTCTCAGATGAAGACTGCCAAATTGGTGAAGACTGCCAAACTAGGACAATGCCAGCAGAGTTTCCCTAGATTTAGCTCGACTTTAAGATTTGAGAGGAGAAAGCATCATAAGATTTCAACGCAAGATTTCAATGCAAGGGATCGAAAAGGTGCTGCTTGGGCTATTCTTAAGCCAAACCATAGAGTTGTAAATTTTTGCTCAATATTGGGCATGCTTGAGAGTAACGTAGTAGCCGTAATTCTACTGAACCACATATTGCTGAACCACCTGCTGAAAGTTGCAATCCTGACCTAAAGCTGGGGCTAAACGGGTTTCACCAGTGAAGATCAGGCAAAATGCATATTAGGTACTTCGACCTCATGGTGGGTTCGACTTTGATATCCTCTTCTTTCACCTGAGTTGCTGCATCGTTATGGGCAAAGTTATTGGCATCGATCTGGGCACCACCAACAGCTGTGTGGCCCTGCTGGAGGGGGGACAACCCCTAGTCATCACCAGCACAGAAGGGGGGCGAACCACCCCCAGCATAGTGGGCTTTGCCAAAAACAATGCCCGCCTCGTGGGGCAGTTGGCCAAGCGGCAGGCGGTCACCAATGCCGAAAACACAGTGTTCAGTATCAAGCGATTTGTCGGTCGCACCTTTGCCGAAACCGCGCCGGAGCGCAAGCGGGTGCCCTACAAAGTGGTGCCCGGAAAAGACAACACTGTTGAGGTGGCCATCGGGGATCGTTCCTACACGCCGCAAGAGATCTCTTCGATGATCCTGCAAAAGCTGAAGGCTGATGCCGAAGCTTACCTGGGGGAGACCGTGACCCAGGCGGTGATCACAGTGCCAGCTTATTTTAGTGACTCACAGCGTCAGGCCACCAAAGATGCGGGCACCATCGCTGGACTCGATGTTTTGCGGATCATTAACGAGCCCACTGCAGCCGCTTTGGCCTATGGTCTCGATAAGCAAAATGAAGATGTCCGCATCTTGGTGTTTGACTTGGGGGGAGGCACCTTCGATGTATCGGTCTTGGAGTTGGGTAACGGTGTTTTTGAGGTGAAGGCCACCGCTGGCAATAACCATCTGGGGGGCGATGACTTCGATGAAAAGATCGTGGATTGGTTGGTAGAACGTTTTGCTGATACCGAAGCGATCGACCTCTCTCAAGACCGGATGGCTTTGCAGCGGATGCGGGAAGCTGCCGAAAAAGCCAAGATCGAGTTGTCCAGCACCCAATCAACCTCCATCAACCTACCCTTCATCACTGCTGATGATTCCGGCCCCAAACACCTGGAAGTGGAGATGACCCGGTCTCAATTTGAGTCCCTGGTGCGGCCCTTGGTAGAAGGCACGCTGGAGCCAACTCAGCAAGCTATTGAAGACGCTGGCATTGACGTGGATGATATTGACCGGGTCATCTTGGTGGGGGGATCCAGCCGCATCCCTGCCATTCAGGAAAAGATCCGGGCCATGTTCAAAGATAAAGCCCTAGATCGCTCCGTCAATCCTGATGAGGCGGTGGCCTTGGGTGCCGCCATCCAAGCTGGCATGGTGGGTGGCGAGGTCAAGGATCTACTTTTACTAGATGTGACGCCCCTTTCGATTGGGGTGGAAACCTTGGGAGGGGTGTTTACCCGCATCATTGACCGCAACACCACTATTCCCACCAGTAAGTCCCAGGTCTTTTCCACCGCAGCTGATAGTCAGAGCGTTGTGGAAATCCATGTGCTGCAAGGGGAGCGGGCCTTAGCCAAGGACAACAAATCACTGGGCAAGTTTCAGCTTACAGGGATCCCACCTGCTCCGCGCGGGGTGCCTCAGATTGAGGTGTCCTTTGATATCGACTCCAATGGCATCCTCAACGTGTCGGCCTCCGACAAGGGTACAGGACTGGAACAGAGCATCAAGATCACCCAAAATGGTGGCCTCAGCTCAACTGAAATTGAGCGGATGAAGGTAGAAGCCGGAGCTTACGCCGACCAAGATCGCCAACGCCAACAGATCATTGATGCCCGCAACCAATCAGACAGCATCCTGTACAGCTACCAAAAAACGGTGGATGAGCATGGTAACCGACTCAGTCACGATCAGCGAGAACGGGGGGCAGAGATGGCCCAAATTTTGAGGGGGATTCTGGCAGATGATAACGTAGGGTTAAGCGATTTACGAGCTGCGATGGAAAGGCTCCGGTCTTTCTTGTTAGAAATTGGGGGTGAGATCTATGGTGCTCGGTAGGGTGTGGTGGTAGATGATATTGCTATTGCCCAGGGGCTTTGAAGACGTCCTAAACTGCCCGTCACTGGACTTGTCATCACCTGGACATGCCGCCCTGGGCGTCTGACAGCTTGAGCTAAAATCCCATTTCCCGCATTATTGCTTATGATTACAAAAGACTGAGTCAGGGTTGATGAAACCATTGTTTTTCACCCTCTGACATAGCCTCTTGACTGACTTAATTGTGTTGATTGGACATCGGATCACCTCATGGCGCGCGACTACTACGAGATTTTGGGTGTTAGCCGTGATACCTCCAAAGAGGAAATCAAGCGTGCTTATCGCAGACTAGCCCGTAAATACCACCCAGATGTCAACAAGGATCCCGGCGCTGAGGACACCTTTAAGGAGATCAATCGGGCCTATGAGGTGCTCTCAGACTCTGAAACTAAGAGCCGTTATGACCGCTTTGGGGAAGCAGGCTTAGGGGGGGCTGCTGGGGGAGGTGGCTACCAGGATATGAGCGGCGCGGGTGGCTTTGCGGACATCTTCGAGAGCTTCTTCACCAATTTTGGGGGTGGGCCAGCGGGATATGGCGGCGGCGGTCGCACCCGTCAGGGGCCGGTGCGGGGGGATGACCTCCGTTTCGATCTCCGGTTGGACTTCCTGGAGGCGATCTTTGGGGGTGAAAAGCAGATCAACATTAGCCATCTGGAGCTTTGTACTGTTTGTGACGGATCAGGGGCCAAACCCGGCACCGATGTCAAAAGCTGTCCCACCTGCGGTGGCGTGGGTCAAGTGCGGCGGGCCACCCGCACCCCCTTTGGCAACTTTACCCAAGTCTCGGTCTGCCCAACCTGTAATGGAGAGGGCAAAGTTGTTGAAGACGCTTGCAATAACTGTAGTGGGGACGGCGTGATCCAAACCACCAAGAAACTCCGAATTACGGTGCCTGCTGGAGTGGATAGTGGCACTCGACTGCGGGTTTCTGGCGAAGGGGATGTGGGGCGTCGGGCTGGCCCTCCCGGCGATCTCTATGTCTATCTCTTTGTCAAACCCCATAAAGATTTTCAGCGAGATGGGCAAGATGTCCTGTCGGAAGTGAAGATCAGCTACTTGCAAGCCATCCTGGGATCCCGGATTAATGTGGCGACGTTGGATTCTGAAGCAGGCTTGGAAAAAGAGTCTGAAATTGAGGTACCACCCGGATCCCAGCCCGGTACGGTGCTCATTCTCGAAGACAAGGGCGTGCCCAAAATTGGCAACTCAGTTGCCCGTGGCGATCATCGTCTGACCTTGGTGGTGGAGATCCCCACCCGGGTCAATGCTGATGAGCGAGCTTTGCTAGAGCGGTTGGCCGAGCTGCATGGTGAAAAGATCGGGGGGGGTGGGCGAGAATGGTTGAAAGGGCTGTTTGGCTTTGCCCATCGCAAGGAGGAGTAGCCGTGGGCCTGATAACAGCGCCAAAGGGCCAACCGATGGACTTACGAGGAGTGCCTTGTCCCCTCAATTACGTTCGCACCAAGCTGAAATTAGAGCGGTTGGCCCCAGGATCCCAGTTGGAAGTATGGCTGGATGCCGGTGAGCCGGTGGATCGAGTTCCAGATAGCCTCAAGTTGGCGGGGCATCTGATTTTGGCACTGGATCCCCAGCCGGAGGGTCATGTGTTACTGCGGGTGGAACGGGGCAGCATGGATGAGGATAGAGGGGTTTGAACAGCCCTACTTGGCTCCATCACCTGCCCTTGGCGGATCGATGGCTTGCCTGTGGTGGAGATTTGCAGTGCCGGGATCCCTCTTTTCACTTGGGGCTGGTGCGGGCCACTCAGGCCAATTTTTACCGGGTGCGGTTGCTCCAGCCTGATCGCTCTGTTGCCTCCCCTGAGGGATCCCCGCCCGACTATCTCTGCACACGGCGGGCTCTCCTCAAAAAGCTTGGCCAGACAGTGATGGTGGGGGATGTGGTGGAGGTGAGTTTGCCACCAGGATCACTGGATTGTCCTGATATCCGTGGGGTGGTGGAGGTGGTACGGCCTCGTCTGCGGACGTTGCCTCGTCCTGCTATCGCCAATGCTGAACAGGCTCTGATCGTCATGGCCTTGTCGGAACCCGAACCGGATCCTTGGGGCATGAGTCGGTTTTTGGTGCAGGCGGAAGCCAGTGGCCTACAAGTCCGTCTGTGTTTCAATAAGGTCGATACGGTTGAGCCTGAGATGCAGGCAGAGTGGGCAACACGAGTAAAAGGCTGGGGTTATGAGCCACTCTTGGTCAGTGCCAAAACTGGAGCAGGATTAGAGGCCCTTCAAAAGCTCTGTGCCGGACGGATCTCGGTGCTGACCGGGTTTTCGGGGGTGGGGAAATCTAGTCTGCTCAATACCCTACGTCCAGACTTGGACTTGGCCACACAGGCGGTGTCGGGACGACTCCAACATGGACGCCACACCACCCGCCATGTGGAACTTTTTCCCACCGGCTCGGGGTGGATAGCTGATTCTCCAGGCTTCAATCGACCTGACCTAGATTTATGCACCGCCATAACTTTGATCAGTGCCTTTCCTGAAGCCCGCTCTAGGGTGGGATCCTGTCAATTTCGAGATTGCCTCCACCAGGAGGAACCGGGCTGTAGAATCCGGGATCCCCACTGGGATCGTTACGAACTTTATCTGGCTTTTTTGGCTGAGGTGTTGGAGCGGGAACAGAGGGTGCGTGACTCCAGCCAGGAACAGTTGTTGGGTGCCACTTTAGCCTCATCCTCTGCTAAGCCCAAGACCCATCGTGCTCAAAAGCAAGCAGTGTCCAGATCATCTCAGGCAACAGACCTCCAGCAGTTGGATCCCCGCTATCGGCGGATCTCTCGTCGCCAGCATAAGCAACAGATCGATCCACTCCACTGGCAGGAACTCTCTGAGGGATCCCTGGAGGAACTGTAAGTCATTCAGGTTGAGGCTGCTCGGATTCCTCTTCTTAGCCTAAGGAAAACACCTGATCTAAGCTCAATTCACCCCCAAGAATCTCAGGGATCCCAATCGTGTTCTCATGGGTAAAGATATCTTTTTTCTCATACATTCCTAACTCTTGCGGCTGACTATAAACCTCTAGGCAATTGTCTTGCAGGTTAAAGATCCAGTACTCAGGGATCCCAGCTTTGGCATAGAGTTCGAGTTTCACCCCCTGGTCATAAGCGAGTGAAGAATCCGCTACTTCGATGACCAGATAGATATCTTTTGGTCGAGGATGTCCAGAGCGGTACTCCTCAGTCTGAAATTGCACAATGGCAAAATCTGGCTCCGGCTCATGATTAGGGGGCAGTTGAATCGGATCCTGCGTTCGCACAATCGCTTGATCTTGCACCACACCCACCAAAAGTCGATACAAGCGACTACGGTAGGCCGCGTGCTTTTTCCCTTTTGTCATTTTCTGAACCAGGATCCCGTCGATCAATTCCAACTGATTGGACTCTTCTAGCTGCCCAGACTCAATCAGCCGATGAAACTCCTCAAAGGTATATCGCTTGATCTGGGGATCCAATCGTGCGGCTAGGGTCATGGGTTGAAAACTGGCAACTCTTACCCCCAAGTATGGCATCCCAGCAGTCGCCCAAAAAAAGGGATCCCCCAGCTAAGCTCAGAGATCCTCCGTATCCTAGAACTCTTATCATCGGATCCCATATCCTTTTTAATGAACTGGAGTGAATCTATCTGATGGATCCCCTTCTATGAAAGCTAAACTGTTCAAGTTCGTACAGTTTTTTTCGTACTGTTCTCGCTGATCCTATTTGTAGGATTTGGTTCGGGATCCCCCACTGCTTCGACGATCATCCCGGATCCATCACTGCCCATAACTGGGATAGAGCGTTCTGAACCAGGGGATCCCGTAGATTGCGACACCTGTTGTCGTCGGTGTGTGACGAGTAAAGCCTGTGGCAATAGCTGTATCAATATCAACTATGAGTGCCACCGACCACCGGGATGTGCCTGCAACCGGATGGAGGATTTCTGCTATCTACCTACGCCTGAACCGACTCCCACACCGGATCCCTGTGCCCCATCTCTGGAGCGATCCATCTCCTCTGCGGATCCTGCATTTTACATTGTCAGTTGTCCGATTAGCCCCAATCCTATTGACTGCTACTTGACAGCCATCGCCTTGATTTATCAGGGGGTGATCATAGTGGATCCGACTTCGGCTTACCCTACCGAAGCGGAGCTCATTACTTATTTTGAGGCCCAGATTCAGGAGTTAGAAAACAATCCTCAACCCATCCCTTCTCCAAGTCCAACACCGGATCCATTTCCCTCTCCCTGCCCAGCATTTACACCCACTCTAACTCCTACACCATGTGAGTCTCTAGACTATCCGGATTACTGCCCAGGCTTTTGGGTTCAAGACAATGCTGATATTTCAACCCTGGATCCGCCGATTTGTAAATTACCTGAGCTACCACAACAAATGCAATGCTACAAACATAGCGAGAATAAAAATCGACATGAATGCTATCAAGGAAGGGCCTTCGAATCTCACCATATCATCCAAGAGGCAGCGTTGAGAGGAATCAATGGTTATCCAAAAGGGTCATCTACTGTTGCACGCACAGTATTGTTGACACAACCTGCACACCAAAGAGCAAATGCAGCACAAACTAGACCCAGACCAAGTGGCACATATACAAGTGAAAGAGCTATTGCAGATCAAGCCCTGTTAGCTTCAGGTGAGCTTGATAGCAATAAAATTATTTATCAGCTAATCTGTGCTGATAGTTACCTTAAGGGAACACTAGGTTTTGATGACAGTACCATAACCAATCCTGTAAATTAGGTTGTCTAAGTTAATGAGCATAAAACTTTCTGATTTCATAGTTCCATTAAAGAACATACTACATCAATTTGTTAGAGGAGATTTTAATTCACTTCTAGAAAGGAATCTTCTAGATAAAGATAAAATTGATCTATTTAAAGAAGTTTTTGGCATATACCCTTTTAAGGTCATTGAGCCACCTGATCAAGAATACTACAGAGCTCTAGGACAGGCTGTGAATTCTCTTGCTCGAGATAAGGTAGTAGAGGGATTACTACCTTTAGAAGAAGATTATGAAAATTTTTCATGCGAACAGATTAACGGTATTCTTCTAAGAGAAAGTGAATATAAATTTGATATAGATATTTTAATTGGCCCGGATCCTAAGTCCCATAAAACAACACTTTTCTTATGCCTTATTGTGGAGGCTAGAATCTCTGGTAGAGATTATTCCTTTACTCTACACTATCTATATCTCAGTTGATTTCATTAATAGTACAGCCCTTCCCTCAGTCACTTGCTACAGTCAATACACTTTCTAAACCAGTTTCTTAATTCGCTTGCACTGACTAACCTAATGGCCATCTCGATTAACCTATCTAGTGCTTCTGCTGTCTTCGTTCTGAACTTACGGACTAGACTCTTG
>JAAUUM010000078.1 GCA_012031565.1 Synechococcaceae cyanobacterium SM2_3_2
TATTACGACCGGACAATCATTTCGGTGGATACCTCAACAGGATCGGGAGTACCGCAGCTATCTAGAAAAAGCTCACTGGGACATCATCATCATTGATGAGGCTCATAATGTGGCACGGCGGGGGAATGGCCAAGGGCTTCACAGCGGGCAAAGTTGGCAGAACGGCTGTCCTCTCGATCCGATACGTTGATCCTGTTGTCGGCAACCCCCCATGATGGGCGGCCTGAGAGCTTTGCCAGTCTGATGAATATGTTGGATTCGACGGCGATTGCTAATGAATCGGAGTACACCAAGGAAGATATCCGGGATCTCTGTGTGCGCCGGTTCCGAAAGGATGTTTTCCAGGATCTGAAGCAAGTGATCCCTGAGCGGGAAGTCCAGGCGGTCGAGACTCCAGCTTCTGCCGCTGAGGAGCAGGTATTTGAGGTGTTGAATGCTCTCAAGCTCAAGGGGATTGACAGTCGGAAGAAGGCGGGCCAGTTGTTTAAGACGACTCTGCTGAAAGCAATGCTTTCCAGTCCTGCAGCTTGCCTAGAGACTGTGAAAAATCGGCTGAAACGGTTGACTCGGAAAGAAGAAGAGACTGATCCGATCTCCACAGAAGACGTTGCTGAACTGAAGGAATTACAACGGGTTTTAGAGCAGGTTGAGATTGAGGATTTCTCAAAGTATCAGCGTTTTCTCAAGTTGATTCGGGATCCAGAACCCAAGGGATTTGGATGGAAAGGCAAGGATCCTCAAGATCGGTTGGTGATCTTCACTGGTAGGTTGGAGACCATGCGGTTTCTGAGGAACCATCTGGGTAGGGATTTAGGACTGAAGCCAGAGGCCATTGAGATACTAGAAGGGTCAATGCCGGATAAAGATCAGATTGCCATTGTGGAAAACTTTGGCCAGGAAAAGGCAAAGGTACGGATCTTGATTGCGACAGAGGTGGCGTCTGAGGGTCTCAACCTGCACTACCAGAGTCATCGTCTGATCCATTTCGATATCCCCTGGTCTTTGATGACATTGCAGCAGCGCAATGGCCGGATCGATCGGTATGGGCAGAAGCGACAGCCTCAGATCCGGTATCTGTTGACCCGATCCCAGTTGGAGCGGATGGACGAGGTGGAACGGATCATTAAAGTGTTGCTGGAGAAGGATGAGAAGGCGATCCAAAACATTGGGGATCCTTCGGTGTTTATGGGGGTATTTGATGCTGGGGCTGAAGAGGAGGTAACAGCCCAGGCTATTGAAAGTGGTCAGTCGGCGGAGGTTTTTTCCCAACAGATGGATCAGAATGCTGAAGGGGAGGATGAGTTCGATTTCCTCAGCTGGTTTAAGGAGCCGACCGTTAGCACCAGTGGCGACTTGTCGCAGCCCCAGAACATGGAGGGAGAGTTACTGAGCTTATTTCCTTCTACTTATGACTATGTTTGTAAGGCCCTGAAAACCCTAGGGGACGGGATCCAATTGAATTTTGTGGAGCAGGAAAGGCTAATCGAGCTCAAGATGCCTGTCGAGCTGGAGCGGCGGTACGAGCGGTTGCCCCCTGAGATCTTGCCGAAGGAAACGGAACTATTGCAGATGACGGATCGGGTGGATGCAATTCAGCTGGCAATGGAGCAGGCCCGGAGGGAAGAGACTCGCTGGCCCTCGAAGCAGTATCTTTGGGATCTGCATCCGGTGGTAGAGTGGCTGACGGATCGGTGCTTATTCCAATTTGGGCGACATCAAGCTCCTGTGTTGACTCTGTCCAAGGGAATGGCAGACCAGGAGGCAACGTTTGTGATGTTTGGGATCCTGCCCAATCGGCGGGGGCAGCCGGTGGTCAATCGCTGGATCTCGGTGGTGTTTGAGAGTGGACAGTGGAAGCGAGTGGAAGATTTCTCTGAGACTCTCAAGCGGACTCAGCTAGGACACGGGGATCTGCCTAATCCGGGAAATGGGGTGCCAGAGAATCTGTTGAAGTTACGGGCACAGGCCGTGAAGCAGGCTCATCAGTTTCTGCTGGCGGTACAGAAGGGGTTTCAGGCAGAGCTGGATCCAAAACTGGAAGAACAAAAACGGAGACTGGAGATCCTGCGGGATCGACATATGGAGCAGTTGGAGATCCGGTTTGGTGAGGATAAGCGTCCGGGTGCTATCAAGGAACAACGGCGGCAGGGAGAGCTTGCTCGCATCGAGCGAATCTTTACAGACTATCGGGAGTGGGTGGAGCTGTCGATGACCACGGAGGCTGAACCCTATATCAAGTTAGTGACTGTTCTTGCTGCATCCTGATAGAAAGGAGTGTCCATGAGATCACCATCTTCACTACAGACTTTACCGAACCTCCAACAGATCGTTGAGGATCTCAGAGCTTTTTTGCCTGATATACAAAAACGCTACGGGGTGACTTCGTTGGGGATCTTTGGTTCCTATGCCAAAGGAGAACAAGCCCTTGAGAGTGATGTGGATCTATTGGTGGAGTTCGATGACCGACCTCTGACGTTGCTGCAATTTATTGCTTTGGAGAATGAGTTGAGTGATCGGTTGCAGGTTCCTGTGGATCTGGTAGAGAAGAATATGCTCAAGCCCGTCTTGGGGCAGCAGATTCTAAATGAGGTCATGGTGCTTTGACAGCTAAGCGGACTCTGCAAGATTATCTGCAGGACATGATTGATGCTGCCAATGATGCGTCGGAGTTCACGGAAGGAATGGATTTGGCAACCTTTGTCCAAGACAGGCGCACAACCTATGCAGTGATTCGTGCCTTAGAGATCATTGGTGAGGCAACGAAAAGGATCCCTATGGATCTAAGGGGTCGCTATCCTACCCTGCCCTGGAGAGATATGGCGGGGATGAGAGATAAGCTTTCCCATGACTATTTTGGGGTGAGTCTCCGGCGGGTATTCGAGACTGTCCGGGCTGATGTTCCAGTGATGAAGTCTGAGATCCAAAAGATTTTGGATGATTTGACAGGGGGGAACAGTTCTTAATTGTTTATTTGCTCTCCATGTCTGATGTGAAGTGAGTTTTAGATTAGCTGAGGAGACCCGACATGGCCCTGACCGGAATCGCCAACGAGAACGAGTTCTACTCTGCTCACTACCTGGATGCCATTCTCAAAGAGGACATCAAGGGGATCGCTCAGAAGTGGAGAGCAACCTCGGAGGAAGAGGAGCAGTCTCCTGACAAAGCTCTGGGATCCCTACGGCAAGACTATTTCCGCTTGAGAGATCGTTTGGAGCGGGAGAAGGATCCGATTGAGCGGTTGCAATTGCAACGGGGCTTTTTGCAGCAGATCCTGGTGGTGCTGGGGTATGAGTGGCAGCCAGAGATCTTATTGCTGGATGATGACAGCCTGTTGCCGGTGGTGGGCAAGGTGTTGCGGGGGACGGGATCCCCTCTGCTGTGGGTATTGGAGGGATTGAATGGGGAGTCGGATCCTTGCGATCTGTTGAGCTTGACCTTGGATCCGGTGCAGTACGAGGGCTTGCCAGCCGAGGAAGGGCAGCGGTTGGAGGGGATCAGCCTAGAGGATCTGATCTCAGATCATGTGCTGGCTCAGGATAGTCCGCCCCGTTGGATCATTGCCCTCAGCTTGGATCAGATGGTGTTGATCGACCGCCACAAGGGGTGAAGTTTCGCAACGGGGTGTTGCGGCAGGTGCTGGAGTTGATGTCGCTGTCTCGGATGGGTAAGACCAAGCGGCGGGGGCGGATCAGTTATGCCCAGTTGGGGGTGAACCAGTTGGGAGAGGTATATGAGGGCTTGCTCAGCCTGTCGGGCTTTATTGCGGAGGAGGATCTCTATGAGGTGAAACCGGCAGAGAAAAAGAGTTCACCGTCTGATGAGGATGAAGAGGAGGAGGACTCTGGCAAGAAATCTAAAAAGAACGAGAAGGAGCATGATGATCTGGAGGTGGGCTATTTCGTCACGGCAGATCGATTAGAGGAGTTTAAGCCGGAGGAATTGGTGGTGGATCCGCAGACGGGTCAGAAGCCGCGCAAGCATGAGAAGGGCAAGTTTCTGTTTCGCTTGGCGGGTCGGGATCGGCAGAAGAGTGCCAGCTATTACACGCCCCAGTCGTTGACGGAGTGTTTGGTCAAGTATGCCCTCAAGGAATTGCTGCTGGATAAGACTGCCGATCAGATTCTGGAGCTGAAGGTATGTGAGCCAGCTATGGGTAGTGCAGCCTTTTTGAATGAGGTGGTGGATCAGCTGGCGGAGGCGTATCTGGAGCGGAAGCAGGCGGAGCTGGGGCAGCGGATCCCCCATGAGCGGGTGACGGTCGAGAAGCAGAAGGTGAAGATGCTGCTGGCGGATCGGAATGTGTTTGGCATTGACAAGAACCCGATTGCGATGGAGCTGGCGGAGGTGTCTCTGTGGCTGAACTGTATCTATGGGGAGCCCTCACCCCCAGCCCCTCTCCCAGAGGGCGTTCGCGAAGCGTCTCCGAAGGAGTTGGGGAGGAAGAGTCAGGTGTTTGTGCCCTGGTTTGGGTTGCAGCTGCATTGTGGCAATTCGTTGATCGGGGCGCGGCGGCAGGTCTATCGGCGCAATCAGGTGACCGAATCCAAGAAGGGAGGGGCGAAGTGGCATGAGGGTGAACCAGAGCGGATCCCATTGGGGCAGGACTTGCCGACGGATGGTATCTTCCACTTTTTGCTAGGGGATCCCGGAATGGCGAACTACACCGATAAGGTGATCAAGTCGATGGAGCGGGAGGCGATCAAGCGGATCCAGGGGTGGCAAAAGGAGTTTGCTAAGCAGGGATTGACGGCGGAACAGGCGGAGTATGGGCTGCGGTTGAGCCAACGGATCCATCGGTTGTGGGAGTCTTATGCGGTGGATCTGGCTCAGATCCGGGAGCGGACGACGGATCCCTTGGTGGTGTGGGGGCAGGATCAGGATGGGTTGCTGCCCAAGCCGCTAGAGCAGAAGGACAAGATCTTTGCTCAGGAGAAGCTGTCGCAGGGGGTGGCGAATGCCAGTGCTTTTCGGCGGTTGAAGCTGGTGATGGATTACTGGTGTGCGCTGTGGTTCTGGCCGATCAAAGAGGCGGATCAATTGCCGACGCGGGAGCAGTTTTTGCAGGAGGTGGGGGCGATCTTGGGGGAAACGGAGATGTTGGCTCCGGCTCAGGAACAGTTGCAGTTGTTTCCGGAGACTCAGGGGGAGGAACAGGGGCGGTTGTTTCTCAGCACTTGGGGGTTTGTGGATCTGGAGAAGTTGAAGCGGTTGTGTCCTCGATTGGAGTTGGTGGAGGAGCTGGCGGATCGGTATCGCTTTTTCCATTGGGAGCTGGAGTTTGCGGATGTGTTTCGGGAGAGAGGGGGGTTTGATCTGATGGTGGGAAATCCGCCTTGGATCAAGATTGAGTGGTCTGAGGGAGGGATCCTGGGGGATTACAACCCATTGATCGAATTGCGGAAGTTGTCTGCGAGTGATTTGGCCCAGGAGAGAGAGGATCTCTTTGTGAGTTATCCAGGATTGAGAGCAGCGTATCTGACTGAGTTTACAGAGTTGGATGGAACACAAAACTTCCTCAATGCTCTACAGAATTATCCTCTTCTGAAAGGGAGCCAGACGAATCTATTTAAGTGCTTTCTACCCCAGGCATGGACTTTTAATAAACCTACAGGCGTGTCTGGTTTTCTCCATCCTGAGGGAGTCTATGATGATCCAGAGGGATCTACATTTCGACGCAAACTATATGGCCGCCTAAGATATCATTTTCAGTTCCAAAACGAAAAAAAATTCTTCCCTATAGGCAACAGGAATAAATTCAGCCTAAACATTTATGGGCAAATTCAAAATCCGAGTTTGATAACAATTGCAAATCTTTTCACCTCTAAAACAATTGATGAATGCTTCAGCGACAATGGGACAGGGGAAGTAGGTGGCATCAAGACAGAAGATAATTCCTGGAACTTAATAGGACACAGGAAAAGGATCTTAAACATCTCAATAGATGAGCTAGATCTGTTCTCAAAACTATACGACACTGAAGGAACATCCCCAGCTGAGGCAAGGCTCCCAACTTTGCACTCGACCCAGCTTGTAAGTGTATTGCGAAAGTTTGCGGCTCCACAAAAACGCTTAGGTTCAATAGACAGCCAATATCTTCCTTTAGAGATGTGGCATCAAACAAAAACTCAGAAGAATCATACAATCCGCAGTGAAACTAAATTTATTGAATCAACAGATAATCTAATTCTTTCAGGCCCACACTTCTACGTCGCCACACCTTTCTACAAAACCCCTCGACGTATTTGTGATACACACAAAGCCTATGACATCCTCGATCTCATTAGAATTCCTAACGACTACCTTCCCCGTACCAACTACGTCCCCGACTGTGAGCCAGCAGAATATCGCCGTAGGATCCCCTGTGTGCCCTGGGGTGATCGGGATCCGGTGACTGAGTATTATCGGTTGGTATGCAGGAAAATGCTTAGTCAATCAGGTGAAAGAACTCTTATCAGTGCAATAGAACCAAGAGGAGTAGGACATATCGACGGTTGCTTCTCACTTACATTTGAAAGTTTTGATTACCTGGTTAGTCTTTCGACTCTTTGTGCTTCGCTTCCCTTTGATTTTTTTATCAAAACAACTGGAAAGAGTAACTTCCGAGATGAGCTTTCTTCTCTTTTTCCTTGTCCAGAGTTGAGTAAGTCTGCCTTCGTCCGCACCCTTACCCTCAACTGCCTCACTACCCACTACACCGATCTCTGGGCCGAATGCTGGGATCCTGTCTTCCAGCAAGACACCTGGTCGAAAGAGGATCCTCGTCTCGACAACAGCTTCTCTAGCACGCTTACTCCCCATTGGCAGCGCCACTGTGCCCTACGCACCGACTACACCCGTCGCCAAGCCCTCGTCGAGATTGATGTCCTAGCCGCTATAGCCCTCGGCCTCACCCTGGATGAACTGATCACCATCTACCGCGTCCAATTCCCCGTCATGCAGCAGTACGAGCGTGAAACCTACTTCGATCGCAACGGTCGGATCATCTTCACCACCAGCAAAGGTCTAGTAGGAGTTGGCCTTCCCCGCAAAAGCAACAAGAAAAAAGGGATCCTGGGCTGGGAAGACGTGCAGCATATGACCAGCGGCACCGTAGAGCACACCATCGAAGACGACACCCTCCCCAACGGCCCGATCCAGCGCACCATCACCTACGAAGCCACCTTCGACCGCTGCGATCGCGTAGAAGACTACCGTACAGCCTGGGCGCACTTTAGTGAGGTGCAACCCTGATCCCATTGACTGCGAGCTATCCTTCCATGCTCCACAGGAGATCTTCAATCTTGGTGATTTCCTCGTGCCGCTAAGTAATACTTCTCAAGCCTCTCAGTTGATATGAGCCTCCACCGCTTTGAGAATTATCGGAGTGTAAGAGAAGGCCATTGGTAAAACCAAAAGAGCTAAGGTAAAAAAAAGTATGTGCGCCCCGGAACTGCCTCTGCATCTTTTACAAGCAACCGGGGCTTAGCTTTTGAAAAGTTCTCTATTGGGCCATTCCCCAAGAGTTCGATCCACATTCCGTTGATGCCCAGCAGGACATGATCACCAGTCTTTGTCTTCCCGACGTCGCCACATTTCCAACGCCAGATGCACAAGAGCAACCACTTCCTCAACGTTGCCCACGTTAAGTTCCGGGTACTTGTCCAGGTATTGCGAATATCGATCGGGACGGTAAGGGCTAGAGGACTGTTTAGTCTGTTGCCGTGCTCTACCCTCCGGAATGTGGACTATTTGTAAAACCCTAGACCACTCACTGTCCATAACTATCTTGAACCGAGGCACCTGTAGAGCCTTGAGAGGTTGCTCACCCTTACTAGATTGAGCGAAGCGTGGAAGCCATAGGTAGAGTCTTAAAAGATTTTCATCATCGAAGTAGCGAACCGCTGCACAAGGAACACTCTTGACTCGCCCAAAGAGAATCTCTCCCCGTGTCCCAGTATGTTCTTGGATCCTGGGGTCAAAGTTGAGGAGTCTGTCTCCTATCGCTAGGATCCGTTCCTGTAGCTCAATTGATCCAATATGTTTTGTGACGAGGTAACGGAGCTTGGGTGTCAATGATTTATCTTTCACGGATATTTGAATAGATATATGATTCTCTCTGGGCAAGAGTTATAGCCAGTTGGGGTACAGGATAGATTGCAATCATATCCTCCTCGGAATTTTGTGGCAAGGCAAGTTCTCCTCGTCACCGATCTCTATGCCATCCTCTGAAAAGAGGGGGAGGGCCACCGCCATCACCATTCCTGTCTCATCATTCGAGATCCGGAGTGAGCTGATCAAAAGGCTCTTTATTCACCTAGATATCATCGACGGCCAGGTCTGGATCCAGCCCAACGACACCGAGGAGGGGATCGCCGATGAGCCACAAACAGCAGGGATCCCAAAGGATCCAATATCGTCCTAGCTCTTAAATCCCTCGAAGGACGTAAGCTGACTGAGTAGGCCGTCTCTAAAGTCTCTCTGCCGAAAGACCATGACCAGAACCCGACAGCTCCCTATCTCCATACCGCAGGAGCAGATCGTGCAATTCTGCCAGCGTCACCACATTCGTCGACTGGCCCTGTTTGGATCCATCCTCAGAGATGACTTTACCCTTCACAGTGATATCGACGTCTTGGTGGACATTGATCCAGTGCATACCCCAGGTTTTGCCTTCATCGACCTGCAAGATCAGCTTTCTAAGATGTTAGGTCGAGCCGTTGATCTCAACACTCCTCAAGATCTGAGCCGCTACTTTCGAGATCAGGTCATCACCGAAGCCGAGGTGATCTATGACCAGTCCCAAGACTGACCGAGTCCGCCTTCTTCACATGCTAGATGCCTCTCAAAAAGCCCTCCAGTTCATTCAGAACAGAAGTCGTCAGGATCTTGATCAAGATGAAATGTTATCCCTTGCATTAGTACGGCTAATCGAGATATTAGGAGAAGCTGCCAAAAACGTCTCCCAACAGACCCGAGATCAAGCACCCAGTATCCCTTGGAGGCAAATTGCAGGCACCCGAGATCGACTATCCCATGCCTACTTTGAGGTTAACCTCGACATCATTTGGGATATCGTCAGTACCGATCTTCCCCATCTCGTACCCCAGCTAGAAAAACTTCTCCAAGATCAGACTATTCGATAGAAGCGAATGTACATCCACCCACTGGGATCCCCATGCTTTGCCCAACCCTCATGTGGTAGTGATTGGTGCATCAGGATCTGGCAAGACGCAGACCCTTAAAGCAATGGCTCATGAGTTAGCAAACTATGGCCGCAAACAGATTCTCATCATCGACTTTCACGGCGACCAATCTCTCCCCGATGAAGTTGTCTATCCGCTCCACATGGCATCCCCGCATGGCATCAATCCTCTGACGATCAACCCAGATCCTGAAGGTGGTGGCCCTCATCTCCAAGCTATCCAAGTCGCCATGCTCATCCGTAAAGCCCTAACGCTTGGCCCGATCCAAGAGGGACATCTGTTGGAAACCCTCAAGGAAATCTATCTCAAACGCGGGATCCTTCAGAGCGAACCATCGACTTGGACGCAGGATCCCCCCACCTTTGCTCACCTCGAAAAAGCCATCCAGGAGCGAGTCGAAGCAGGCAGCAGCGACTACACCAAGCTCCAAATCAAACTTGCTGCCACCTTCAGCTACGGCATCTTTTCCAGACCACAACCTTCCCTATGGGTCAATAATCTCATCCGCATTGATGTCTCTAAACTTCCTCCAGCCTTGGGATCCATTGCTGCTGAATCGTTAGCTCATCAGTTAATGAATCAGCATCGACTGTTAGGGGAATCTGCTCCCAAAACATTCCTATTCATTGACGAAGCCAAAGAGATGCCCAAAACCAGTGGATCCGCCCTCGACCGCATCATCATGGATGGCCGCAAATATGGCCTTGCTCTTATCCTGGCTTCTCAATCTGAACGGCATTTATCCAAAGATGTCATCGCTAACTCTGCTACTAAAATCGTCCTTCCAGTTGACCAAACCGAGGTCAAAACCGTCGCCCGCAAGTTTAGATTTGCTGAGCATCTCATTGCCCAGCTCAAGCCCCTATCTGCCCTTGTGAGATTGGAATCCCAAGCTGCTCAAGTTGATATCCTGCCCTACTACCGCCGTGTTGAATCTCCTCAAAACTCTGTTCTCTCCCCCCAACCAGAAGAAACAAACCCAGGAACGGTCTGCGACCTACAACCACAAACAGATCCAGAGGGCACAGACCGTCTACAAAATCCTGGACGCGCTTTCCCCTGATTGGACATACAAGCAAAGACAGCAGTTCATCAAAGAATGGACAGGCCAGACCTGTAGTAAGAAACTCATCGCTCGTTGGGCCAAAGACCGTAATGAGATACCTCATGAAATACAACCTAATTTCTCTTCTCTTCATTCCATTTCTTCAAGCAAGCCGGATCCAAAACAGTGATAGATGGAGGTAATGCTAATGACAGCCCAAGTCATTCCCTATCCCAAAAGAAAACTGCCTGCCTACAGAATTGTTCTCCCAAACGACTTTGAAATCACAGGATCCTTACAAACCAGCCCATTCAAAAACTGCATCCAAATGAAGGGGACCACCCTCTACCAGCGAGGCAAGCGGATCCGACAGGACACCACGTTTCACATCTGTACCCACGCCATCCTTTACATAGTGGAGGAATAGTCATCCATGTTCACCACTGAAACCCCGCCCCCAGTCATTCAACCCGCTCGGCCCCACCGGATCCACATCACCCTGTCGGATCCCAGTGAGCTGCAAGTCAGCCAGGGACAAGTCGTTCAGTTGGGCGACATTCTGGTAGTTCGCAGTGCAGAACGGATCCAACTGGAAAACCGCCGACTCGAAATTCAATCCCAGCTCTTGGCGCTGGAGAACACACCACCCCCAAACACCATCGTTCTGCAACAGCGGATGTTGCTTTACCAGCAGGCTCAGGCCACTTACGACCAACACTACCGCCTTGTCACCCACCTGCAAGCCAGTCAAGTAGCCCCTTCCCTAATGCGGCAAGAGATTCTCCGGTTGCAATCTCTTTACTCAGCTCTGCTCACCGCTCACACTCAGGCCCAACAAGCTCAACTCCAATACCAGCAGGACATCGATAACTATCGCCAGGAGCAGACCACCCAACACCAAGTTCTAATGGGCCAGCTCCAAATCATCAACCTGGAACTCAATGCCCTCACCATCCGTGCCCCCTTTGCGGGATCCATTAGCCGCATCCGCTGGCTTGACCAGACCAACAGTACCCTCACCGTGGAGGTCACTATCCAACCATGAAAGTCATACTGTTTCTCATGCTCATCGCCCAAGCAGCCCAGGCCAATCCCTATCAGAACCGGATCCAACTTCTCGAAGACCAGATCCAGCTTTTGCAATTCCAACAAGACCAACTCATCCGCCGCAGAGATGCAGAACGAATCCTACGTGGATCCCTTCTCATTGATGCCGAATTACCTCCCCAATGGCTCACTCTCCAACGACAAATCCTCACCCTCCAATCTGATATTGAAGCTGAGAAGCTCAGAGAACAACAGGACATTCAGCAGCAGCAAGAACGTGAACAGGCCAAATCTCAACGTGACCAAAATCAGCTCAACCGAGAGATAGATCAACAGCTGCGTAATCAGCAATCCATTGATAATCTCCAAGACCTGCTCATCCTCCAGCAGCAAGAACTTGACCGCCTCCAAGCTGAATACCATCAAACCCTCCCCGCCTATCAAGTCGGACTCATCTCCGAGAACCAATGGAACGCCCTGCAACGAAGCATCAACAGCCAAAGAGAACGGATCCAAAGCACCAGAGCAAGAATCACAGAACTCCAGGCTACGCAAAGGTAGCTCCAAATCCCCCGCTCTCATTCGCTATGGGGGGGGGGATCCTCTACATCACCACGGATCCACCTCAAACCCAGTCCTCAAAAGCACTTGAGCCTATAGAGACCCTCTCTACCCGCCTCCACAGACTCTACTTTTCTCCCCATCTGAATATATCGAATCGCCATGCCATCCACTTGGCCAGTGATGCTAGCTCCCTCCATCAGGGTTAGGGACTTGAACCATCAGAGAGAGCTTTGGGGAGAATACGAGTGAACTTAGACACGTTCTCTAATCACTGTCGTCTGGACAAGAGGGTAAGGTGGATTTGAATCGGTGAATCAAACTAAATGTTTGTGCCTATACTGGGGTGAGATTTACACGACTGAAATGCGTTGTCTCAATTGCCACCATGATGAGATTCCTCCTGGGGCGGAGCTATGCCCCAGCTGTAGGGTACATTTACCCTCGCTGATGCGAGATATGTTGTTAGCTGGAACACATCTGAAGCAGGATACGAAAGGCAATTCCTCTTATGAGATTGAGTACCCATTGGGGCGGGGTGGTTTTGGGGTCACCTATCGGGCACACCATATTCACTTGGATCAGCATGTAGCAATCAAGGAGTATTACCCCCGCGAGCAAGCGTTTCGGGATAGCGAGAGTGGCAACTTGATTGTCTCGTCGAGCCAGGAAGATCTATATCGGCGGGGGTTGGTGAGATTTTTGCGGGAAGGGCAGCTATTGGCCAAGGTGAGCCAGTCTAATCTGCATGTGGTGCGGGTGCAGGATTTCTTTCAGGAGCGGGAGACGGCTTATCTAGTGATGGAGCTGATTGAAGGGCAGACGTTGCGGCAATTGCTGAATCAGCAACCTTCCAAGCGTTTTACTAAGGATCAATGCTTTCAGGTGATGGATGCCCTGGTGAATGGACTAGCAGGGGTGCATGAGCTGGGTGTCTGCCATCTGGATCTGAAACCAGACAATGTAATGGTGTCCCATCAAGGGCAGATTAAGTTGGTAGATTTTGGGGCAGCTAAGCAGGAGCTAGGGAGCAAAAGTACGCTGGCTTTTACGCCAGGGTATGCGCCGATGGAGATGATGGCAGGGGAGCAAATCGGGATTCAGACCGATATCTATGAGCTGGGGGTGATGCTCTATGAGATGTTAACCGGAATCCTGCCCAAGTTTCAGTTGATGGAGTTAGTGGATCAGAGTTGGGAGCCACCGGGGGTGGGGCAGCCGTGGCGGGGGTTAATTCGATCAGCGATGCGTTTTCGGTTTGAAGATCGGCCCAGCAGTGTGCGGAAGTGGTGGGAGTCGAGACATCAGTTTGAATCAAATCCAGTGGTGATCTCAACATCGGCTCAGGGGCCCAAAGCTCAGGAGCCTGCTGCCACGACTGAGAGACTAGGATCCCCGGATTCAATGCCCTTGTCTAATGTAAAGGTATCTATCCGTAGTACCCAGCCTGAGCGCACCCAACGATTGCCGGTTTCGATCCCGCATCCTCAGGGTAAGGCGATGGTGCGGAACGCTTTGATTGCATTGCTGGCAGTGTCTGGGCTGGTGGCGGTGCCTTGGCTGATACAACGAATCTCGCAGTCAGAACCCAGGCTGGCTCCTCCCCCTCGACCGACTCCGACAGCCACCCCAGAGCCGAACCCAACCACAACGCCTGTTGTATCTCCGACGCCGGATCCAACCCCCAGCCCAACAACTACTTCAGAACCTTCGCCGAGCCCCACGCCGACGCCTTCACCTACTGCGACTCCGATACCTGTACCACGACGGCTACCCGCATCAGCCCCTTTGCCTACACCGCCTGTACCACTAGAGAGACTAGGGCCGGCTGGTCTACCAACACCAAAACCATCTCCTCCTCCCTCCTCGAACGTTGATCAAACGCTCTGTGTTGTTAACCTAGCAAACCTTGGTGTAACACTAGATGCAGCAAGAGCTGAGTGTGGCTCACCAACATCTGAAAACCAGCCCCAACCAGGATCAGGAAGCAGTTGCATCAACCAACTAATGTCATTAGGAGTTTCGAGACAGGCAGCAAGAGGTGAATGCTTGTAAAAGACTACACCGAGTTGAACAATTCAAAGGAGGTAAAACCAAATGAAGCTATTCACTGGATTACGTCAAAACAAAAATCTTTTTAAGTTAGTTATTTTTTTGTCATTCATTTTGCATGCAGTTCCAATCTATGGACAAGAGACAAGTCTTGTAAATTGTATTCAAAGACTAACTAGAGAAGGTATGGAGCCAGATAGTGCTCTTGAGGAATGTAGAGATCCAGAGGAAAGGGGAGGAACACCAGAAACAGAGCAGATTACTGAGCCACTTGGAGAAGTACGCTGTTACTGTAGTCGAGTTGCAAGCAGTGGTGCTTTTGCTTTTTCTCCTGCGGCAGAAAGTATAGAAGAGGCATGTGAATTTGGTAGAACCATGCAGAGTACAGACATCCCTAGCATCAGAAGTTCAGGATGCTATGTAGTAAATCAGCAGGCAACAGTAACACTTGCATGTGGGCGACTAACGGGAACAAGAAGAGCTATCGTATCTTTAGATCCTGTTTCAGAGACAGGTTCTGTTAACAATGCCTTAAGTAGAGTTCTCAACACATACCAAGAACTTAATGGGCAATACAACCTAGCTAGATGTGTCTTACAAATAGAGGGTTCTGCTTTGATTCCTTAATGTATTTACCTTGAGACAAAATAAAATCATGATTCTTTAGGGACTACAAGTTTTCAATGAAATTCATCCTCACCGAATAAAGGATGAAGATCTTATCTGAAGTTTTTTGTGACGTTGTCACTAATCTTCGATACCGCTCATGGAGCTAGTTGCATGACTGGTGGAACCTGACTAAGATACATCCAAGATAACTAATATTTGACTTCTCGTGATTTTTCTAAGGCGATAGAAAGTCATGTGCGAATGATTGATCAAAGCCTCATCAGGAGACAAGCCATGAAACACGAAAAAGCCCTAAAAATACTGACAGCTAGTCTGGCAATGGGATCCTTTTTGATTGAACTAGGTATCCCATCTCCTCTGGCGTTTCCTCCTGTGGCTCAAGGATCCCAGAGCCAAAACGATTTCTCTGAGCTAGATGAATTAATTCGTCTTAACCCCCAGGATCCAGAAGCATGGCTCAATCGTGGAGGCTCCAAGTTTAGACGTGGCAATTATACGGGGGCTATAGAAGATGTCGACCAAGCCATCCGTTTGGATCCAGATTCTGATTTAGCTTTTCAATTTCGTGGATATATTAACTATACGAATGGAAACTATAATGAGGCAATGGAAGATTATGATCAAGCTGTTCGTTTAAATCCAAACTCTGTTTCAGTCCATCTTCTGCGTGCAGAACTGAGAAGATATCTCGGCAATGATCATGAAGCCTTAGAAGATTACAATCAAATGATTCGCTTGGATCCAGTAAATAGTTATGCCTATAGAATGCGTTCTTATACTAACTATGATCTTGGTAATTATGATGAAGCTATAGAGGATATTAACCAAGCCATTCAACTGGACCCAGAGCTTTTTAGAAATAGATATACTATCTCTGTACGTGGAGTCTACAAGTATATGCTTGGCAATTATCGCGAGGCTATAGAGGATTTCGACCAAGCTATTCAACTGGATCCAGATGCTTCTACTGCCTATTACCATAGAGGTCTGGCTAGACTAAAATTGGAGAACAACAGGCTGCTCTTGCGGACTTTGAACAAGCTACCCAACTAAATCCAAGTCTTCAAAATAACGACAATTTCAAGGAGCTGCGTCCGCTCTTGTAGAGTCATCAGATCCTTACACCATCTGTCTTACTGAAAACGGTGTTCCTGCTAGGGATCCTAGGATATTTTCTAATGCGGCTCACATTTTGGAATAGTTAGCCTCGGTCATACGGCACCTATCGAATATGCCCCCTCCACAACTAAGGTTGCCCAGTGAGTATTGAGCTGCTAGTCTCTGCCCAAATCTTCACAAAATCGTATGCTAGAACGAGCTGTGCTCTACAAAAACTGAGTCTTATCCTGCTAACCACCGGGATCCTAGCCTCGTGGAGAATCCCCACCAGTGTTGGTCAAACCAGTTTATTCGTGGAAGAAGTTGAG
>JAAUUM010000079.1 GCA_012031565.1 Synechococcaceae cyanobacterium SM2_3_2
ACTATTCCGAGTTTTCAAGATTATGGATCCTTATGTGGGGATTCAGATACCGGAATGTGCCAGCTGTGGATCGGTACAACATGGGGAGGATTGTCACCCAGGGATCCCGGTATAAGACTCTTCTATCCTTGCTTATTTATCCTTAGAGTACTCATCATGACCACCTATACCGTTCACCTAATCAACAAAAACGACAGCTCGATAGTCTGATTCAAGTTGACGACGACACCACTATTCTCGAAGCAGCCCAAGACCAAGATATTGACCTTCCCTCCTCCTGCCAATCGGGGGCGTGCTCATCTTGCGTCGGCAAACTGGTAGAGGGCGAAGTCGATCAATCCGAGCAAGCCTTTTTGGATGAGGAGCAGATCGATAAAGGGTTTATTCTTCTTTGTGTGGCCTACCCACGGTCTGACTGCACAATTCGCACTCACCAAGAAGCCTATCTAGTTTAAGCGCTCGGCCAAAACTGTGGCCATGATTGTCAAATCGTCCTCAACAAGGTGATTCAAATTCAAACTCTTCCCCTCACCCGGAGTGTTTTCATGAACAGTTGTTTTCTTCACTTAGGATCCATTCTCAAAACAGCGGTGGAGCTGAGTCAAAATAAACCTTCGCCCCCTAGCCTAGATCAAATTCAACACCGCACCCATCTCAGCACTGATCAGATGGTCAACGCCCTCGAACTAGAACCCAATCCCCTCGGCTGGCATCTAGAACCACTCTCTGAGCAACTGGATCAAGCCTTCTGGGTGAGAGGAAAACCCTATGGGGTCTTGGTCATTGATCGGTTTGCATGATGGTCGTTATTGACATCCACCAGTTCAGATCACCTCCAAAACTCCGCGATGAAAGAAAGTCTGATCCGCGCTAGCTAATTCCTGCTCTAGCTAATTCGCTCTGGTTAAAGATCGAGATGCAAGGCAGGCCATATCCAACCTCATCCTCCTCTGAACTTGGTATCAGGGGAGACTTTTTGCTGTAAAAATGTCTTCGCTGATACTACACGAAGATTAAGAGAAACAGGATTCCTAGAAAAGGTTCAAAAACAACCAAAACAGCTCTAGCTCGACTTAAAACCTGGGGTATCGTGCAGAGAACCTCGCAGTTGAAATTGTTAATTAGGACTTTTGATAGACATCCGCTCTTGTTTGAGTTTTTGCATTGCATGGATGGAGAAAAATTTAGCTAGAGCTTTTGTAATATGGCTTACCAAATTTCAGCAGAGTGCACAGGCTGCCATAGTTGTATTTCTCAATGCCCCACCCAGGCAATCAGTGTCCAAGATGGAGAGATTTGGCTCAATCCCTTGTTGTGTAACAACTGTGAGGGCTTTTTCCCCGAACCTCAGTGCGTGGTGGCCTGTCCAGAATCAGTGGTTCAGCCCTATGAATCTCTCAAAGGCCGAACCAAATCTATTGTGGCCCGAATCCGATCGAGTCCTCCCCTTTTTTTGAACGGAAAAACTCAAGTTTTTGCCTCTTCCATTTTGATTTGGGAAACTTGTAATCTTTTGGCTCAGTCAGAAAACTTGCCTCTAGTGGCAGGAGAAAATGGCATTCTTTGTTACCAGAAGTCTGTGCTGCAAAGCCTGGGATCCCTGACTTTGTGCCGAGAGCCAATTGCTGATAGCAGTGATCTTCAGCATCCTTGGGATCTACGGGCGGCCTGTCTACATTTGATTTTTGCGGGTTATGCAGTGGAATTAGATAATCCCTGTCAGGATCATTTTGTCTGCTCTGATCAGCAGATTGAATCCTATTTGGGCTGGGAAAAGAGAAAAGATCTCAGTAAAATTGAGCGGCTGACATTACTCAAAGATTGGGTTGAGCAGGTCTGTCAGATTCATGCCGCCGCCGATTGGCCTGCCCAAGGCAAAGTCAATGCTTTTTCTGTCCCGCTGGGCCCCATGTGGAACCTTTTAAAAGTCCATCATCACTTCCAAAAAGATGACCAAGGGTGCAACCATCTGGTGGGATTAACCTGGGTGATTCAGCCAGGGGAATGGGCACGATTTTTTCTAAATCGAGAGGGGCATCGTCAACAGGCGGCCTTTTATCAGTACAGTCATTTGCCCCTGTCATTGCTCCATGCGGTGATGAGCCACTGGCAACATCATCCCGGATCCGTCCGAATGCTGCTGTGGTTGTTGTTCAAAGTGCGGATGGGGCGGCAGCAACGGGTGACGGTTCAGACCTTGATGCGGGTAGCTTATGGAGAAGCGCGGCTCCAAGAGGCTCATACTCAGACCAAAGAGCGCAAGCGCATGGTGCGGATGTTTGAAAATGATCTGGAAGTATTGAACCTGTGCGGCCTCAACCCTATCTTTGATCCAGTCTCGTATCCTGACGAAATCCGGCCTCTCTGGTCAAGGTTGGAGGCTGTTCCAGACGATGCAGAAGAAGCGCTCGACTTTTGGATCGACGATGCCCATCAGAGTGGATCCCTGACGGCTTCCAGTCCACGGGGTAAGTGGGGACTCCTCATGCAGGCGCGCATATTACAGTTTGATTTGCCCAAAGACTGGCATCCTCAGGCGGATCCCTCGCGCGAACTGAAGCCTAAGCCCACGCGACGTAAAAGTTCCCGACGCTCCAGCAAACCTCAGCCCACCCCATCGGTTCTGTCCAACCCAGACCCCAACTTCTGTGGATCTGACATTTCTGCCGCCCGTCGGCAACGGGGGATAAGTCAGCGGGAATTGGCTCAACAGTTGGGCAAAAGCCAGAGTTGGGTGCGGGATGTGGAAAATGAGCGATTTCGGATCGGTTCCAGTGACCAAAAGCGTCTGTCCCAGGCCCTAGAGTTGGATCCACGCCAACACCAAGCTTGAGATGCCCAAAGCGGTGATACCAGAGCGGTGATAGGTGATCATCACTGGAGCTGGCCATGACTATCCGCCTCCTGCTCCCACGGGATCCCGCTGTCAGGCTTAGGGATCCTCTTGATAAGCTGAAGCTAGTTTGTTCTTCTCAGCATGACCGCCGCCGCCCCTTCTTCCTATCGCTTTGATATTTTCCTGCGTTATCACCGAGCCCAGCGGCCTTGGGTACAGCGATTGGCCGAACGGTTGGATCGGGAGGGATTTCGGGTCTGGTATGACCGCTGGATGTTGCAGCCTGGAGATGATCGGCGATTGGAATTGCGGGTGGCGATTGAGCAGTGCCGCTGGTTGGCTCCCGTGTTGTCGGAAGAGTTTGTGGAGGATCCCTGGCCCCGCGATGAGCTATATACGGGCTTTCCTCATGCCCCAGCTCGGCAAAATCTTCGCCTGTTGCCCCTAGTTTATGAACCCTGCGATTTGCCCAGTCCGGTGGAACGGGCCGAGCGATATGTGGACTTTACCGGATCTGATGAGGATCCCATTTTATTTGAGTATCAAGCCCAGCAGTTGATGGGGATCCTTGATGCCAAATTCAAGCCGCCGATGGACTTACAACGATTCCGGCTGCAAAACCGGATCACCCTGGCCAAGGATGATGAGGAGATCACCGGCTTTCAGTCCTTTGTCCGCTCGATTCAGGCAGCCATCACCCGGATCTCAAAAGGGGATGTGTTGGGGACACCGGAGGAAGGGGCGCAACAGATTGCCATTTTGCAGCTGATTCAACGGTTATTCCAGTGGAATACCGCCGATCTGCAATATGACCGGGCGGAGGAATGGCTGCGTAAGGGCAATGCCACAGAGGCGCTGGCCTCATTGGATCGAGCCTTGAATGCGGATCCCAATTTTGCCCAAGCGTGGGGCCGTCGGGGAGAGGTATTGGTCAGTTTGGGTCGCTATCGGGAAGCGATCGATAGCTACAACGGATCCCTGGCCATCAATCCCTACGATGAGCAGATTCGCCTCAAGGTGGCTCTGATCTTAGGGCGGATGGGGCAGTTTAAGGCGGCGGTGGTCAACTATGACCGCGTGTTGGAAATGGATCCCGACTCTTGGGTGGCTTGGCACAACCGAGGCATCCGGCTCTTGCAACTGGAGCGGACTCGATTAGCAGCCAGCAGTTTCAACAAAGCTCTGCGGCTAGAAAAAAATCGTCTTGAGCCGTGGGTGGCGCGGGGATCCTGCCTCTATCAACTGAAGCGGTATCCCTCTGCTGCCAGCACGTTTGCCCAAGCTGTGAAATTGGCACCGCAGGATCCCGTGTTGTGGCGACTGCGGGCAGATGCCTTGCAGCAATCGGATCAGTTGAAATCAGCTGTAGAGTGCTATAAACGTGCCCTCAAACTCAAACCCAGGGATCCCTTGGGGTGGCATAACTTAGGGATCCTGTTGCTCAAGGTGGGTCGCTATCGGCAGGCCAGCGATATGTTGGAACGGGCCTTGCGGGTCAAGGATGATCAGGTGCAAAGTTGGCATGCCCGAGGCTTGGCCTGTCAAAATCTAGGCTACTGGGAGCTGGCGTTAGACCATTTTGACAATGCTTTGGAGCTGAAGTCGGACTATTTTCCCGCTCAATACGCGCGGGTGATCGCCCTGCAAAAGCTGGAGCAGCATGACAAGGCACTGGCTCAATTGGAGGGGATTTTACAAACGCGGCCTCAAAGTTTTGCCTGTCTCTATCATCAGGTGACCAGTCTGCGCCAGCGGGGAAGTCTGGAGCAAGCGGTGGCTGTGGCAGAGCAGATGATCGAGCTGGATCAGCAGGATGTATGGGGCTGGCTGGCGCTGGGCCTGACTCGCACCGATCAAGGGGAATGGCAAGCCGCTTTGGCCGCGTATTCGCAAGCCTTGAGCCTCAATCCCCAAGATGCTGTGCTCTGGAATAATCGGGCCTGGGTTCATGGGGAGCTAACCCAATGGGAGCAGGCCATCAGCGATGCCCAACAGGCGGTGGCACTAGACCCAGACAATGCCCCGGCTTGGCATACCCTGGGTTGGGCACAGGCTCAGCGGGGGGATATCACTGCTGCGCGGCAGAGCTACCAACAGGCTGTGGCCCTGGATGACACCTTTGACCGTGCCCGCCAAGACCTGCAAGAGCTGCCGGATCCCGTGGCGATTCCCCAAGAGATCCCTGCGGGATCCCAGGTGGAGGCAGTGATATCCCCAGGGCCAGAGTAGAGCTAGACAAGACGGAACCTAGCTGAACTCTCTTCCCTCTGGGCCAATCCTTTACTCCGCTAGCCGCGTCTACTCTACATAGCTGCCACTCTCTCTACTTATCACCGCCACCATGACCGCTCTTCAACAGACCTCTTCTCCATTGGCTGCCATTCAACCCCGGCCCCAGAAGCCCTTGGTCATGTTGATCTTGGGGATCCTGGTGGCGGGTAGCATTGCTTTGGCTGTCTTGTATGGCTGGCAACAAGGGATCCTGCTGATTGTGGGCGGGCTGTTTGGGGCGACGTTATATCATGCCGGATTTGGCTTTGCCTCCTCCTACCGCAAGCTGTTTGTCTATGGGGAGGTGCGGGGGGTCTTGGCCCAGATGGTAATGCTGACGGTGGTGACGCTGCTGTTCGCGCCCTTTTTGGTGACGGGACAGTTTGAGGGATCCCTGGCTCCGGTGGCGGTGCAGGCGGTGATAGGGTCACTTCTGTTTGGGGTCGGTATGCAGTTGGGCAGTGGCTGCGCCTGCGGAACCCTCTATGCCATTGGCGGCGGTAGCTCCATGATGCTGTTGACCCTGCTCACCTTTGGCCTGGGATCCTTTTGGGCCAGCTTGACCGGAGCCATGTGGGCAAATTTACCGCGTACCTCTGGGCCAATTTCCTTGGCGGCATCGCTGGGCTGGGGGGGGGTTGGCATTCAGTTGGCGGTGATTGGACTCTGTGCGGTGGGGCTGTGGTGGTGGGGCCGTCGCCACGGGGAGGTGATGCTCTCGGTGGGGTTTGGGCAGGACTGGCATTGGCGGTCGCTGCTCTGTGGCCCCTGGTCGCTGGTCAGTGGCGGCATCTTGCTGGCGGTGCTCAATTGGGTGACATTGCTGGTGGCGGGTCGGCCTTGGGGGGTGACGTGGGGGTTTACCTTGTGGACGGCCAAAATTGCCCAGAGCTTGGGTTGGGATCCCGATAGCAGCTTTTTTTGGGTGCAAGACTTCCCCCGCACCGCCTTAGAAAGCAGTATCTGGGGAGATATCACCTCGGTGATGAATATCGGCATCGTCTTGGGAGCGTCCTTGGCGGCTTCGTTAGCAGGCCGGATGTCGGTGCGTCAGCCCCCTTCCCGGCTGGGGATGGTGGGATCCTTGCTGGGCGGCATCCTGATGGGGTATGGAGCCAGTTTGGCCTTTGGCTGCAATGTGGGAGCCTACTTTAGCGGCATCGCCTCCACCAGTTTGCATGGCTGGCTCTGGATCGGTTTTGCTCTGATCGGCAGTGCAGTAGGGGTAAGACTGCGGCCCTGGTTCCACCTCAGTAACTAGACCTCAGTTACCTCACTCATTAGAACGGTTTGTAACAAACCAAAAGACTTGAGGCCAGCTTGACGAACAGGTGGATCCCGGTGGAAGGTAACAAGATTGCCTCTCCTGTGACTCGCGAGCCCCCATGACAGTTGCTTCGGATCCCTCTGATCTCACGAACCCCATCGACACCAGCGCCATTGACAGTCTCTTGGCAGAAATGTCGCCAGAGGCCAAAGTAGGCCAGCTGTTCATGGTCTTCTTTACAGGATCGGAGGTCTCCCCCCACCTGCGCCGCATGATCGTGGACTATCAGGTGGGTGGCCTCATTTTCTATAGCATTGCGGGCAATCTCGAAACCCTGCCCCAGATTCGTGAGTTGGTGTCTCGCTCTCAATCTTTGGCCTCCATTCCCCTGCTGATCAGCATCGACCAAGAGGGCGGGCCAGTGGTGCGGCTCCCGGCTCCGGCCACTCATTTTCCCAGCGCCATGATGATAGCGGCCACGGGATCCCTAGATTGGGCAGCTCAGATGGCAGCGGCCACAGCTTTGGAATTGCGGGCCTTGGGCATCAATGTCAACTTTGCCCCGGTGGTGGATGTCAACAGCAATCCTGCCAATCCCATCATCGGGATCCGCTCTTTTGGTTCCGATCCGGCCCTGGTCAGTCAGCTTGGGGTGGCCACATTGCAGGGGTATCAGCAAAGCGGCATCATTCCCTGTCCCAAACACTTTCCGGGGCATGGAGATACCGATCTTGACTCGCACTTCGGGTTGCCCACCATCCAGCGTTCGGTGACGCAGTTGCAGACGGTGGACTGGATCCCGTTTCAACAGACCATCCAGGCGGGGGCTGAGATGATCATGACCGCCCATGTGCAAATTCCCGCTTTGGCCGACAAGCCCGCCACCCTCAGCCCCGATATTTTGCAGGGATGGCTGCGGAAACAATTGGGCTTTGAAGGGGTGATTATCTCGGACTCTTTGACGATGGCTGCCCTGTCAGCGTCCTACTCGCCAGCTCAGGCAGCAGTCATGGCGTTTTGGGCGGGTTGTGACATCCTCTTGTTTGGAGCCGACCGAGGCTTTGACTCCGATGTGCAACCCCTGGCCTACGATCACCTGCTGGAGCTGGTCAGACAGGGATCCATTCCCCTCGAACGGCTGGATCAGTCGGTGCGCCGTATCCTCACCCTCAAAGCCCGGTATGGATTGCTCTCTGCTGAAACCCTGGCCGCATCGCCGCAGCCCCCGCTGGATGTCGTGGGATCCCCTGCTCATCAAGACTTGGCCCTGAACATCGCCCGTCAAGGCATCACCGCAATCGGGGATCCCTGGGTTTGGATCCAACCGGAGCAAAGTTTGTTGATTATCTTGCCAAGTGTGGTCAGCCATCTCCAGCAACTGTTTCGCACTCTCTATCCCCAGTCCACGCTAGAACTCTTGGCCACCGAGGATGATCAGCCACAGACTCAAGGCTTAGCAGCTCTGGCCCAGGCTCATAACCAAGTCATTATTGGACTGTGGCAGGTCGCCCGTCACCCCAGCCAACTCAGCTTGATCAACTTGATGACTAATGGGATCCGACGCAAAACTGCCTCTGGCTGGTGATGGGATCCCCTTATGATCGTCTCTATCTGGCGGAAAGCAGTCGCGCTTTGATCCTCTATGGCCTCACCCCTTCGACCTTGACCGTTTTGGGGGAGACACTCAAAGGGGAGATCACCCCGCAAGGCCACCTCCCCATCTGATACTAAAAATCTACTCAAAATCTAAATTTATAGAGCCAAACGGCGATGCGGATCTGAGCTGATGACTTAGAAAGACAGGCTTTCCCAAGACACGCTGATGTTGTCCAGGATCAAAGAACGGTTGTAGAGCTGGAGAATGATCAGCAAAAAGACCAGAAACAGACCCATAAATACACCCATCAAAAGGGTTGTGCCCCAGCCAGGAGCGACTTTTCCATATTCAGAGTTGAGGGGACGCAGAAGGTTGCCCAGTCGAGTGCGGATTGCCATAGTGCTGCCTTAGTAACGAACGGTCGTGATGGTATCTCTATTATCGGCCAAGAGATTATCGGCCAAGAGGCTACGGTATCGAAAATCTACCAGACATCCTCCCTTTGCTGTGAATCTCTGCCTCAAATTGTAAACTTGTGTAATATCTGCTCTAATATAATCCTAGTTAGTTGTCCTTTCCTGCTCGAATATGGAACCCACCGTCTCTCTCATCGTGGCCATTGCCGCCGTTGTCGTCTCTATTACGGCTTATGGTATTTATCTAGCCTTTGGCCCGCCGTCTAAAGATCTCCAGGATCCCTACGATATGCATGAAGACTAACGGCAGATCTGGTGAGCTGTGAAACTGTCCAAAGGCAAGTCTTTCTAAACTCTCAACAATAAGCTCGGCGCGGTCAGAACCATCGCAGGATTGGATATCTGGCGGCCTCGACTCCTGGCAACTTTTCCAGTACCCAGACTCACCGGAAAGGTTGAGAAAAAAGGACTGAAAGGTGGCAAGTTAGGGTACCTAGCATCTGTGCCGCAGAAACAGGGACAAAATATCAACCAGCCCCTCATGTGGAGAAGGGAAGACATCCAATCAACTGCGGGGCAAGTCTGACAAAGGATACCTGGATCGGGAACCAAGCCAATTCTCAGCACGTCCTATAATTTCAACGGGATCCATCTCCCTGTCCGCCGTTTCTACTGCTCTGAACAGCACATTCAGAATCGGGATCCCGCAATTTGGCTCCAAAGTCTGATATCTTGGGCGAGGCTTGCTTGGTCTTCTTGGGATAGCACCCATCATTTTGTTTACCAAGCCAAGTTCTAACAGTCAAGTATTGATCAAGTATTAACAGTGAATTATTGGCAGTCACGCTTGGATGAATCCGTAGCCATCAAAATCTTGTTTATCATCATCTTGTTTATCATCATCTTGTTTATCATCCTGGGCAGGGTGCATGGGATCCCAGCATTGATTTACTTCTATGTCTGTTTTTATTGCTTTGAATCTCACCTGAGCCTGTCTAGCTTGAATCACTACCCTAAATCGCCACCTTAGAATTGCATGGCATGTTGCTAGTTTGACCCCAGCCCAATTCAATCCCACCTGCTTTGTTCCCTGCTAGTTCCCTTTTAACTGAGAGTTGTTATGCAAGCCATCGCCCCCAGTCCCTTACGTGAACAGACTGCCACCCTGATCGAGACAGTTTTGGTGGTGGAGGACGAAGATCTGATTCGAGAGACCGTGGCCTTAGCACTCAATGAGCAAGGCTATCAAGTGATTCAAGCCAGCGATGGTCGCCAAGCTCTGGAGATGATTCACGCCACCGATCGGCTGGACTTGATCGTCTTGGATATCATGCTGCCCAATTTGAATGGGTTGGATCTGTGTCGATTGCTACGGAGAGAAGGAAATACGGTGCCCGTGGTGATGTTGACCGCCAAAGGCAGCGAAACAGATCGGGTGGTGGGGCTAGAGCTGGGGGCGGATGACTATCTGACCAAGCCGTTTGGGATGCGGGAACTGATCGCCCGGTGCCGCTCGGTGCTGCGTCGTCAACACCAATCTGGTCACTTGGAAGCCTCAACCCTACGGCATGGTGATATCTGGATGTATCCCCACGAGTGTCGGGTCTTGGTGCGGGCGATTGAGGTCAGCTTTTCCCCCAAAGAATTTCGGCTCCTAGAGCTTTTTATGCGAAATCCTCGCCGTGTTTGGACGCGGGAGCAGCTATTGGAAAAGATTTGGGGATCCGACTTTATGGGGGACAGCAAGACCGTGGATGTCCATATCCGCTGGCTGCGAGAAAAATTAGAAGTGGATCCCAGCAATCCTGAATACTTGGTCACGGTGAGGGGATTTGGCTATCGGTTTGGCTAAGCCCCCTGATAAAGATAAATAGATAAATGATAAATAGATAAATAGGGTTAATAGGGTTGAGACTAACTATCGCTTTCAATCCTCCAGTGGCCAACGTTCTTCCCCCTGATCCATCACTCGCTGATAGAGGGCTCGATAGCCCACCCGCAACTTGGGACTGGCATTGGCCAATTTATCAAGGCGGCTGCGGCCACTGTAGGAGCTAAAGACCTCGTAGGTGTCCTCCTCAAAGACAAAAGACGAGACATCTGAGATCTCCTCCCCTCCCATCAGGTGCCAGCGACCCTGCCGGAATTCAAACCGATAATGGGCCTTGTCGATGGTGTCGGCTGGGCGATCGATGACAGCGTCTATTACCCCCCGATACTCAATGGTTCCCCCGCTGGACTGATCGGGATCCAAGACTTGAAAGTGAATATCTTTGTAGCGACAGCCAGGTCGATTGCACAGACGCACCAGTTCCATTTGAGTGGCGATGGAGGCCAGCCGTTGTGTCACCTCTTCTCGTCCTCCGGGATCCCCAATCTCAGGTGAGAGAGCAGCAACCACGATCCCTCTGGTGGAGCTAGCTTGCACCGCTGGAGACAAGCAGCCCCAACTCCCGATCACCAGGATCCCCAGGCAAGCGATGAGGCAGAACCGTTGCCAACAGCGGCAAACAGCAGGGATGGATCGGGCCAGGAAGGGAAGCAAAATCATACCTGAAGGATCGGGATAGACAGCAATACGTATCCCTAACCTTAACTCGTGAGAGGTTTTCCCTTGTTTGAGCATTCTCTGGGGTGACAATGGGGGTAATGTTCGCGCTCACCAGGATTTAGCTGTGATGTTTGCAACCCTCCCTCTTGATGTCATTCCCCTTTTGTCCATTGCCGCAGCGATGGGCTTGGTCTACCTTCCTTTTGGCGTGGTGGGCTATGCTCGGGCCCGTGTTGGCTACGATATGAGCGCCCCTCGTGCCTTGTTTGACAAGCTGCCCCCCTATGCTCAGCGGGCTACCTGGGCCCACCAAAATGGCTTTGAGACCTTCAGCTTTTTTACGGCAGCGGCGCTGATCGCCTATGTCACTCGCCCTCACCTGGATCCCTGGTACTTTGGCCTGAGGGGGGATGAAGCTGTGGCCGTCTTGTGCGCCGTCTTCTTGGTGGGACGCTTGTTCTACAGCCTTGCCTACATGGCAGATATTCCCATTGGCCGGTCTCTGTCCTATCTAGCGGGATCCCTGGCCACTTTGGGACTGCTGGCAATCAGCTTGTTGCCGTTGTTAGAGGCGGGACTGGCCTAGCTCTGCCTAAATTCATGCCATCAATAATTTTGAACACCTACAGAAAAGCCATCCCAAAGTCGGGTTCAGGAACTTGTCATCTTCCAAGCTCAGGGATCCCTGGGTTTGTTGCTCTAGCTACAACACAGCCAATAGCAGCGGGCTATCAATAGAGCCAGACAAGATCACAGAGATAATCCCATGTTGGTCACACAGCAACCCATCCTGAAGCGGTTTTGGTACCCGGTTATGCCCATGACCGAATTGGCCTCTGGCCCCCGCGCCTTTACCCTCCTGGCCCAACCTCTCGCCCTCTGGCTCGACCAACAAGGGATCCCTCAGGCCGTCGAAGATCGCTGCTGCCATCGCACCGCCAAACTTTCCTTGGGTCAGGTACAGGGAGATGCCATTCAATGCCCCTATCATGGCTGGCAATTTGATGGATCTGGAGCCTGTGTCAAAGTGCCCCAACTAGAATCTGGCGGCAGCTCTAAGTCTTATCAAGTCAAGTCCTTTGCCTGCCAAGCCCGCTATGGCTATGTCTGGGTCTGCCTCGATGCCCCTGCCCTCCAGCCATCCCCGAGATCCCCGAAGTCGATGACGCTGGCTTCCGTCAGATCCAGCAATTTGATGAAACCTGGCAATGCAGTGGCTTGCGGCTGATGGAAAACTCCTTTGACAACTCTCATCCTCAGTTTGTTCATGCCCAGACCTTTGGGATCCAATCAGATCCTGTGCCTCCCCAGCTGGATGCCTTTGTGGAAGGGGACTATGGCTTGAAGGTCAATTACCGACTGCCGGTCTATAACAATGACCTGCAAAAAGCCAATCTCGGCATGGAAGACACCGCCGTCACCGTTCGCATCAGCGAGGGCACCTGGTACCTACCCTTCATGCGTACCCTCAAGATCACCTACCCCAATGGCCTGATCCACCTGATCTTTACCGCCGCCACCCCGATTGATGATCAACATTCACAAGTGGTGCAGTTTTGTCTCCGCAACGACACCGAGGAGCAGGCCAAAGCCGCCGATATCATCGCCTTTGATCGGCAAGTCACCCTCGAAGACAAACGGATCCTAGAGAGTACCGATTTTGATACGCCCTTATCGATCTCGGTGGAGCAACACATGGCCTCCGATAAACCCGGCATCGTCATGCGTCACAAATTGGCGGCTCTGCTCAAGCACTACGGAGAAGAAGAGCAGGGACAAAACTCCCCCCCTCCCCAGGAGATGGCAGCAGTATGAAGGTCACAGACCATGCGGTTTTTCGCCGATTCTGGTATCCCGTCATGCCCCTTACCAAACTGGTAGACGGGCCACAAGCCTTTGTTTTGCTCCAGCAGCCTTTAGCCCTCTGGCTGAATGAAGCCGGGGATCCCCAGGCCGTAGAAGATCGTTGTTGTCACCGCACCGCCAAGCTGTCATTGGGCCAGGTGCAGGGTGATGCTATTCAGTGTCCTTACCACGGCTGGCAATTTGATGGATCCGGAACCTGTGTCAAGGTGCCCCAACTGGAATCTGGGCCGATCCCCAAGTCCTACCGGGTCAAGTCCTTTGCCTGCCAAGCTCGTTATGGCTATGTCTGGGTCTGTCTAGAATCCCCCCCCCTACAACCCATTCCTGACATCCCTGAAGCGAGGGATCCCGGTTTTCGCCAGATCCATGAATTTGATGAGGTCTGGAAGGCTAGTGGTCTCCGCATCATGGAAAACTCGTTTGACAATGCCCATTTTTCTTACGTCCATGCAGGCACCTTGGGCAGCATTGATTCCCCCACCCCTGCCTCGGTAGAAGTGTTTGACCATCCTGAGGGATTACGGGTAGAAACCCTGATTCCGGTGCTCAACCCACCCGAGCAACAGCGCAACCTGGGTCTGTCGGATCCCGTTACCCTCAGGCAAACCGAGCGGTTTTGGCACCAGCCTTTCTTCTATCGAGTCCGCATCACCTATCCCAATGGCTTGGTGCATGTCATGGTCACCACCACCACTCCCATTGATGAGCGGCACTCTCAGTTCATTCAGTTTGTCTACCGCAGCGACCGAGAAGAAGATGCCCCCGCCACCGGGATCATTGCCTTTGATCGGCGGGTCACCCTCGAAGATCAGCAGGTGCTAGAACTCACGGATCCCGATGCCCCCTTATCCATTGATGGAGAGGAGCACATGGTATCGGATAAAACCAGCATCATGATGCGGCGCAAACTAGCTGCCCTGATTAAATCTGATGCTTAATTTGTCCCCGCCCAAATTTATCCTTGTCCAAGACTGAGATCTTTCCAGACGGGCTTTCCCTCATTTGTTAATCCTCTAGACCCACAAACGCCATGTTAGTCACTCAACATTTGGTCTTTAAGCAGTTTTGGTATCCCCTGATGCCTCTGCAAAAGCTGGCGGAAGGGCCGCAATCTTTCACCCTGCTCCAGCAACCCTTGGCCCTCTGGCTCGATCAAAACGGGGATCCCCACGCCGTAGAAGATCGTTGTTGTCACCGCACCGCCAAGCTGTCATTGGGCCAGGTGCAGGGTGATGCTATTCAGTGTCCTTACCACGGCTGGCAATTTGATGGCTCTGGAACCTGTGTCAAGGTGCCCCAACTGGAATCTGGGCCGATCCCCAAGTCCTACCAGGTCAAGTCGTTTGCCTGCCAAGCTCGTTATGGCTATGTCTGGGTCTGTCTAGAATCCCCCGCCCTTTATCCGATCCCTGAGATTCCCCAAGCCGGGGATCCCTCCTTTCGCCAGATCCATGAATTTAATGAAACGTGGGCTTGCAGTGGCCTGCGGTTTATGGAGAACGCTTTTGATAGTGCTCACCCGCACTTTGTCCACGGTCACGGCCAAACTCACGGGGATCAGTCCAACCCGGTACCCCCACCACTGGACGAAATTAGCGAACTAGAAGATGGGATCCTCGTCCGTCACTGGATGGAGGTACTCAACCCCGATATCCAGAAGAAAAACCTTAATATCGCGAGCGACAAGACGATTCGCACCAACCTAAGGCGCTGGTTTGTCCCCTTTTCTCGCACTCTTCAAATCACCTATCCCAACGGTCTGATTCACCTGATCTTTTCGGCTTTTACCCCCATTGACGATCAACACTCCCAACTAATTCAATTCTGCTTCCGCAATGACACAGAGGCAGAAGCCCCGGCAGCTGGGGTGATCGCCTACGACCGTCAGGTGACGTGGGAGGACAAAATCATCCTAGAGACCACCGATTTTGATACCCCACTGGAACTCAAAGCCGAGGAACACATGGCCCCCGACAAACCTGGGATCCTCATGCGTCACAAGTTGGCTGCGTTGCTGAAAGCCCACCCCTAGAGGATGTACGAGAAGCTTAAGCTAACCTTCTGAGCATCAATCTCACCATGCCCAAATAGACCCAAGCTTCCGTCGTTGCCCCTAGTTGTTCATGATCTCGACTCAAGCGCCGGTTCAGACTCATTCAAGCAAATGTCCGCTCCACCACCCACCACATTGGCAACACCCTAAACCCGCTGCCCTGTCGTCGGACTATCTCTGAATCCAGCTTGTAGAGCTGAAACACCTCCTCCACATACGTTCCCGTATATCCCTGGTTAGCCCACACTTTCATCTGGTCTAGTTTGGCCCCACACAAATAGGCATCCGTCAACAACCACCCCGCTGCCTGCCGGTCTTGGATGTTGGCGGCTGTCACCACTACATTCAATCCCAGCGTATTCACTAAGATAGGCCGCTTGCGACCGTTGACCTTCTTACCCCATCAAAGCCTGTTCTGTGGTCTTGGCACTCTGTTCGCGGCAGCGGGGATTTATCGCAGATCCCAGTCGTTGGTGCGAGGATGTCCCCCCGGTTTAGAAGGGGGGATCAAGGGTTCCAGAAGACACCACTCTGCATCGGTTAAGTCACTGGGCTATGAGTACATGGTTCATTGAAGGTCTCAGACTACTACTTCTCCTACATCCTCTACTGTTATAGTAATTCCGATTTAGTCTGAGACGGTCTATCTTGGTCCTCATTCCTGTGCTGGGATAAAAAATGGGGGCCAGGGCAATTGACGACCGGCATCAAGTTGTCTTATCCTTACCAAAAACTACTATACTTCTCCTTATGGCCGAACAGAAGGCTAAAGCCAGCAGTGGGATTAACTGACTGAGGCGCTCAGGGTGGCAAAAGTGGGTGGATTCAAGGTTGAATCCTCGGGTTTTGAGGGCGGCAAACAACGTCTCAATCCCCCATCTCAA
>JAAUUM010000080.1 GCA_012031565.1 Synechococcaceae cyanobacterium SM2_3_2
CGTCCCCACGTTCTGAGATCAAGATGGGCAATCAGGCGAGCCAGTCCAGTCGTGATGGGCAGGGATCCTGCTGCCCACAGAGGCAGAGCAGCAGCCCGATGGCAGGCAGTTCAGAGAGGTTCAGCACAAGAGCAAACGGTGACGGATCAGCTACTGTCAGTTATCAATTAGTAGAGAAAATAAAACAGTATAGAAAAAATAACACTGAAAAAGCAGTAGAGAATAAACACCCGCTTGGCTCCAATTGGGGATCCCCAAACCGAGGAAAATCACTTGGGCTTCCAGCGCCGTAGCCGTAGGGCATTGCTGATCACTGAAACTGAGCTGAAGGCCATCGCTGCCCCGGCCACGATGGGGTTGAGCAACCATCCGGTTGAGGGATAGAGGATCCCTGCGGCAATCGGGATCCCGAGGGTGTTGTAAATGAAGGCGAAGAACAGGTTTTGGCGAATGTTAGTCATGGTGGCGCGGCTGAGCTGGATGGCAGTGACCACCCCGAGTAGATCCCCTGAAATCAGAGTCAAATCACTGGCGGCAATGGCCACATCAGTACCAGTACCAATGGCGATGCCCACATCCGCCGCCGCCAGAGCGGGAGCATCGTTGATGCCATCTCCCACCATTGCTACGAGCTGTCCTTGCTGTTGCAGGGATCCCACCTCTTGAGCTTTTTGGTCGGGCTTGACCTGGGCGATCACCCTTGAGATACCCAATTGGCGGGCGATGGCCTGGGCGGTACGAGGATTGTCTCCTGTCAGCATCACCACCTCCAGTCCCATCGTTTGCAACCGCTTGACCGCTTGGGCGGAGCTGGGTTTCAGGGTATCGGCAATGGCGATCAAGCCCGCTAGAGATCCGTCTATTGCCACCCCCACCACCGTTTTGCCCTCTTCTTCCCAAGCTGCCATCGACAGAGAGGGGGAGAATTCGACCCCTTGAGATTGGATCCAATTGGGACTGCCGATCTGGACATGGGATCCCGCCACAGTGGCCTCGACACCGCCGCCTGTGATGGATTGAAAGTGGGTGGCCACAGGGATCCGGGGGGATTGGGGATGCTGCTCAACTGCGTTGATAATGGCCGTGGCCAACGGATGCTCAGAATAGTGCTCGACCGCAGCGGCGACCAGCAGCAAAGCAAGGGATCCCGTTTCAGCCGAGGCGATAGATCCCACTCGTGCTGCATCCATTACCTGCACATCCGTCACGATTGGTTTGCCCTGGGTCAGGGTGCCCGTTTTGTCCAGCACCAAGGTTTGGATCCGGTGGGCCAATTCCAGGCTTCCCCCTCCTTTGATCAAGATGCCATGCTCTGCCCCCTTGCCTGTGCCCACCATGATCGAGGTGGGAGTGGCCAACCCCAAGGCACAGGGACAGGCGATGATCAGCACTGCCACCGTATTAATCATGGCCAGGGTGAGATTGCCCGCCAAGCTCAGCCACAACACAAAGGTGAGGACTGCGATCCCCAGCACCACCGGCACAAACCAGCTCGTCACCTGATCCGCCAACTGCTGAATAGGAGCCTTGGATCCCTGGGCCTGCTGCACCATCTGGATGATCTGGGCCAATAGCGTCTCTCGCCCCACCCGTGTGGCCCGCATCACAAATGTGCCGGTTTGGTTGAGGGTAGCCCCAATCACCTCCGCTCCGACCCCCTTGACCACCGGAAAACTCTCGCCCGTCACCATCGCCTCATCCACTGTCGAGGATCCCTCGGTCATCACCCCATCGGTGGGCACTTTTTCACCAGGACGAACTCGCAACAGATCCCCCAGTTGTACCTCCGCCAGCGGGATCTCCTGCTCTCGACCCTCTCTGATCAGCCGAGCGGTCTTAGCCTGCAATCCCAGCAGCGACCGAATTGCATCGGAGGTTTCCCCTTTGGCCCGACTCTCCAGCAGCCGACCCAACAGCACCAGCGTGATCACCACCACCGAGACTTCGTAATAGACATCTGGCGACAGCCCCTGATCGAGAAACCATTGCGGTGCCATTGTCGGAATCAGGGAATAGCCAAAAGCCGCCGTCGTTCCCAACACCACCAGCGTATTCATATCCGCCGTCCGACGTTGCAGCGCACCCCAAGCCGCCCGATAAAAAGACCGCCCCACCCAAAACTGCACTGGCAGGGTCAGCCCCAATTGCAGCCAGGGGTTATGCAGCCAAGCCGGGATCCCTGGAATATGAAAACCCGTCATCATGGGCAACCCGCCAATCACCATGATGGTAGAGATCACCGCCCCAACCGTCACTTTTTGGCGCAGGTCTTTGAGGTGGGCATAGCGGGCTGAACGTTCCGCTTCATCTGCCTCTAAAGGATCCGCTGACACGAGATAGGTCTGATAGCCCGCCGCTGCCACCGCCTGCTGAAGTTGCTCTACCGATACCTGTTGGGGATCCGCTGTGACGGTGGCTTGCTCGCTGGCAAAGTTGACCGACACCGTTTTCACCCCTGCCACGGATCCCAGGGCTTTTTCGATGGACTGGGCACAGGCGGCGCAGCTCATCCCTTGCAACCCCAACAGCAAAGCATCTGATTGCTTGGCCCCAGAACCAGATAATTGAGAACCCAGTGATTGAGAACTAGGGAGCAAAGTGGACATCATCAGAGACTCCAAACTGAGGGATCCAGGCACGTCATATCCGGAAAATTTATCAGGACAAGCCATCAAGTGGCAGGATAGCCCGCCTGGCTGAGAGCCTCCCGAATCTGAACTTCCGGCAAGCTGGAGGTGATCACCACTGCTTTGGTGGCGGGATCCCCTTGAACCTGGGCGGATCCATCCAAACTTTGTACTGTTTTGGTGACAGTGGCCACACAGGCTCCACAAGCAAGTTTGGGGATAGTGAGGTGATGAGTAGTCATGGCAATGCTTGTACTGATGATTTTTTTGATCCTAAAGTCTCCACTCTGCTGGAGAGTCAAGAGCTCAGTTTTACCATTGAGAAGCGTTAAGATTGTCAGCAGAGGGTTGCTGGAAATAGATCAGGTGATATCTGTCCTGACTGGCTCAATCCAAATTGAGTCCCCGAGCGACTATCAGTAAAGCTATGCCGATGAGGTTGAGTTGATGCCACTCAGCAGACGTCAAGCCCTTCAACAGACCGCCCTTATCTTGGGAACCGGGCTAGTGGGAGGTTGTAAACAGACTCTGGCCCAAGCACAGACCAGTCAACTTGAGGAATCCACTATGGCCACTGAGACCTATCCGTACACCAAGACTGATGCCGAATGGAGAGAGATCTTGACCCCGATGCAATATCGGGTCTTGCGGCAGGAGGGGACAGAGCCGCCGTTCCAGAATGATCTGCATGACAACAAAGCCGATGGCATCTATGCGTGTGCGGGCTGTGGTCAGGAACTGTTCAGTTCAGAGGCCAAGTATGACAGTGGTACAGGCTGGCCCAGTTTTTGGCAGCCACTTTCTGCCACGGCAGTGGGCACCAAGACCGATTGGAAATTGATTTTGCCCCGCACAGAAGTCCATTGTTCCAACTGTGGCGGTCACTTGGGTCATGTCTTTAACGATGGCCCCCGCCCCACCGGCCAGCGCTATTGCATGAACTCAGCCTCCCTCACCTTTATCCCCGCGACGGTCTAATCACCGCTCTGGCCCAGTCAATTTTAAGCCCCGTCATTTTTTGGCGGGGTTTCTTTGTTGCCGAAGGGTGTCGCCTGCTTATTCAGCCGTTTTGTTGGGGAAGGAGATCTCCAGCACCAGACAACCCGCTTCCGTTCTAAACGGCCCATGCACTTCTCCGGGGGGACGACTGGCATAATCTCCCGCCTCCAGCCACTTATCAAAGGATTGGTCATACAGACGACCGCTGACGATAAAGACTTCTTCGGGGTAGGGGTGACTTTTGGGGCCAAAAGGGGTGGTGTCAGCTCCCGGATGAAAGCGGGTCAAACGTGTATACTCACCCGACACCGGATCGATACTCAGGGTCAGTTCTTCTGCCACGCCTTCTAGCCCTGGAATGGGATCCCAGGCTTGATCTGCACTCAGGGTATTCCAGTAGGTGATGGTGGATCTTGCCATAAGCCTGACTATCTCGACTCGATAGATGACTTTTTAACTGAGATTATCCCACACTCATTCGTGAGGGATCCCGAGGTCAATGCGGGTGATCTCCCCCAATCGGAGCCTCTCTCAGATTTTTTCGTATTGCCAGGAACTTTTCGATGATGCTTGGGGTCTTAAAGAAATGTAAACCTCTAATTGGTTTTTCACATGATTCGCAATTTATTCGCTCTGACCCTTGCTGCCGCCACCACTGGCCTCGTATTGATGCCTTTGGTTAACGCTAATTCTCATCAAGCACAAGCACAAACTCCTGCACCTGCTGAAGAGAGCATGACCGAAGAAGGGACTGAGATGGCTGATATCGTCACTATCGCCATCGAAGCTGGACAGTTTGACACTCTGGCTGCTGCTCTAGAAGCTGCTGACTTGGTGGAAGTGCTGCAAGGCGAAGGCCCCTTCACCGTTTTTGCCCCCACCGATGAAGCTTTTGAAGCCTTGCCGGAAGGCACTCTAGAAGAGTTGCTGCTCCCCGAGAACAAAGATCAATTGGTCAGCATCTTGACCTACCACGTGGTTCCTGGTGCTGTGCTTTCCACTGATCTCGAATCTGGTGAAGTGACCACCGTTGAAGGCAGCGACGTCACCGTCGAAGTCTCTGAGGGAGGCGTTACCGTCGATGGAGCCAACGTGATCTCTGCCGATATCGAAGCCTCCAATGGCGTTATCCATGTGATCGACGCCGTGATTTTGCCCGAATAAGGCTAGGCTCCCTTGATCTGAACTGTGTTCTACCTAAACTGCTCGTAGGCTTAGACCCTATCAATGCTTTAATGCTCTATTTCCCCATCCTTCTAGAGAAGAGTGGGGATTTTTTGTGCCGACAGTTCAAATCTGTAGCACAGCAGTTTCAAATACTTCAAGATGGATCCCTTCAAGAGGATTTCGATAGTCAAGTGAATCTCATAATTGATAATTGATCCTAATCAGGCAGCAGCCTAAGATTCCATCAAAGCCAGCATGGTTCTTCCAGAGATTTTGGTGGAGATTATGAACACTGTATCTGCGGAGATTGACTTACATTACACCACAGGGATCAAAGTCTCCTGCTGAGATTGAACTGTCTCAATTTGAGTGGGGGAGGAGTTGAGTTCTGAGGCATCCAATTGTTGAATGATAAACCAGCTAAATTGTTCAAAAAGCTCGGGATCCCGCCAGCCCTGCTCCACCTCAGAGCGCATGATCTCGAGCGCCTCATGACTGGTAAATGCTCGCTTGTAGGGGCGTTCCGAGCGCAAAGCATCGTAGATATCTAACAGCTGAAATACTCTGGCCAGATAGGGGATATCTTCTCCCGCCAGTTTATCTGGATAGCCTCCTCCATCCCAGCGCTCGTGATGATGTCGAATCACAGGCACCACATCTCGGAGGGTTTGCATAGGCTGGCAAATATCGACCCCCAACAGGACATGGGACTTCATCACTTCCCACTCTTCGGGAGTATGCTTGCCCTTTTTGTTTAAGACCGCATCTGGGATCCCGACTTTCCCGATGTCATGCAGATAGCCCGCCCAATGCAATGCCTTTAGCAAGGGTCGGGGCAGGTTGAGGAATCTGCCAAAGGCTTGACCCATCTCAGACAGTCGCTCGCAATGGTCGCCTGTGGTGGGATCCCGGCTTTCTATGGTGCGGGCAATGGCAAATAACACCTGTGTGGTGTGGTCAAGATCTTCGTTGAGGCGTCGCTGATGCACCAGAGATCGCACCCGCGCTAGCAACTCAGTTTCATCTAGAGGCCGACCCAAAAAGTCATCCGCCCCCGCCTCGATCCCCTTGACTCGATTGGTATGGTCACTGGCAGCAGTCACCATCACCACCGGAATCAGACGAGTTAAATCAGATGACTTGAGTCTACGACAGACTTCAAAGCCATCCATCCCCGGCATCATCACATCCAATAGAATCAGGTCGGGCATGATTGAATTCGATTGCTCATGGCCGATAGATTCAAGCGCCTCGTATCCCCCCTCAATCTCTGTCACTCGATAGCCCATATCCCGCAGCAGCTCAGCCAGCAAAAAGCGGCTTGACTTCTGGTCATCCACCACCATGACATGGCCTAGTTCTTGACTTAAGGGAAGCTGTTTTGACATGGGAGGAAGTGCTACCGAGAGGTCAGCAGGGCAGGGTAGGGCAAGGGCAGAAACAGAAATAGGAGCTGTCTGGCATGACCAAGAACTCGCCCTACTCTAACGAATGGGGAAAAGTTGACCCATCCGGCTAACCACCTAAGTTCGCCACTGCTAATCCTAAGATGATGGCCAGTCTTCATGGTTATCCCGGAGACAGTTCTCCAACAGTTTTCTCCAGCAGTTTTCTCCAGCAGTTTATAGACACGCATAGCCAAGGAGGGAGGAACAGAACATTATGGTTTCAGGATATTAGGTAGAAATCGTAGAAAGATGACACCACTTGTCTACTAAACTCATATTCCACTAGATTCTTGTTTAGATCCACACTCATCGATCAACACTCAATGCAAGACCTGCGGCGTTAGAATTCTTCCTCATAATGACCTAAAATGTCGCAGGCTGGGATGCCTCATCAGGGATCCCGCATTAAGTCTGTCACTAAAGTCACAATAGTTACCTGTAGACAAAGGTTGATTAGAACATATCCAACATCATATAGGCCCAATATTTGCATAGGTTAGGTTATGGCTGAAGGCTACCACAGACCAGTTAAGGTGGCTTCATCACCCCGTTGGTCATGGTGTGCTCCTGATCATTTAGACTCCTACCCCCAGAACCCTAATGACACAACAAACTCCACCACCCCGCAAGCTCGAAGATCAATTTGTTAACAATGTCTCTCGTTATCCCACCTACCTAGTCACGGTTTTGCTAGGAGGCATTTGGGTGGGTCTCAAGCCCTTCGCTGATCAGTTTCGCAAAAGTCCCCTACGCGGGGTTTTGGTCACTCTGGGATTTGGGATCCTGATGTTATTGATTCACTTCACTTTGCGGGGTATGGCTGGACAAGCCTTTTTGCCCGCATGGTTGATGCAGTGGTTGATGCAGCCGCTTGGCCTCAGCTGACAGCATCAGCAGTGATTCCCTGCTCTGAGGCAGGGAGGGATCCCCGGCTGGTCGGGCAATCCCTCAAAATCAGTCAACTCTCCCTCCATCAATCAATTCCATCAGTCAAGAAAACTAGCCGGCTGTCCCCATTGACCGGCAAAAACAAACGCCTCGAGGGGTAGCCGCTGTCGGGCTTCCTTTTCCTTCTCCTGCAATGACTCGGGCAGGGTGTCGGGATCCCCGATGTAGCCTAGCGCGATCATGACCATTGGTTTGTAACTATCATCCAGTTGCAGGGAGGTGCTGATCTTATCGGCATCAAACCCCGCCATCTGGTGCAGATGCAAGCCCAAGTGGGTGGCCTCAACGCTGAGGGTGGCGACCGATTGGCCCAGATCATACTCGGCCCAGCCATTGGGATCCCCGTTGTGGCGCATGTGGGTGCGGGCGATGCCAGCGATCAGCACCGGAGCTTGCTTAGCCCAGGACTGATTGAAGGGCACCATCCAGTCCAACACCATCCCATAAGTGGCGGGATCTGCACGGGTGGCGACAAAAAATGTCCAGGGCTGATCGTTGTAGCAGGAGGCCGACCACCGAGCCGCCTCAAACAAACTCTGCAATTTCTCCTTCTCCACAGGCCGATCTGCAAAGGCGCGGGGACTCCAGCGCTCAGACAACAGCGGCAGGATGGGATAGGTGGTGGCAGCAGACTTTTGCATAGGGATCCTTGAGATGAGGGCTGATCTGGGCAGAATTGTTTCTATCCTAACAGTCTAGACAGGTTAGAGGGAGCAGGAGAATAGCAAGGGCAGCTGGCCCATATCTGGGCGATGTTGACCTAAGCTCCCTTAGCACCCAATGACAGCAAGGCATTTATAGTGAAAACCACCAAAAAGGGATCCGATCGGCTATCCTGAGACAAATTTGGGGCTGTGTGCTCTCTCTCGCTCTCGGTTCGCCATGAAAATTGCGCTTTTACAACTCAATCTGACGGTGGGTGATCTGGAGGGCAATGCTCGGCAAATCGAGCGGGCCACCCGCCAAGCTCAGGCCCAGGGATCCCAGTTGGCGATCACGTCAGAGTTGGCTTTGTTGGGCTATCCCCCTCGGGATCTATTGCTCTATCCCGCTTTGATTCAGCGGGCGGGGCAGGTGTTGCAGCAGTTGGCCCTGTCCCTCCAGGACGGGATCCCTGTGGTGGTGGGCACCGCCCTGCCCAATGGATCCGGCACCGGACGACCGCTGTACAACAGTGCTGCTTGGCTGGAGGGCGGGGAAATTCGCCATTGGATCCACAAGACTTTGCTGCCCACCTACGATGTCTTTGATGAAGACCGCTACTTTGAGCCCGGATCTGGGGCCAACCCAGTGATCTCCTTTCAAGGACAGCAACTGGGCTTTTCCATTTGTGAGGATATCTGGAACGATCAAGATTTTTGGCATCATCGCCGTTATCGCATCGATCCGGTGGAGGCAATGGCTCAGGCGGGGGCAACGGTGCTGGTCAATTTGTCGGCATCCCCTTTTAGTGTTGGCAAACAAGTCTTGCGGCAACGGATGTTGGGGGCGATGTCCCGCCGCCACGGGATCCCGATTGTGTATGTCAATCAGGTGGGGGGCAATGATGATCTGATCTTCGATGGGGCCAGTTTTGCCATTGACCCTGGTGGCAAGCTGTTGGCGCAGGGATCCCGGTTTGAGCCGGATGTGGTGCAGGTGGATTTGGAGATAGAGCCCGCCACTGTGCCTGCCGATCCAGAACCCATGCAGGAGCTTTATCACGCCCTGGTGCTGGGCACCCGCGACTACGCCCATAAATGTGGCTTTCAATCGGCTCTGCTGGGGCTGTCGGGCGGCATCGACTCGGCGGTGACGGCAGTCATCGCGGCTGAAGCCTTGCGGCCAGAGCAGGTTTTGGGGGTGCTGATGCCATCCCCCTATTCCAGCGGGGGTAGTCTGGCGGATGCCTATCAGTTAGCCCAGAGCTTGGGGTTAGAAACTCTGAAGCTGCCGATTCAGCCCGTGATGGAGGCATTTGATCAGTTGTTGACAGAACCTTTTAGGGGACGGGATCCCGATATCACCGAAGAAAACTTGCAATCCCGGATTCGGGGCACCACCCTGATGGCCCTGTCGAATAAATTAGGACGAATTTTGTTGACCACAGGCAATAAGTCGGAGCTGGCGGTGGGCTATTGCACCATTTATGGTGACATGTCCGGCGGCTTGGCGGTGATCTCAGATGTGCCCAAGACCCAGGTCTATGCCTTGGCCCGCTGGATCAACCGAGAGCGAGAGGTAATCCCGCTTTCCACCCTGACCAAACCCCCCTCAGCAGAATTGCGCCCCGACCAACAAGATAGCGATAGCCTCCCTTCTTATGAAGTGCTGGATGCTATTCTGCACCAACATATCGAGCAGCACTATGCCGAATCTGATCTGGTCACAGCAGGCTGGGATCCCAACTTGGTGGCTCAGATTCTGCGGTTGGTTAAGCGAGCCGAGTTTAAGCGCAAGCAGGCTGCTCCCGGACTGCGGGTAAGTGACCGGGCCTTTGGTAGCGGCTGGCGGATGCCGATTGCTCGGTTTTAGCCTGTATTCTAAATGGATATTCATGGATATTCTGAATGGATGATTCTAGTGGACTCGCTTGAACCAGCCGTGACCCTCTGGAGGCTGTACTAGGGGGGTGTTGAAGCGGGATCCCACTTACCCAGACTTCTCGTGTCCTCCTGCCCTCATCTGCGTGACCCAGCATTCAAGGCTAAGGTTCTAAGTCAGTGTCTTTATCTTTAGCAGCGATTTAGCAGCCGTTTGGGAGTTTTTGCCATGACTGAAAATAGCAGTCCATCCACCACCACGGCTCAACAGATGATCCCTCGGCATGAGCTGTGGCAAATGGTCAGAGATCAACTGCGGGCGCTGATCAATCAGCAGGACTATCAAGGGGCCAAATCGCTACTGTTGCCGGTGCAGGCTCCCGATATTGCCGAGGCGATTGGCGGACTCCCCGATAAGCTGCAAGCCATTGCCTTTCGGTTGTTGTCCAAAGATGAGGCAGCTGAGGTATTTGAGTATCTTGACTCTGGCGTTCAGCAAGCCCTGTTGGAGGAATTCAAGAGCCAAGAAATCCTGGAATTGGTGGAGGAAATGTCTCCTGATGATCGGGCGCGGCTGTTTGACGAATTGCCCGCCAATGTGGTGCAGCGGCTGTTGACCCAAATCAGCCCCCAAGAACGACGGGCCACCGCCCTGCTGCTGGGCTACAAACCCGATACGGCGGGCCGAATCATGACACCGGAGTATGTGGCCCTCAAGGAAATTTGGACGGTGACAGAGGCGCTGGATCGCATCCGGGTGATGGCACGGGTGAGCGAGACCATCTACACCCTCTACATCACGGATCCCTTTCGGCATCTGTCTGGGATCCTGTCGCTGCGAGATCTGGTCATCGCCAATCCCTCCACCCTGATTAGTGACATCATGACCCGTGAAGTGGTCTCTGTTCATACCGATACCGACCAAGAGGAAGTGGCCCGCGTCATTCAGCGCTACGACTTTTTGGCCGTGCCGGTGGTGGATACCGAGCAGCGATTGGTGGGCATCGTCACGGTGGACGATGTTTTTGATGTGGTGGAGCGAGAGACCACCGAGGATATCTATACCTTGAGTGGGGTGGAATCGGGCGGCGACGGCTATTTCCAAAGCACCATCTTTACCGCAGCCCGCAAACGAGTGGTGTGGCTGTTTGCCCTGTTATTGGCCAGCACCTTCACCAGCACCATTATTGCCGCACAGGAGGAAGTATTGGCGGAAGTGGTGGCTCTAGCCGCCTTTATCCCGCTGCTAACGGGGACAGGGGGCAATGTGGGGGCACAGTCATCGACGGTGGTGATTCGCAGCCTCAGCACCAATGAGCTTCAGCTCAGTCGTGCCCCTTGGGTGATCACCCGTGAGGTGTTGACGGGGATCGTGCTGGGGATGATGTTGTGTTTGGCCTCTGCCCTCTGGTCTTTTGTGCTGCGTCGAGATCTTGGAGTCAGCATTATCGTCGGCATCAGCTCGCTATTGATCAGTGTTGTGGCCACGTTTTCGGGCACTGCGCTGCCGTTTCTCTTTCGATCTTTTAAGCTGGATCCCGCTTTGATGTCAGCCCCCTTTATCACCACGGCGGTGGATGTGCTGGGCATCTCGATCTATTTTTGGGTAGCTCGTTGGGTCTTGGGCATGTAAAAAAGAATCCCCCCATCTAGTCCGCTCCCTTCTAGTCGATAGAGGGCAGTTAGACAAGGGGATGAGTTGATTTAGGATTCCGCCTTGGCTGCTTCTGCGTCGGCCTTGGCCGCTTTGGCCGCCCGCATCTCCTCTAGGATCTCCTCCGGTCGTTTGCCAGACCGCTGGGATCCCTGGGGCAGATCGTGGGGATCCATCACCCCTTTGGGCAGATAGGCAAACTCCCGCAGCGGGATCGCCGCCGGATCCTCGGTGACTTTGTAGGGCAGGCGACCCATGGCCACATGGTTATAGTTGAGTTCATGCCGATCAAAGGCAGCTAACTCGTAATCTTCAGTCACAGACAGGCAGTTGGTGGGGCAAAACTCCACGCAGTTGGCACAAAAGATGCAGACCCCAAAGTCGATGCTGTAGCTGTAGAGCTCTTTCTTTTTCAGCTCAGAATTGAAAGCCCAATCCACCACCGGCAGGTCAATCGGGCAAACCCTTACACAGACTTCGCAGGAGATACATTTATCAAACTCAAAGTGGATCCGACCGCGAAACCGCTCAGATGGGATCAGCTTTTCGTAGGGATATTGCACCGTTACGGGGCGGCGACCCATGTGGCTAAACACAACTCCGAAGCCCTGGCCAATATATTTGGCGGAGCTGACGGCATCGCTGACATAATCGCCGACTTGTTTGAGAAAACTCATATTTCGATCCCTTTTGCGTTCAACTTACATCAGAACCTACATCAGTCAGAAAGAATGCAATGGTTTCACAACTCTACCCTAACCACCAAAGGCAGCGGGGAAAACCAGTTTGAGGCCAGCCGTTAGCAGCAAGTTCACAAAGGAGATAGGCAACAAAAACTTCCAGCCCAAGTCCAGCAGTTGATCGATCCTCACCCGAGGCAATGTCCAACGGATGGTAATGGCGATGAAGATGAACACGAAAGCTTTGATCAGGGTCATGACGATGCCCAGTGAGGCCGCAATCACCTGAAAGATCGGGTTCGATACGGAGATATTGAGTAGATCGGCCACCATTTCGACTGGCACCACGAACGACCAACCGCCCAAATAGAGCACCGCCGCCAACAGGGATCCCAATAGCAGGTTGGCATAGGATCCCAAAAAGAATAGGGCGAATTTCATGCCCGAATACTCCGTCTGGTAGCCCGCCACCAATTCCTCTTCTGCTTCCGGCAGGTCAAACGGGATCCGCTCAGTTTCAGCCAGGGCCGAGATCAAGAAGATGACGAAGCCAATCGGCTGCCGCCAGACGTTCCAGGACAGGATCCCTAAGCCCTGCTGCTGCTCGACAATGCCGATGGTATCCAGGCCATTGCTCATCAGCACCACCGCCAAAATGGACAGAGCCAAAGGTAGTTCATAGCTGATCGACTGAGCTGTGGCCCGCAGCCCCCCCAGCAGCGAGTATTTGTTGTTGGAGGAATAACCCGACATCAACAGACCAATGGGCTGAATGCTGGAGACGGCGATCAAAAAGAACACCCCAATGCCGAGATTGGAGATCATCATGTTTTGGCCAAAGGGCACCACCAAGTAGCACAAAAAGACTGGCAAAAACACCAGCACCGGCCCCAGCGTGAACAGGATCGGATCGGCAAAAGCGGGCTGAATATCTTCTTTGGTCAACAACTTGAGACCATCCGCCAACGGCAACAGGATGCCATGTGGCCCTGCCATGTTGGGGCCAACTCGTTGTTGGGCGGCAGCAGAAATCTTGCGCTCTAGCCAAGTCAGCACCATCACCCCCAAGGTAGCGGCGATGATCAGCAGCAACATCGGCAACGGCATCCAGACCAGATGAGCCCAATCAGCCCCTAGCCCCAGGCCGATCAACGCCTGCTCTACGGTGGTTTTGAGGTCGATTCCTGCGTTCATACCTTTGTCCCTAGTGGTCTTGCCCTGCGTGTGTAACGAGTTGAATCGGGATCCTGGGGCTAAGTCAGCCCGTTCCCCTTCATTCTTCTACATCTTTTCTATTTTCACTAGCTTAATGCCGAAATGATCTGTTTTTTGACCAATTAGATGCCAGAAGGGGCTCTGATCTCGGTGCCGACCTCTTGGGATCCTCTTAGGATAGAGATCCTGTCATCATGTTTGTTTAGGATCCCGCCATGTCTCTGCCCCTCGTCGCCATCGTGGGTCGCCCCAATGTGGGCAAGTCCACCCTCGTCAATCGCCTTGCTGGCGAACGGGCGGCTATTGTCTTTGATCAACCCGGTGTAACACGGGATCGCCTCTACCGGGAGACGGAGTGGAATGGCCGACGCTTTCGGGTGGTGGATACGGGCGGCCTAATTTTTAATGACGATACCGAGTTCTTGCCTTACATTCGCGAACAGGCCATGTATGCGATGGCAGAGGCCCAAGCGGTGATCTTTGTGGTGGATGGTATTGAGGGGCCAACTGCTGCCGATGAAGAGATTGCCGAATGGTTGCGGCGGCACCCCCTGCCGACGGTCTTAGCGGTGAATAAATGTGAATCCGACCAGATGGGGCTGTCCCAGGCAGCTCAGTTTTGGGATCTGGGGCTGAGCGAACCGATCCCGTGCTCTGGGATCCACGGCAATGGTGTGGCCGAAGTGTTGGATCAGGTCATCCCTCATCTGCCCGAAAGCCCCGAGGATCCCACAGAGGAAATCTGCATCTCGATTGTGGGTCGGCCCAATGTCGGCAAGTCCAGCCTGCTCAATCGCCTAGTGGGGGACGAACGCTCTATCGTCAGCCCGGTGGCAGGTACCACCCGCGATGCTCTCGATAGTTTGCTGACACGGGGAGAGCGCACCTATCGCCTGATCGACACCGCTGGGATCCGGCGTAAGACTCGCATCGACTACGGAGTGGAGTTTTTTAGCATCAACCGCGCTTTTAAGGCGATTGAGCGGTCGGATGTGGTGCTGTTGGTGGTGGATGCGGTAGAGGGCATCACTGAGCAAGACCAAAAGCTGGCCGGACGAATCGAGGACGAAGGTCGGGCTTGCATCGTGGTGGTCAATAAGTGGGATGCCATCGAAAAGGACACCTACACCATCAATGAGTACACCCATGAGGTCAAAAACAAACTCTACTTTGTCGAGTGGGCACCGGTTCTATTTACCAGTGCACTCACCGGCCAGCGAGTGCCCAAGATCTTGGATCTGGTGGATCAGGTGATCGAGAATCATCGCCGCCGCATCTCGACTGCGGTGGTCAATGATGTACTCCAGGATGCCATCAGTTGGCAGTCGCCCCCCACCAGCAAACAGGGCAAGCAGGGTCGCCTCTACTACGCCACCCAGACTTCCATCTCGCCGCCAACCTATGTCTTTTTTGTCAACGATCCGGAGCTGATCAAAACCAATTATCGTCGCTACCTAGAAAAACAATTCCGGGCCAGTCTCGACTTTACAGGCACCCCGATCCGGCAGATCTGGCGCGGGAAGACAGAGCGAGATGTGGAGCGTACCGTCCGCAAGCGAGAGGTGAAAGAAGCCCAACGAGAAGGCCGGGATCCCGTGTTAGCGGCTCAGTCCAATCGACCCCAGCGCAGCCCGCACTTCATCGATTTGGATGCCTTTGATGAGGCTGATTTTGCCGATCTGGAATGAGGAACGCTATTGACAGGGATCCTGTTTTGCCCTAGCCTGAATGAGCTCTGGATCTGCTGATCTAAGATAATCAAAGCGATAAGTGCTTGGGCGAGTGGCGAAATTGGTAGACGCACCACACTCAAAATGTGGCGGGGAAACTCGTGTCGGTTCGAGTCCGACCTTGCCCATATCCTTATGTAGTAATAGTAAGACCGGCAACAGTTTTAGTCTGTCACGTCTGCTAGTTTTCCCATTCTTTATAGTAGGAAAGTGGTAGAAAAATAGTAGAGCTTTTTAGACTCTTCTGACCCGAATCTTCAGGCATTCTCCCCCCGGATGCCATCAAATTTGTTTTGACTCAAGACAAAGGCAGCTTTAGTATCAGTTTCTCCCTAGATGGCAAACGAAAACGTTTCTATCCAGGGGCACAAGACGAGCCAGCAGCCCACTTAGTCTGTAGGCAGATGACCCTTGACTGGGATATGGGGCAGTTCGACCTGTCCCTGGAGAAATATAAGGACTGCACGAAAGCTCAGCAGGGCAGGATCCCAAAGACTGAGGTGCATACCCATACCGAATCCATCAAGCTGATTGACCT
>JAAUUM010000081.1 GCA_012031565.1 Synechococcaceae cyanobacterium SM2_3_2
CGTCAATCTGGGCGATGTCCGCTTGCGGCTGCACCTGAATCCTCTTGCTTGGCCAGCCACACCCGCTGTTGGTCAATATCCAAAAGTCCGGCCTGGATTTGGTCGCGGTTGACGGTGGATTCTAGAGCCGTGCGAATTGTAGAAGCTTCTGCTTTTGGATGGGGACATCGAAGAACTGCTCATACAACCTCCCCGCTTCAGCCGGATCATTGAGGGATCCCTGATAGAGAAAAGGGGACAACAGAGCATTGTGTAGGGCTTGCAATCGATCCCCCCACGGGCGGGGCAGCTTGACACTATCCCAGTAGAATTCTCGCAGATTGTGGGTTTCGGCCTCAGGGCTGAGATAGCGATAGGAGGACAGGTAGGCGTTGAGCAGCCCTTCTCGGATCAGATCAGAGTTTTGGATCAGCTCTTGGCGGGCTTGATCCGACTCAGGGGGATCCCGCAGCAGGGCAAAGGCTTGCACCTGGGGCTGAGGGTACAGGATCCCAGAGATCGCCAGCCAGATCCCCAAAACGGTGGCCACCCCCAACCCTGTGCGTTGGGATCCCCAGGTTGAGGCCAGTTGGGTGAGTGTCCTCCAGCCTGCCCGCAGATAGAGCCAGGTCATGCCAAAGGGCAACAGGATAAATACCAGCCCGCCCCCGCCGATCACCAGCGCAGCCCCCCCATAGAGGATCAGCAGCAAGGGAATAAGTTCCAGCGGGGTATAGCGCAGGCCATCTAGCCAACCAAAATGGAAAAAGTACAGGCAGGCCCGCAGCATAACTATCACCATCAGCGGCACATACAAACTCAACAGGATGCCGCCGTAGACCCCCACCCCTAGCAGCAGACTATGGCCCGTCAGTTGCAGCCAACCGCCTAGCCATCGCCAAAGCCTCTCTGGCCGCACCAGATGGATCCCGTAGGCCAACAAAGCCAACACAAAGGTGATAGCCATCCACAAACTGGCGGCGGGCATCTGTCGAAAGACAAACAGCCGCACCAAACACAGCAGGATCAGCGGTGCCTCCAGACCAAAAAACAGCTGCATCAACCGCCCCGGCTGATGGTTACCCCGGCGTAAAGCCCAGAGGGTGGAAGCAACCGGCACCACCAACAGCAGCAGAAAGGTCAGCAGTAGTTCGAGATTAAAAATATCTTCCCCCATCGCCAGCAGCAGAGCGATCCCCACCAAGGGAAACAGACCCAGATAGATCAACAGCAGGGATCCCAGGTTCCACCCCCAGAAAATGCTGTAGCAAAGCCAGTTGAAGCATCGCCGCCAAAGGCCAATCCGGGCAGTGGGGGAGACAGGTTGAGGGGGCATGATCGAGTTCCTTTTCGGGTCAGTTTTTGAGTGAAACGATCTCTGAATCAGATCTCTGAATCAGATCTCTGAATCAACTGAGGCGCTGAATCAACTGAGAGCTTAGCTGGGACTGTCGGCAGCAAAGACGGACTGCACCTGGGTTTGAATCTGCTTGGCCAACGCCTGCACCTCGGGTTGATCGGGGGCATGGGATCCCTCAATCAGGGCGGACACCAAGACCCATTGAGGATCCTCGCCCCGCAGTTCTGCCCCCATCCGACTGAGCAGGTTATCGGTGCTGCCCTGAGCCGACTGGAACCAATAGAAGCCCGATAGGGATCCCTGCTCTAGTGACAGCCAACGGGCTTGGAGTCCGCGCCATTGCACCGCTGTCATCTGATCCACCCGCAAGCCATGCGCCGCCCAACACAATTCGGGGGCATGTTGCTGCCGCCACGTGCTACTGCCCACCAACAGCAGGGATCCCTTCAGATCGGGGGTCTCAAACTGTTGCTTCAGCACGGTTGTCCCCACCTCGGGGCGAAAGAAATCCCGTTCAGCCGGGGTCAACTCCAGAGCCTCCGTCACCCACTCTGGGGATCCCTGCCACGTCTGAAGGTTCAGCGCCACAGGCATGGGGTGGACAGGTGCTAGGCCCAGGGATCCCAGCCAGAGCAGCGGCAGCAGCAATATCAGGAACAAGGGAGGTGACGGGAAAGCGGGGGCAACGGTTGCAGACTGATGGGAGGATGCCGATTGCAGCGCAACCCAACTGAGGCCACAGGCTGCCACAAACCCCAGCACCCCCAGCGGCACATGCAGCATCTCCGCCAGCCAGGGTTGCCCTAGCCCATAGCCAACCACCACCAAGGCCCAAACCCGCAGGATGTTGGCCACCACCAAGGCAGCAAAGGTTACAACCGCCACCCCTAGCCAGCGCCAGCCGATCGATCGCCGCTCTAGCCAAGTGGCACCCAACAAAAAGCAGCCCCCTACCCACAGCCCCTTAAGGCCGCTACAGGGCAGATCCACATGGGCGATGCCGTTTTCTAGCAGGATGATGTCGTGGGATGAGATCGCCGTCAGCCCCGTCCCCCGCAACAGTTGCTCCACCACCTGAGCCGTTAGCAGGCGGGCAGGAAAGCCAAGTCCGGTGCCAAGGGTCGTGCCAAAGGGAATCAACCCCGACAGCAGCAAGACAAACGGTAACCCGCGCCGCCACAGGGATCCTGAGATCAATCCGCCCAAAAGACCATAGATTCCCCAGCTCAGCTCCAAACTTTCGGCCAGGGATCCCGGCCAGGATCGCCCCACCACAGGCATTAGGGCTGAAGCCAGCAGCAGCAGGATTGGCCCCCACCGCCAACCGGGATCCCAGTCGATCTGCTCCAGTTTGCGACCAATCCCCAGCCCCACCAACGCCAAGCCCGCCAGCAGCCACAAGATTAAACTCAACCGGGATCCCAGTGAGGCAGCCCCTTCCAGCAGGGATCCCGCGTGAAGCAGCAACCAGAATCCAGTCAGGAGAAATGGCAGCACCCTCCTGTCGAGTCGATGAGATAGCTGGCCCAGCTTAAATTGTTTCATCTCTCCCTTTTTTCGACTTCTGGTTATCAACTCTGGTTGACTGTGGCCCTGTGTCTGCTCTGGTGTAACCAACTGTTTGAGGTTACTCCGTAATCGAGATCACATCCTGGTCTGGGATCGAGGAGAGTGGTTGAATTGAGGATCCGGTAGCGGCCTGAGTAGTTAGGGCTGGTTTCAATCCCTTCATCAGGAAATGGGGTCAATATCTGGATCACAGTACAGCTTCTTCACGGATTGCCTGTGACAAGACAGGGATCTAGATCCCCCTAATCCCTCTTAAAAAGGGGAACTTTGAATCCGGTTCCCACCTTTTTCAGGGGGGCAAGGAGGGATCCGAAGGTTTGACAGACAGTTTCTGAACAAGCTGTATCTTGTTCACATGATCAAAAATAATGTTTGGACAAATGCCGCACATGGGGGAGATTGGCGATCGTGGATGTGACCTATCTGCTGCAAAACCCCCAGGAGATTGGGTTGCGATTGAGTCAACATCTACAAATGGTGGGGCTGGCTCTAGCGATATCGATCAGCTTGGCATTTCCTTTGGGCTTGTTGATCACTCGTTTTCGCTGGTTGACCCTGCCGATCATGGGCACGCTCGGGATCCTCTATACCGTCCCCAGCTTGGCCCTGATCATCCTGTTGGTGCCGATCTTGGGCCTCAATGCCCGCTCGGTGGTGGCGGCGATGGTGCTCTATGCCCAGATCATCTTGGTGCGTAATATCACCGTAGGCTTGGGAGCCATCAAGCCAGAGATCCTCGAAGCCGCTCGGGGCATGGGCATGAATGCTTGGCAGCGGTGGTGGCAGGTGCAGGTGCCTTTGGCCTTGCCAGTCTTCTTGGCCGGGATCCGGCTGGCTGCGGTGATTTCCATTGCGATTGCTACCATTGGGGCCAAATTTGGGGCTGGGGGGCTGGGGGTTTTGCTGTTTGACGGCATTGCCCAATCGGGCCGTTATGACAAGATCTGGGCGGGATCCCTGGTGGTGGGAGGATTGGCCTTGATTCTCAATGCAGCTTTTTTGGGACTGGAATGGGCCGCCCGTTCTCGCTACCTCAAGCAGCACCTCAAGCAGCACCTCAAGCAACACCTCAAGCAACGATGAGGGATCCCGGTTTGCCTGAACGGTATATCTGAACGAGAAAAATCTCTCCTAAAGGCGCAATCCCATTCGTCATAGCACCCGCTAGGATAAGCGTACTTCTGCCCCGCCGACCTGCAACGCGCCCCACTTGCGTGACTATCTCTCTTTCCTGACTGTCTCTCTTTTGGCCCTAACGTTGATTTTTACCCTATGACCGCCCATTCCTCTTCTCAGCCCTCACCCCTGCGGATCCTGTGGGATAACCTCCGGGCGCTGGCGTTGGGCGGGCGTTTTCTGGAGGGATACCTGCTCAAGGAGATGATTCGGCCCTTTTTTATCGGGGTGGCGGGCGGCACAACCCTGATCCTGGGCAATCAACTCTTTCTCTATACCGATTTGCTGGTCAAAAAGGGGGCTCCCCCGATGACGATTTTGCAGATCTTGGTATTGAATATGCCCGCTATTTTGGTGGTGACATTCCCGATTGCGGGTCTGTTTGCCACCTTACTAGCCTTGGGCAAGATGGGATCCGATAGCGAGATCATCGCCCTACGAGCCGCAGGGATCCCTTATCGCAACCTGTTCGTGCCCGTTTTGCTAATGGGAATGCTGGTCAGCGGCATCTCTTTTGGTATGAACGAGTACATCGTCCCCCAGACCAATCAAAAGGTTCGCACCCTCAACCACAACCTGTTTGTCACGCAGGATGCCATGCTGCTCAATCCCCGCGAGATCATCAAGGTGGATAACAATCTGTGGTTTTATATCGGTGAGATCGACCAAGAATCCGGTCTGATGAGGGATGTGGTGCTGCTGGATCGCAAATCTGAGACCGGCACACTTCGCTATCCCCAGGTGATCACCGCCCAGACCGCCCGCCAAGAGGGCCAATCCTGGCATCTGGAAGGGGCTGTGGTGCGCCGCTATGACTCTGATGGCCGTACCTACTACGAAGGTCAGGTGGGATCCATGGAGCTGAATGTGGTGGCGGATCTGATCAACTTAGTGCGGGGGGAAAAGGTACCCCAAGAGCAATCCTCTGGTGAACTGCGGGAACGCATCAACCAGATGGAGGTGGCCCAAGCTCCCCCCCAAGAGCTAACCCGGCTGGAAACCGAGTGGCATCTCAAATTTGCTATTCCTTTGGCCAGTTTCTTTGCTGTAATGGTAGCGGCACCTCTTGGTTTGCAAGCGGTGCGCCAGACAGGCCGCTATGGAGGGGTCGCAGTCGCCATCATTCTGGTGTTTATTTACTATGTGTTGATGAGCTTAGGCCGCAGTATGGGGCGGGCTGGTATCTTGGATCCTTGGTTGGCGGCTTGGTTACCCAATGTCACCTTCGGGGGTGTCGGTATAGTGTTGCTAGGGCGGTATCTCCGGTGAAAACAATCTCACAACCAACCTTCTGGTTTCGTCTGGGGTGTGGCGGATCTGCCCTGTCGCTCTTGACCTTGGTGCTGGCTTTTCCGGCTCAGGCTCAGGCCCCCCTCGATCCGGCTCGGCTGGAACGATTGTTGGCGGAAGGTCGCGCTGCCCACGAACAATCGGTGGCGGCATCAACTGTATCGACTGTCAGGCTGGATCCCGTTGCCCCTCAACCCTCTGCCCCGCTTGAGGATCCCTCTCCGACCGCATTGCCTTATGCCCCAGAATTGTGGGCTCATTTCCCGCTGTTGATCACCCTGCTGGATCCCGAAGTGGCTATTCAGTTGGAGCAGGCACTGGCCCAGCTAGAAGTCGCCCCCGATCTAGCCTTTCAACCGGATGCCCCTCTACCCACAGAGATCCCAGTCGATCCCAACCCAGTCGATCCCAATCAGTTGCGGATCCAACGGCTGCTGGCAGAGGGAGCTGCCGCCCATGCCGAACACCAAAGGGCTCAATCTTCTCACTCTGGGGTTGAAGCTGCCCAGGAGAGTGCCCCAAATACCCTACTGCCAGATACCCTACTAATTGCATCTACCGCTCCCCTGGCGACGGCATCCCTTGGCCCTCAAGTTGATGATGTCAGTCTTGCCGCTGCGCCACCGCAAGCCCCAGCTGCCAATCAACTCCGCATCCAGAGATTGCTGGAAGAAGGAGCAGCAGCTCATGCTGGGTTAACAGCTCAGGCAGAAAACCCTGTGAAGGTTCTGCCATCCCGAGAGACCCTACCTTCTGTGGGATCCCTTCCTAGTCCCCCCCGCCCCAAGCAGCCCCGATTGCCGCCTCTCAACAGGTTAGTCAGCCCACAAACACCGCAGCAGCTTTGTTAACTGCCCAGGGATCCCCGGTCAGGTTGGGTTCTGTGCCCGAACCAGATGCCTTGCGGGAATGGGTGGCGATCCTTTTAGGTCTCGATCAGATTGACCCCAATCAGCCGTTGCCCACCTTTGTCGCTCAGGCAGAGGGCACTCTACCCCTACCCCCGCCCCTTCAGCCCGCGAGTAGCCCCTACAGCCCTGAGCTTTTGCGGCTGTTTCCCCTCACCGTTGACCTGATTAACCCGCTCTTGGATCCCTTGCCCCTTTCGCCGCTAGACGTGCGGACGGGAGATTTTCCCACCGACTTGGCGGACTTTGAATTCATTCGGGAGGGGTTAGATCCTACCTCAGCCTCTGCCACGGGTCGCCAGGGATCCCTCTATGATCCGCAGTTGTTAGAGCTGTTTCCGCTGCTGACGCCCGTCGGTGAATCAACAGACTCCATGCAAACGACAGCTGAGGCGGAAACCATTTCTGATCCCCAGACCCCGAGGGGATCCCAACTTCGTCAGCAATTGGAGGTCAGCACCCAACTGGAACGCCCCTTGGATCCCAGCCAACTGAATGTGGAAGGGGATGTGCTCAGCTATGACGCCGAGGGCCAAGTGGGGATTGCTGAGGGTAACGCCCGCATCCAATTGGCGGATGGAACAATCGTCAGCGGAGATCGGCTGTTGTTTTATCAACAGGAACGGCGGCTCCGCAGCGATGGCCCCTTTGTACTCAACCAGCCGGTGGGTTCTGGGCGACAACAGGCCCGCCAGATTCAGGGGCAAAATCTCGATTTTGATTTGCCCAGCCGGACGGCCCAGTTTGAAAGTTCGCTGGTGATTGTCCCGGCAGAACAACCGGGCACCTTTATGTACGTCCGCAGTGAGGAGACCACCGCCCTCCTGGGGGATCGCATCTTCTTTGAAAACGCCACCGTCACCACCTCCCCCGAAGAACCCGTCACCCACTATGTCCAGGGGGATCGGGTGGAGATCTTCCCGGATGATCGAGTCTTGATTTACGATGCCCGTGTGTTTGCCGGAGGTGAGCTGGATCCCGTTGGCGATGTCAGCGGCGGCACCCAGGTGGGCTATTTCCCCCTATTCGTGTACAGCCTGCGAGATCATCAATGGGTCTTACCCGGCCAAAGTGAGGAAGAAGGCGTTTTCGTCAAGTCCAGCTGGGCCTACCACATGGATCAGTACAACTTTGGTGGGCTACGCATCGACGCGATCCAGACCAAAGGCTTAGGGCTGGGGATTGTTCATGATTACATCCTGCCGATCCCCGACACCACCAACTATGGGCGGGCCCAGTTTTACATCGTCACCGAAGCAGATGAAGACCGCCTCTCCAACCGCTTCCGGGTCGATCACTTCTTTGACTTTTATGCCGCCACGATTCTCGGCCATCCCGGGCAATTGCGGGGGCAAGTTCAGCTCAATTTTGATAACACCTATCGCCCCACCGGCGGACGCAACGACAATGCTGACTTCCGCCTTAACACCACCTATCAGGCGGATCTGTCCACCACCACCCTCAATATCAGCCGGACGGGATCCCCGGAACGAGGCACCTACTCCCTGCCTGTCACCCTCAACCACCGCCAGCAATATGGCGACGCCCGCTGGCTCACCTCTGATATTCGCCTCGACTACAACCAGCGTCTGAATGTGGCGGGGGCACAGGATTTTGCGGATGCGCGTCTCACCCTGGGCACCCAAGCCCGTCCCCCCGGTTGGCTGGGTAGTTATCAGATCAATTACCGCGCCTACAGCAGTTCCAATGGGGATAACGAGTCTCGTCGTAATTTCGAGTTCAACTTCACTCCAGATTCGTTGCAACTCGGTCGAGGCATCTCTTTCAACACCAACCTCAGCTCTACCCAAAACCAGCAACCCAATTCGGAAGAGGGGGGGCTGAACTTTTTCAACAAATATGAAGCCCGTTCCAGCCTCCGCTTCAACCAATATCAGCCGATGGATTGGCTCACCCTCAATCCTGGATCCGTTGACTATTATCAGGCCCTTTATTCCACCCCTGAAAACCAAGAATCCACGATCTCCTTCAATCCCCGTCTGACGGTGGATCCCAATGACTGGAGCAACCTGGATGTGCGGTTCCAGCGGGTCTTTCAGGGTAACAATAGCGTCCCTTTCCAGAGCGTTTCCTCCACTTCGCGGGAGACCCATCGCCTCAATGCCAACTTCAGCGCTTTTACCCCTCGGGCCAATCTGCCCAATGTGCCACCGGGCTTCATTGCCTTTGAGGATGACTTGCCAGGAGAGACCCCCATCCCCCTGGTTTTTGCCGATGATACCCCCGAAGATCGGGTCGAGCTGGCGGAACGGACGACAGAAGAGTTGGCAGCCGATGTCCGCAACCTGTTCCGATTTGATACCTCGACTGGGTTTGACTACACCACCGAGCGCTGGGATTTGGTCAATGCCAGCTTCACTTGGAACACCAGCCCCAGCTTATTTGATGTGCGCCTGCAAACCGGCTATGACCCGAATGAGGGGGAATTGCGACCCGTTCGCCTCAGCTATACCGGACGCACCACCACCACCTTTGACCGCAATCTCCGGGCGGGGCTGAGCAGTTATGAACCAGGATTTGCCTATAGCCTTCAGGCCATCTACGATCCGGAGACTGGCGAGCTGCCCACCTACGGGCTAGATCTCGACTTCACCATCGGCACCCAATGGCAGAACCACTGGCGGGTGCGGTTTGGCCTGGATGAAGAGGGGATCCGACGGCTAGAACTGCGGCGAGATCTGCGGGATTTTGAGCTGCGGTTTGCCTACGATCCTCAGGCTGAGTTGTTGCTGTTAGAAGGGATCCTGGTGGCATTCCCCAGCCGCCCGGTTGGTTTGACCCAGGAGCGGGGTGACTTTATTTTCAATACCCCCTCCACATCTTTTGGATCCGGTGGGCTGTTGCCCTAGTCATCGGTTTGTTTTAGCCCACATTATCTTGTCCAGCGGTGGAAAGGGTCATGATGATTGCTCAACTTTGGAACTCCCTTTATAGAGAACAGTCTTGGCTACCAACGGTGCTGAAAAAAGGACTGACGGGATCCCTGCTGTTATCGGCAATGCTGGCGGGGGGGGAGAGTATGGCCGCTTGGGCACGCCCCTTTTTGGATGTCACCATGACGATGGGCTTGCCTATCAATCCCAATTATTGGTACGTGGTGGCCCTCAGTGCTGGCGGACAGAATGGCCCGCAAATCAATCTTACGGATCCCAATGTCACCCTGGGGACGGATGATGTGCCCTATGTGAGGGATTGGGACTATTTGATTACCGTCAAGCCCATTAGTGAAGAGGAACTGTTTCAGGCCACCCTGTTGCGTCCGGGGGAACCCGAATCTGATTTTGTCCGGGGTTTCAATGATGTCCGGATTAGCAATACCACCCGTGACCGCGACACCATCACTCTAGAAATTGACCTGAGTGAGTTGGAGCAACTTGACCCTGTAAATGGAGATGTGCAGGTGAGCTTGTTGACGATCAGAGCCGATACTAATGTGGCCCCGGAGGAGACCAATCTGGCCTTGGATGGCACCCGAGGTAGCTTCCCCAACTATTATCGCCTCAGTCTGGGTGATCAGCGCCAAGTGGAGGTGGTGGATCCCCAGCGCCAGGAGACCCTACGCCGCAGCCGCGAGCTGATCTCGGCCCAAGATCTCAATATCAGTGTGGTGGAAAGTATTGAGGCAGGAGCCTTGAGCATTCTAGCAGCCAATATCCTCACCTTTACCCTGGAGGTGGTCGATCGTTAGATGTCTCCACTCCAGTCACAGACTGTCAGCGGGGCCGATGACACCGTTGGGGGGAAATGGATAGGTGAAAGTCTGTTACCGCTGCTCCACCACTGCCTCGGACTCCAACATGATCGCCTCTAAGTGGGCCAACAAGGCCGGATCGGCTCCTGCCCAAGCCCCCCGTTGATGGGCCTCCAATAGCCTTTCACTCATATCTCGCAAAGCCCAAGGATTGTGCTCCGCCACAAAAGCTTGGACCTCGGGATCCAAAACATAGGCCCGTGCCACCCCCTCATACATAAAATCCGCCACACAATGGGCGGTGACATCGTAGGCAAATAGATAGTCCAGCGTCGCTGCCATCTCGAAGGATCCCTTGTATCCGTGTCGCATCACCCCTTGGATCCACTTGGGATTGATCACCCGGGAGCGATAGACTCGATCCACCTCTTCGCTGAGTGCCCGGACTTGGGGCCGCTCCGGTCGGCTGTGGTCGCCAAAGTAAGCCTTGGGATCCCGGCCTGATAATGTCCGCACCGCTGCGATTAACCCCCCCTGAAATTGATAGTAGTCATCGGAATCCAGCAGATCGTGTTCGCGGTTGTCTTGGTTGTGCAGGACGATTTGTAGATCCTGCAATTGTCGTTGTAGAGATTCTGGGGCGGACTGACCGTGGCCATCCCCCGTGTAGGCATAGCCGCTCCAGTTGAGATAGGCCCGCGCCAGATCCTGATCGCTTGTCCAATTTTGGGCTTCGATCAGCCCCTGCAATCCCGCGCCATAGGCCCCTGGCTTGGAGCCAAACACCCGAAAGCGAGAGCGCTGCGCCGCCTGTTCAGTAGAAAGTCCCTCGGCTCGCCACATCCTAAAATCATGGTCAGCCCTGGCCCGAAGGGGGTTGTCATCCTCAGCTTCTGGCAGCTCGGCAACCACCTGCACCGCCCGATCAAACAGCGAGATCAGATTGGGGAAAGCATCTCGAAAAAAACCAGAGATCCGCAGCGTCACATCCACCCGAGGTCGTCCCAATGCCTCTACTGGCAGCACCTCGATATCCACCACCCGCCACGAGGATCCCTCCCACACAGGTCGTACCCCCAATAACGCCAATGCTTCGGCCCAGTCATCGCCACCCGTCCGCATGGTGGAGGTGCCCCAAACCGATAGGCCCAACGTGCGGGGATACTCGCCTTCCTCCTGCACATACCGTTCGATCACCTGTTCTGCCGCTCGGGATCCGATCTTCCAAGCCGTTGGGGTGGGGATCCCTCGAATATCGACCGAGTAGAAATTGCGTCCGGTGGGCAGCACATCCATCCGCCCTCGTGTTGGAGCGCCGGAGGAACCGCTGGGCACATGACCGCCCCCTAAACCATGCAGCAGGTTGTCGATCTCAGCCGGAGTTTGCTGGATCTTGGGCCATAAATCCCGCTCGATCCAGGCCAACACCTTTGCTGCCTCTGGCCCCGGCGGTGGGTCATAGGGGATCCCGTCTACCAATTGGGCAATCCATAGTTCCGCCTGATCCTCCAGAGCGGCCACAGCATCACCGATTCGCTGCCAGGAGGGGAGATGGGGCTCTACATCATGCTTCACGGGTTTTCTCCGAGAGACCCCACGCAGGAACGACCTACGGTCTACAGCGCAGCGGCGTGGGGAGGGATAGGAGGCTTGGCGATCGGATTCAATACCCTTTAGCCAAGGGATAGCCTCACATTAGCTGCACTGTAATGTAAGGCATGACTGAAAGAACTTACCGCTACCGCTTTTACTCCACTGCCAAGCAGGAATCCTTGCTGTGCAGGAGATTGGGCTGCGTGCGGTTGGGGTTAAAAAAAACTCTGGATCTTCGGACTCAAGCTTGGGCAGACCTAGCTGTGAAGAACATGGTCAAGAAACACAAACTGGCCAATTCTATACAGTCCATGACCGAGATATCAATGCTACCCGCAACCTTTTGGCCGCTGGACAGGCGGTGATAGTCTGTAGATCGAACATACCTGATAGGCATAAGTCTAAAAGGCAGTTGAGCAAAACCTGCAAGGGAAAGAAGCAGAAACCTAAGTCGTGGGGCTTGGGAATCTCCAATCAGGAACCCCCTTTGGGCTACAGCCGTCAGGCGGATTGGGTAGGATGTCAAGACCACAGATTTCCCTGCCTGCCCTGATCGATCACTGTATATCCTTATACTTCTTTGACCGTTATGGTAGCTGATCATTCCCCCGCCTTTTTGGCCCTAGTGCAAGAGGCCAAGCAACGTATCCTCGAATGCACGATTGATGAGATCCAAGCCCAACTTCAGCAAGGGGATCCCTTTTATCTGGTTGATGTGCGGGAGGACTCTGAGTGGGCAGGGGGCCATATTGCCGGAGCCATCCATCTGGGCAAAGGGATCCTCGAGCGAGATATTGAGACCCGGATCCCGGACAAGGACGCTGATATTGTGGTTTATTGTGGCGGCGGTTATCGTTCCGCGCTGGCGGCTGATAATCTGCAAAAGATGGGCTATCGCCATGTGCGCTCGATGGATGGGGGGATTCGGGCTTGGCGGGCAGCGGGCTATGCCGAAGAGAACAGCTAAGCCAAGCTAACCCAATTGTTATCCACAGGTGTTATCCACGGGGATCCCTGGTCACCCCCGTGAAGGCACCATCTCAAAATCTGCAAAATCAAACCCTGGCACCACCACACAAGACACCAGGGCATAGCCTGCCTTGCCCACTTGGGGTTCAGCGTCTTGCCAATGGTTAGCGGGCACCACCACCTGATAGCAGCCTTTCTGCCCCAGGCCATAGACGTGATCCGGGCTGATGTCTGGGGTGGCCCGCACCGTTAATAGGAGGGGATCCCCAGCGTGGAACAGCCAAAGCTCGTCAGAACGCACCCGATGAGGCCGAGAGCGGGATCCCGTTGGCAGAAGGTAGTAAATCAGTGTCCCTGCGGCGCGGGGGCCTCCATGATCGGGGAGAGCCTGGGGTGACAATACCAAACTGGCCCGCCAGGTTTCCCGAAAGTAGCCCCCTTCTGGGTGGGGCTGGAGCTGCAACTGATCGATCAGAGCTTGAGCCGCAGGTGTGAGCATGAAGGATCCTCAAAGGTATGGCAGCAGCCGGTTACAAGGTGCTTCCTGTTACCCATTACAGCCACTAATCAGTGCAAAAGATCAACCAAACTTGTACAAATGTAAAGGCTCTCTGTTTCTCTTCGTTAAACGTTACTTGATAACTCCTGATTCGCCGAGATTCTCGTGATAGGGTGTCAAGGAATCAAGAGGCGTCATGCCGCTGACTCAATATCAAAAGTTTCAATATCAAAAGTTCTTCAAGCCCGCAGCCTGACTGGGTTGCACCACATTGGGTTGCACCACACACAGACGCACAAGCAGTCGCACAAGATTTGGGAGTAAAGCCTTGCTGGATTCAACCTTTGCCTTTTCTACTTCTCAACAATCTGTTGGCAATAGTGTTTGTGGGTATGTGACTGATTTGCAGATCCATATGGCCCTACAAGCCCGCCATCTCCTGCCCAGCATGAATGAAACCGATATGGCTGATCACCACCTCAAGACTCTGCATCAAGCCCAAGCTGATATGGAGCGGACTGCTTCTCGGCAATGGTTTTAAGCAAAGAGGTTAGAGGTTCTCTTTAGCTTTTTGGATCCCTAGTTAATTTTCTCAATCATCCAATGTCCAGCCTTAGAGCTTGTTGTAAGAGACAGTTCTAAGGCTGAATTGTGAGGAGACTTATTTCTTTTTCTGATTCCTTTCTGTCTTGCTTGAACGTCTAAGAGCTGTTTAATTGACAGCTATCGGGCTTTGGGGTGAGGATTGACTAGGGATCCCTAAGTGTTGTAAAAAATTATGCTGTGCTCAGCTTTGTAATAGTTTCTTTGCAAAAATCCTGAGTTGTTGATGATAAGCGAGTTCAGTTGAGGCCCAAATGGGTGATGTTAGAGCTAACCTTCTTGGGAGCAGCAGAGGGATCCATAGCCCCTGATCTTTCTCCCAAGTGAGTCCATGAAGCAGGTAACTCCTTCTTCAATCCGCAGGTCTACTTAAATCATAAGGAAGCCAAACGCCCCACTTTAACTATGGGATCCAATAGGAGTATTGCCCGATCCCTCTAGGATCAAGAGCAACTATTGAAGTGGGGGATCCCTCAGCAAGTCGAGGGGATAGCGATCCATGTCCTCCAGAACCTGAATCAAAACTCTAGCCGCATGGTCAACAACCTTTTCCCCCTGCTCAGCTGTTGCGGTGGTGGGATCCCCGCAGGCTCCGCTGGGGTGGAGATCTTGGGCGGCCCAGCCAAACCCCACGCCACTTTTCGGTCGATAGAACAGATACTCTTGCTCATAATCGGCTCGACTGGAGCCAAAAGTCTTTGCTTTTTCTATCTGCACATGCTCGGGATCCAAGTGCAGCATCATGGCGGTCTCAATCGCTCCGGCGTGAATGCCATGTTTTTCTTCCTCGGGGGTAAACAAACCTGCTGGGATCCCAGGGCCAAACCAGCTAAGCTTGACCACCAACATCTTCAACCGCACCCGTAGGTCAAGAGCCACGATATTCATGATCTCAGGCTGACCACCGTGGGAATTAAAGATCAACATCTTACGCACCCCGACCCGAGCCACCGACTCTCCCACCTCTGTCCAAAGGCGAATTAAGGTTTCTGCACTCAGGGACAAAGTGCCCGGAAACCCTTGATGCTCAGGACTTTTGCCAATGGATAATAACGGAAGAGTCGTGACGGGCAGATGCTCGGGCATAATCTGCCAAGCCCGCTCCAGGATCCCTTGGTTGAGGGTGGCATCGACTGAGACGGGCAGATGAGGGCCATGTTGCTCAATGGCGGCGACAGGCAGAATGGCGATTAATCGCTCTGCATCGAGAGCGGCAAATTCGGCGGTGGTCATGTCTTGCCAATTACGGCGGGGGTGAAAAGTCATGGGGTCAGGGTGCCCTCTATCCTTTGTGGCCATATCTGAGTAGACTTTAAGGTCTGACTTACAGATACTGTACTCGCCTCCTGGATAAGGCAGGCTGGTTGACTATAAGGGATCCCGATTTGGGGGTATGGCGGAATGGTAGACGCTGCGGACTTAAAATCCGTTGATCGTGAGATCGTGCGAGTTCAAGTCTCGCTACCCCCATCAAAAGAAAAACTCTATAATCCTTGCCCCGCAAGTGTTTCCCCTCATTTCCTTGCTGGGACGTTATTCTGGTTTCGGGATGACTCTCTGGGTTATCGTGGGATGAAATTGGGAGATGAGCTGGAGAAATGGCTGACGCTGCGGACTTACAGAACAGGTACGAAAAGATTGACCGGGAAATTACTCGTGCCAATCAAATCCTTAGCCGCTGTAAATTGCGGCGGGATAAATCGAGTCTGGCCTTAAGGGGACGATTTCCTCCCAAGCCTGCCTCAACTTTTAATCCCAAGGACGAGCTGCTGGCGGGGAAACGTCAACATC
>JAAUUM010000082.1 GCA_012031565.1 Synechococcaceae cyanobacterium SM2_3_2
AGCAAAGGCAAGAAAATCAGCAGCTAGCGATTCGGCGCATCAGAGGGGAGCATGTGCATCGACGCTTGAAGGTATGGCGGATCATTGGCAGTCGCTATCGCAATCGGAGGAAGAGATTGAAACTGAGGTTGAATGTCATTGCTGGCATCCATAACTACGAGCTAACCTTGCCGCCCTTAACCTCTTGTTGATTCGTGCAAGAGGTCTAATGATGTTAAACCGGGATTGGTCAATTACCGAAAGAGCGGCCCCACTTTCTTCCAAGAAGTGAAACTTGAGGTGGGTGCTCAAAAAGTTGACATATTCTGGGGGCACCACGCGGGTCATATCAAAGGTCTGAATCTCCCGCAACGATTGCAGCACCGTCTTGTCTGGGGCAAAGACTAGGGCGTTATGGCAATACTTCTCGTCTTTAGGAAATTTATTGGCCAGGATGAACTCATAGAAGATACAGGTGGCCATCAAGATGGTCTTGCCGGTTCCCATCGTCAGGGCAAAGATGTAGTTGGGATAAGCCCGTGCTGACCCTTGCATCCTGCTGTAGAGAGATTCATATTGTGCTCTTGAGATTTCTTGCAGCACATCCAGTTGGATCTGTCCGGCTCGTTCGCTGGCAGTACGGTCACCAAATGGCCCAGTCTTATCGGCCCATTGCCTAAAGACTTCATGGATCCGGGCGTTGCCCAGGTACTCTTTCAAAAAGATATACATCTCCAAGGCTTCAAACTGCGGGATCCTCAAGAAGCTGTTGGAGTTGGAGGGGTCGTTGTAATCCAGAAACTTTTTGCTCAGCTCCCGGTAATGAGTGCGGATCGAGCGTCGGTTTTGCTTGTAGAAGTCCAGCAGTTGCCCAAAGAAGGAGAAGCTGAGATCAACGGCCTGGGTGGTGCGTCTAGTTCTCGGCATGGATATTCACCTCCAGCGATTCTGAGAGCAAATCGGTGATCTTGACCCGGATGGTGCCTGCTTCTTCAGGGATCGGATAGCGGCCTTGGACGAGCTGATCTCGGGGGGGATATCGGTAATGCTGGGGGTGAGAACGGCCCCATCGTAGTTCCAGTCCACCATGACCGATTCCACCAGTTCTTTCCAATCGCCGACGTTGGCTTTCTCTAGGCTCAGTTTTTGCAGCAGGTTCATGGGGTAGAAGGCTTTGATCACCAGATGACGGTTTTCGATCTCGATCTCGGCCTCGGAGTCTCGCCGGAACTGGATCTCTTGCTTGTCCCGGAGGATGTCTACCACTTCTACATCGATCAAAAACGGGTTGACTTCTTGTTTGAGGGTGGCGGCAAGATCCGGGTCATGGCCCATGCAGACGAGGGTGAGCTTTTCGACGGGTTGGTTGGGGTGGGCGGCTTGTCGGCGCTCAAAGGTTCGGTAATCGAAGCCTCGGATCAGTTCATTTAGGTCTTCGGCAGTGGCGATCCGGTTGACGGGCATGATCTTGACCATCCGACCATCCTTTTCGCCGTCATAGAGGTTGGTGCGGTCTAGGGGCGTGATGCCCAGAGCTTCAATTAAGAGGTCTTTGGCTTGGATCGGGTTTCGGAATACGTCGTAGTGGTTGACGTTGTAGACTTCAAATCCGGTGTAGTGGGTGAGGGGGGCTTCCTCTGTTTCGTCGGTGGAGAGTTGTTGGGTGCTTTCGAGTTCGTGGGCTACGTTGAGCAGGCGTTTTGTTGTGATCTGGACAGCTCCCAGATTGATGTCTGCTCCAATAAAGCGGCGGCCTAGTTTCATGGCTACGGCTTGAGTGGTGCCACTGCCCATGAAGCAGTCAAAGACAATATCGTCTGGTTGCGATGAAGCCAAAATAATGCGTTTTAGTAATGCTTCCGGCTTTTGGGTTGGATAATTTTCTCTCTCTTGAATATCTGCTCCTAGTCCAGATAATCCCTGAATATCATTCCATAAGGTAGTTAAAGGCAAACCCTTCTGTTCCCACAGATATCTTTTGAGTTTGGGTCTACCTTTTTCAGGCCAATAAATTCGACCATCTTTATCTAGTAATTCCATTTTTCAGGTACTGTAAGCCATACCCTTCCAGCAGGGGGACTATGGCCTTTTAGTTTATAGTTAAGTCCAGGTCTCGGGCCAGGAGCCGTAAGATTGTCAGTCCAATAAGGCCCTCTACCATCTCCATCATCTTTCTTGAAATACTTCTGAATGTATGAATCGGAGTAGGGGATGTAAATTTTATTAAAAACTATCGATTCTTTTGACTTAGCGTAGAAGAAGATATTGTCATGTACATGACCATAAAATTGGCTGTCAGCATGGGCATTAGTTCTTTGCCAGAGAATTTCATTCACAAAGTTAGATGCCCCAAAATCTCGTCACATATACAACGTATGTAATGAGATTTATGCCAATCGCAATGTATATATATGCTGCCATTCTCAGCTAAAAGCTCTTTGATAAAGATCAACCTTTCATATATAAACTGTAGATATTCATCATTGTCCATATGTCCGTATACTGTTTTTCCTCAAAGACGCTTTCACTATTGTGTATTGCTTTCCCCCGAAACTTTACTTTCTTTTTGTAGTCAGCTTTTGAGTCGAACGGCGGATCAATATAAACCAGATTCACTTTGCCCCTAAACTCTTTGAGCAAGTGACTCATCACCTGGCGGTTGTCACCCCAGAAGATTTTGTTTTGCCAGCCATTGACTTCTGGGCCATAGGTCTCTTTCAGTTGAGCGGGGAAATACTGAGTCGAAGTGAAGGGGCGTTTGCCTCTCCAGTTGAGCATCGGGTAGCCCTTAATCGGCTCAAGCTCATCCTTTTGCTCTTTTTGGAAGCCTGTGTGTTGGGCAGGTTCATCCCCAGTTGCTGTTCGTCAGGCATCGCTCAATAGACCTTTTCAGGGCAAAATACAAAGTGTCTCCCTATGCTACGGGAGGCTCGGCAAGCTAGCCGACTTATGCCAGAATCCAAACTTTTGTAAAGCAATGGTGACCTCTCGTGACAAACCCTACAACACCCCGGCCTATCCCCTGACGGATGCGGCTCGATATCTTCATATCCCTGTTGCCACCCTTCGCTCTTGGCTGCAAGGCCGTTCCTACCCCACCAAGCACGGTCAAAAAAACTTCGCCCCCCTGCTCCAACGCCCCGATCCTGAGTCCTCACAACTTTCGTTCACCAACCTCATCGAAGCCCACGTCCTTCGCATCATCCGGGAGCAGCACCAGATCCGGCTGGACAAGGTACGGGCCGCCCTCGATTATGTCAGCCAAGCCTTCGACACCGACCACCCCCTTGCCACCGAACGGTTCAAAACTGACGGCGTAGACCTATTCATCGAGCAGGTGGATAAGCTCGTCATTGTCTCCCGGCTCGGTCAGCTGGGCATGAAACAGGTATTCCACCAACTGCTCACCCGCATCGAATGGGATCCCGATGGCCTTGCCAACCGTTTCTTCCCCACCAGCGTCATCCCAGACCCCGCCACCGATAAGCTCATCTATATCGACCCTGCCATCCGCTTTGGCCGCCCCATCCTCGCCCGCACCGGGATCCCGACCTACATCATTGCCGACCTCTACAACGCCGGAGACTCCCTCGAAACCATCGCCCAGGAGTACGACTGTACCGAGCCAGAGATCCTGACCGCCATCCAATTCGAGTCCCAAAACCGAGCCGCGTGACCGATCCACCCCAGCCCATTTTCTTTATCGATTGGTGCCTTGGCAAATCTGTCGCGAGTGCCCTGAGTGACACCGGTGCCCAGGTCGAACACCATAGCGACCACTTCCCCCAAGACGCACCCGACACCCTTTGGCTCTCCACTGTCGGACAAAACGGCTGGATCGTCCTCACCAAAGATCAAAACGTCGGACGCAACCCGCTCGAACTCCAAGCCATCGCTGCCCATACTGTCAAAGTCTTCACCCTTGTCTCCGGCAACAGCACCCGCCAAGAGATGATCACCCTTTTCGTCGCTGTCCTACCCAAGATCGCCAAGCTCAGCCAGGGCAACCCCGCGCCCTTCATCGCCAAAATCTACCGCAACCGCACCGTCAAAATCTGGAAGAACCAGACCGCCCTCCTCAAACTCCTCAAGCCCCCTCCAAAAACGCCCAATTCTTAGCATCGCAGTAATGCTTCAAGTCACACTCACCACAAAGTTTCGTCGGCCGCGCCGGGATCCGAAAATCCTTCTGCTCAATCCTCCCCACCACCTGATCAAAGGTCTGGATCGTCTCCTCCACCGATCCCCGATCCACCCCAAAACTGATGTAGGGGTTCCCACCTTTCTCGCTGGTGTAATAGAGATGAAGCCTACTCACCGCTAGCCCCGTCCGTTCCTCCACAATATGGGCATACACCTCAAGCTGTCGCCGATAGCGTTGCAATACCTCCCGATCCTTGAGGTCATTCACATCAGGCTTCTTCTCAGACTTAAAGTCCACAATCTCCACCGTCTCCCCCTCTCCCTGAACTAGGTCAATACTGCCACTAAGAATGTACTCATCCTTCACCAGCGACACATCCACCTCTGCCGCCCGCACCCGACTCCAATCCCCCTCATGCCGCCTGAAGTAACGCAGCACATGTTCAAGAGCAGCCTGCCGCCGCATCGGATCCAGGTACACCCGCTCTCGTTTCGTCAAATAGGCATAGTTCGTATCAAACCACTGCCCAATCTCCTGCTCCGATAGCCGTCCTTCCTCCCCCCGCAGCACCGTCTTGTGAATATCCTCAATCGTCTGATGCACCAATGTTCCAAACAAAATCGCATTAGTCCGACTCGGAGCAAACTCCAGCTCCCGAAAGAAGCGATACTGTTCCGCACAGTTCTCAAACAACACCAGGTGGGACGTAAAGGAATACTCCCGCTTGAGATTCACCTCCTTCACCTGAGCCAGCTCCAAGTCCTCCATCCGCAACGCCGGATCCCGCCAACTAGGGATCCCGTCATAGTATTCAGCAAAATAAGCCGATGGCACCTTCCATTTGCCCCGTTTCGTCTTCTGCTCAGCACAAGTCAGCACCAACAAGTTCTGAGCACGCGAGAAAGCCGTATAGAATAACCGCCAAAAATCAAAATACTTGATATGACTGGTCGGCTCGAAGGGTGGCTTGCTCAGGTACTTCTGTTCCAATACCTCCTGAAGGGGTGATGTCTGGGTACGTGGCGTTGACCCCAAAGATCCCACCACCACCACCGGAAACTCCAGCCCCTTTGACTGGTGAATTGTCAAAAAAGACACACAACCACTCGGAGCATATTCCGAATCATCCTCATATTCATCAATCCCCCCCTCCATCAAAAACCGAAGAAACTGATTGAAAAAGTCCCGAATATTCTTCTCTAAATACTTAGGATTCAACACATCAATCCGGTAAAGATACTCAAACTTCCCCAAAAGCTGAGACAACTTTGCCAGATTTCTCATCGGACGAGTATCCTGAACCCCACCCGCCAAGAAAGCCTCATCCAGATAGCGGCTAAACAGCGGGAAACTCAGCAACTGATAAAATAATCCCGTAAAGGCATAATCGGCATTAGCCACCAGGTTCATATGCCGCTTGGCCACCCCCCTAGCCCACTTAAGCAGATCCTGATTCTCTGACTTCCTCATCTCCCCAGCAAATAGGGCAAAGCAGTCCCGATCAAAATAATCCCAAATGTTCAAATGTGCATCGTCGCTCCACTTTCTGACCTGCGGAAACTGGGGAAAAAGAAACACCAATGCCCCAATCATCAGCCGCACTTCCTCACGGTCAAAAAACTGATTCGAGCGCGGCGAATAGACCCCAATTCCCTGATCCTCCAAATACCGAGCCAGCGCCACCACCTTCTCATTCCGCACCGACCGAAACAAAAATGCCACCTGGTTCCAGTCTGTCAGTTGCCCCTGTTCTCGCAACGCCATCAAAAACTCAAAGACCTCCTGATGCCATGCTTCTTCTCCTCCTAAAGCCGAAACCTTAACCACCCCAGGCATATCCAGAAAAGACTTCCCCACCGGAGGCTCAATCGTCTTCTCAAACCGAAACCGTTGCCCTTCCACGTCCCAGCCATACCCCTCCATCCAAGCGTTGTAGAAATCAATGATCCCCTTATGTGACCGATAGTTCACCGAAAGGGTCACATCCTTACAAGCCCCAGACGAGAACTGATCCTTGAACTCCAAGATATTCCGAATCGTCGCCCCCGAAACCGATATAACCCCTGATCGTCATCCCCCACAACACACAAGTTAGGCTCCGTCCCAGCCACCTCTTTCAACAACAATTCCTGAATCGTGTTCGTATCCTGATATTCATCCACCATCACGTACTGGATACGCTCTTGTAGCTGCTTCAACACTGTCGGATGATCCCTCAGCAGGCGCAATGCCTCGTACTGTATCGTCGAAAAATCAAGCGCATTCGCCTCCTCAAGCTGTTGCTGATAAAGCTCAAAGCAAGCTCCTAACACCTGCACCTGCTCTTCCTCTGCCCCAATCAGCACCCCCAGATCCAACGCCTCCTCACTCACCACATTCAGCCACTTCACCAAACCCTGACATCGATCCCACCGCTTACGATTCCCCTCCAAAATTAGCTCAATCCCATCAACGGCTTCATATTCCCTCAATCTTGAATACACAAAATACTGCTGATCAAACTGATCCATCATCATGAAGTTCCGCTTCAACCGCGTAAACTCCCGATAATCATCCAACCACCGCAAACAAATCGAGTGGAACGTCCCCAGATACATCTCATTCAAATTGAATCGGATCCCCACCTCCAACAACCGATTTGAGATCCGTGTCCTCAACTCCTGTGCTGCCTTATCCGTAAACGTTACCACCATCAAATGCTCAGGCAACGCTCCCTTCTGGGTAATCAAATAAACTACCCGTTCCACCAATGTAAATGTCTTCCCAGACCCTGGCCCAGCAATGATCAGCAGTGGCCCATCCGAACTGTGAATTGCCTCTTCTTGACTCCGGTTTGCCTGACTCGAAAAGATAACCCCTGGCCCATTCACCGCCACCATTCCACTACCCCACCTGATAGATGATCGACTAAAAGAAAAGTCCCTAAGCTAAACTACTACCCACTCAACCCCACCTTCACCAACATATCCAGCACTTTTCCACCTGGAACCAAACTAATCGAAGCGTGTCGATGGGCCAAAGCCACAGGCACAATCGCATTGTCATAGAGATCCAACTCGAAATGCCGAATAAAGTCACACGCCCTTTCAATCAAAGATCCATAGCGTTGTGGCTCCACCTTCTCACTTGCAAACTGAGCCTTATGCTGCTTATCTCGAAAAGGGTAAGGTAACGCAAAGTTAAACACTCTTCCCCTCTCCGTCTTAAACAAAAAGTCTTGCCCATAATAAGTCTCACTGCCAAAGTTCTCTGCCGGGTTATCACTCCCAGTAATAAAAGAATAGCGATAATCATCATCCACTACTCGATACACTCCCTTAGGCAGAAAACGATTCAACAACAGCGCATGATCCATCACCGCCCCAGACTTCTGTAAGCCAATTACCAAAAGAGGCTCTTTTTTCGCCTTAATCAAAGCCTGATTCACCCTAAATATCAAATCCATTATCCGGGCATGTAGCTTTGCCGGTTCTCCAAATAAGGCCAATGGCCCATCAATCACAAAAGCAGTATGACTCAACGCCTCTAAATCTTTGTTCCACAGCTCTTGAATCAAAGCTGCCATCAATAGATGTTCAACCGCATTCATCATTCGGGTCATCGCTCCTCGGTTATCCCCAAAGTCACTAATCCCCTCGTGTAGACGCAGCCAATCCGTCACATAGATCGTCGTCTCGCAGTACAAACACTCATGAGTTAAATTAGTCTTGGTAAAAGCCAAATCTAAAACTTGACCACCACAGGAAGGACATTTCTCCAACTGGATTGGCCCACTACTCAACTCCACTAAAGCTTCAGCCAGCACAAATCGATTAGCACTATCTCTACGGTTAGTCGAAAGCTGATCAAACACAGCCCTCCGAAATCCATCCTTAACTGAAGTTGCCCCCTTGTACTTGATATTGCTTCCCGGCAATACAAAAGTAATGGGATTAGCACTCCGGTGTAACTCTGCCACCTTGAACGGATCCACAAACCGAGACTGCGGATCGATCAGCTCTTTATACTTATCCATTAGGATCAGCACATGGCTCACCTTCACAAATCCAATTTGTGTACTCGGCAACTTCTCACTAATCGGCTCATCACTCTTACTCCCATCTGAGGCCACCACAAACTTGGGCAACTGCGGAGGATCCCCCTTCGGCGCAGCCACAAAGTCCTTAACCATCTCTGCCGCTTCCTGCTCTGACGGCTCCCGCATATACTCACACTCCCCCAAGAAGGCTTGCACATCAGGATTACGAACAAAGTCCGAATGTCCCCCCTTCCCCGCTGTCTCACGACCATACGGCATTTCTACATCCCCCCCTGCTGATCTTGATCCACCTGAATCTGAGCAATCTCAGCTTTGATCTCTTCAGGTGTAAACCGTTTGATCTGAGTTGGGATCACAAATGGCGCAGATAAAGTTTTAATCCTAGCGAAGCCTACATCTTGAGCTGACTTCAGCGACCGCACAAAATCTCCGAAATCATAAAACTTCGCCAACGTCCTCAACTCATCATCATTATTCAGATGAGTTACAAACCAATTCTCTGTATTTGCCAAGATATTAGGATGTACCGAAGAAGGCTCTTGAGTAGCATAGATAAATGCAATCCGGGCCTTTGCCCCCTCCTTTGCAATCCGAGGTCAAGTATCGGTCAGCTCAGCTTTCTTTCCAATCAAGTTGTGAGCTTCCTCAACGTATAGAACAACATTCATAGGTTGTTCCCCCTGATTTAGAACCCTAAACTGTTCCTCAAATACAGATATAGCAACCTTGTCAGACAAGGTTTTGCGAATAGATACTGGCCCCGCAGAAAGATCTAGGATCACAATTTTGCCATCATATAAGTGATCCAATATCTCTTTCACAACATCTCCTTGCCGATTTCTGGAATGATAATCTACATACTCCTGAATCTGCCTATACCCTCTTATATATGTTCCTCCTGAGCTTTCATTGGCCAAAACATTTAGATAAGCTTCGAGCGTACTATCAATCCAAGGGTTCCCACTTGATGACAAAAGTTGATTATCTCTATTAAGTGATCTAGCAGCAAGGAACCATTCTGTTGCCTTATCAAGGTTAAGTTGATAGTATTTGTGGCTGCTCTTTGTTGATAGAGGTTGAGGAAAATTTTGGCTTAGGTTTGAGGACACTGACTGAATAATACCTGTATTTACTGGGAAATTAACTTGAAAATTGCTTGGAGCTACATATCCTGCCTTGTATAAAATGCAGTGAAAAGCAGCAAGTCTAACCTTCCATCTCTTGTACTCACTTTGTTCAGAAGGATCAGGCTCTTCTATTGAGCTTGTCAAGAAAGTTGTTATATCTTGCGCATTACCTCGAGTTTGCTTTGACAACTGATCTAATAGATTAAGTGCAATGGCTGACTGGTCATAAAAATTAATTCTCAGATCTCGAAAATGTGGCTGGCCCGGAGTGTCAATGGCTCTGTAGCAAATAGTGCCTTTGAAAACGTCTGCTATCGAGCTGCCATCATCCTGATGGTTTGCATTCGCATACTCTCCGTTCACGTCAAAGATCAGCTGCCCAACTTTGATCCCATCCTTCATCGCGGCCACCGCCACCGCCGACACCATCGTCTTCACAGTGTTCGACTTCCCTGTCCGGGTCATCCCCAGTACTGCCGTCCGCCGCCCCAAAAAGTCACTCGGCTGGATCCTGACCTTCACCAGTGGTTCACCCTTCCCTCGGTGTAACCGAGCTGTTGACGTATACCGCACTGTCCCAATCTCAATTGGAGAAGGAGCTGCACTGAAACCCGCCTTAAGAGCCTCCTCCTCAGCTTTCTTCTTCACCTCTGGATTGGCATGATTCACAATCATCTCCAACGCTGCTTCACGAGGCTTGTACGCACGCAGCCTAGAAAGGGTCATGAAGTTCTCAATATCACTCCCCAGTCGTAGCTCCCCATCTTCCACAAAGAATGTTCCCAAGACGCTACAACGCAGCCCCCCAGCTTGCAGCTCGGCCGCCGTCACCGGATCCATCCCATCATGGACATCCCCTGGCATCTGCTCTGCCCCTGTCCGCCGTTGATGCTGCTCAATCCGAGTCCGCACAAAATCACTATCCTGAGGCAACCCCACCGGTTCCAGCACCCTCAGCAACAGAACCTCTTGATCAATCTCTCTCGCCTCTGAGAACTTAGTCGGATTGAACCCTGCCGCCACCAAGAACGAGTTATGGGGGATCCCGTTAACATGGTGCTTCCAGTCATCATTGGTCAAGACAACTACATCTTCAAACCGCATCCCATACACATATCCCACAAATGACTGTGTATAGCCCCCAGCCTCATCAGCACGTCCCAGTAGCTTAACCAACATTGAGTCACTTGCATTTTGATCGATAATTTGACTAATAACATTTGGCATGACAGTCCCTTAGGTTCCTTCAATCGAAAGCTCAGAGAGCCTCTGAGGGCAACAGCTCTCCCCACAGCACCACGGACAGCTTCTCTGCCTCCTGTTAATTTTGCGTCATCACACTTGAATCGTCACCCCAAAATAGTACAAAGTTCTATTAACCTCTGTTCTCAAGCTCGATCTCCGTCAAAATAGCTCAGTACCCAGTCCCAGTTCACTAGCATCTCCTTCTCCATGCCCTTTGACTCTGAACTGCCTACCAATAAGGTTCTCAGCCGCAAATCGGTCTCGATCCTCAGTCCCCTCCGCTACCCAGGCTCAAAGCGACGGCTAGCTAGTTACATCATGCAGACCCTTCAACTGAACCACCTACAGCCAAGACTCTTTGTTGAACCCTTCGCAGGTGGAGCAAGTGTCGCACTTCAGCTCCTACAGGAAGGCCTCGTCGAGGGGATAGGTCTTATCGAACGGGATCCCTTAGTCGCTGCCTTCTGGAAGGTGGTCTTCTCCAAAGATGCCCAGTGGCTGATCGACCAAGTTGCAACCATACCCGTCACCCTTGAGCAATGGAAAATCTATAAGAAAACTATACCTACTGATCTAAAAGAACGTGCTCTCGCTTGTCTCTTTCTGAACCGCACCAGTTTTTCAGGCATTATGACCCCAAAGGTCGGTCCTATTGGTGGTAAATCTCAACTCTCTGCTTACCCAATAGACTGTCGGTTTCCCCGGCAAACTCTTATCAAACGCATTCTCCAAGCTCAGTCACTTAGAGATCGCGTTCTTTTTGTGTGGAATATTCACTGGAAAAAAGGACTCCAGCTCATTACCTCCATGCAATCTCGTGAGTCTCTCCCAAGAGATATTTTCTACTATCTGGATCCACCGTTTATCAATAAAGCGGATCAGCTCTACACATACTGGTTTCGCAGACAAGACCACCAAGATCTATGCAACTATACCAGTCAGATGAAAGACAAATGGCTACTCAGCTACGATGTTGACTCCTATGTCTTAGAACTCTACGAGCACCACCATCAAAGCTGCGTTGAGCTACTTTACAGCACATCATCTGGGGCGGGAAGTAAGTCTGTACGGGAGATTATCATTACAAATCTTCCATATTTACCCTCTGCCACACGTTTATGGCAAACCAGTCACGAAAGAAAAATTGCTCGTGAAATCATCAGAACAAAGAATCATCATTAACACTATAATGATCCTCATTCATGGGTGAGATCTACTTTCACCCCAGGTCGTCTCCCAGAGCGGGAGAGATAAGTCTAAGAATCCTCAAAGCAAAATCGATTTAAGTTCATTTCGATCACAAGATCTCAGCCTTCATCACATCCGCTCAAGCAAACCCTCATACTCCGTTACCAAAACCACCGGGATCCGTCCCGCCTCAGCATGGATCCCCATCACCCGCCCCAACTCTCGGTAGTACCACAGGGATCCCTCTTTCTTGCCCGTAAACCGCTCCCAGATGGCCTCCTGCACCACTTCTCTGTCCTGCCAAATGGAGCGCAGATTATGCAGCTTGTCACAACAGGTCACCAGCAAATAGCCCTTATCCGTCGCACTCTCCATGTGGTCGATATAGCGGGCCTTACGCACCTGCCACTCCTCCTTCTCTCCCCCCATCGAGGTATCCACCTCCGTATCCGTACAAGCTCGCACTACCTCCAAAACCCGTGGCCCAAACTTCTCTTGAATCTCCTGTTCAATTTGGACACGGGGACGTTTGATATTCTCCGGCCCATCCTCCAGCGCATCATGCAGCAAGGCCGCCATTGCCATCTCCTCATCTGCCCCATAGCCCAAGGCCATACTGCATACCCCTAACAGGTGATTCATGTAAGGGATCCCGGATCCCTTGCGAATTTGGGGGCGGTGGAGATCAGCCGCATAGAGTAAGGCTTGGTCAAATCGTTCACTCAGGTTCATAAAGTTCTCCAGGGGGGTGTTTACAGTAACGGTCAGTTTTCAGATTGAGGAGATTCGTCTAAAAGGGTATCCAGCATGGCTAGAGTGGCTGGATCATGAAGTCGCACCGACTCATGAAGATCCCCCAGTGCATTGTGTGCCTTGAGTAAAAGCGTAAATTGTTGAACAAGCAGCACCCGTAGTGAATCCAACGCATCGGGGTCTTGAGCAGCATAGATCCCCACATCCAACGCTGCGATACACTGCCACAGGTCTTTTCCAAGGGCTGCAAGGTTTTGAGCCAGCTGGGTTTCAAAGGTCATATCGTCAGGCATGGTGTTGTGTCTCCCTCACGCAACATTGGAAAAAGGCAACAGCAGAACCAACACAGCTTCTGGTTTGCTTTCGGTCTCAACCGGAGCTGGCATTTGCTCTACCTCCTGCGGCTTCACCACCGAGAACATCTCCACATCAAACAGACAAAGCTGGACATCTTTTGAACCGTTCATCTCTGCTCTCCCTCATCAACACTTGCATCATCCCGTTCCCCTCTTCCCCAGCGCCAATCCTGCCTCTAGCCGCTGAAACCTAACTAGAATAGGGATCCCAGCCGGGGAAACAGCTCATCCCAGTCGGCACTATTGAGGGAAAGTCATGCCGCGAGTCAGCTTTGGCCCTACTGTCCGTGACCGAGCCGAATGTCTGCTGCGCCACTTCCTCCGCACCTTCCACACGCAGCTTCACCGGGATCCCCAAGCCGCCGACTTGAATGTCTATCCAGCTTTCTGGGCCAGCCAATCGGAGCGTCACAACAAACTGGAGGTCAAAACCACCCTCGATGCCCTCAACCAGTGGGTGCAACAGGATCCCGTTTCGGAAAAGTGCCGTGCCATCATCCGCCCTGGCAAACTGGGCCGCGCCGAGATCCAAGAAGCCCTCAGTCGTCTTCAAGATATTGGCATCCTCAAACGCCATCCCCTCACCACCCGTCCTATCACCTGGCACTTCACCCTCATCCTCCCCCGCACCCCCATCAGCGAAGAGAGCATCGCCTACTTTCACCAAAGCTGGCCAAAGGGTCAACCCCTGGGAACCATTCCCCCAGCAGTATCAAAACTGTTGGGCCGCACCGCTGATATCGACAGCCTCCTAACCCGCTACCACCAAGGAGACCGCCTCATCCTGCTCTATGGCCCGTCTGGACAAGGCAAATCTTCTTTAGCCCGCCAGGTGCTCACCCTTGTCAGCCCCGCTCATGCTCTGGAGATGGTTTTCAGCCAAGATCCCACCCTCTCGTTTCCCCTTCAGGATTGGCTCAGCTCACACCTCATGGCGTTCCAGCTCCAGCCCTCGACACACTGGACTCTATTGCTTGACCAATGGCGGCATCTGCTCAACACCCAGTCCATCAGCATTCTGGTCGATGGGTTTGACAAGGCTCTTACCCCCACTGGTCAAATCCAGGATCCCCACTGGCTGGACTGGCTGAAAGTCCTCTCCCATCCCCGCAATCTGTCCTTGTCGCTGCTCACCAGCCAGCAGGTCATTGAGGAGTCCACGGTCACCACCAAGATTTATCACCTGGCAGGACTGACTCTTACCGATTGGCACACTTACTTTCAGCAATGTGGAATCCATCCGCCTGCTCATTGGGAGGCATTACATGCCCAACATCAGGGCAATCCCAAGGTAATGCGTCAGATGGCAAATACTCTCAGACAGCCCGATATCCACAAAAGAAAAAAGTGATTCAAGAAAACAGGATGACAACGTATCAATAGACGCTGTGCAGGATGCAGTATCTGGAGCTATCCATGAATCAAGTCATCTTAATTGGTCATCTGACCGCAAATCCTGAGAGTCGCTACTTTGCATCCGGTGCCAACGTCACCCATTTCCGTATTGCCGTAGACCGCCCCAAACCCCGTGAAAACCAACCCCAAACCGATTTCTTTCATTGCCAAGCGTGGGGGAAACTAGGAGACATCATCAGCGAATTTACCCGCATGGGCCACCAAGTTGCAGTCCAGGGATCCATCCACATTGAGTCCTACGACTACGAGGGACAACTACGCTGGAAAACCTATGTCAAGGCCGAAAATGTCCGCTTCTTAACCAGCAAAGCAGAGGCAACACGCCTAACGGAAGTACGGGAAGCCACCGCAGTCTGAGTCATCGACCAGGGATCCTCTCCCCAGGGGATCCTTTCCTCATGCGCCCCATGCCACTACAACAAATCTATCCACCAGAGGATCCCCATGAGTCTCACCCTCGAACAACTGGATCATCTCGAAATTCAAATCCTAGAACTCCTAGAAGCTGAAGAGTATGAGCAGGCCGAAAAACTCCTGGACAGCTTCACCTACCTGCGAGAAACCAAAATTGAAGCCTACTGCCACATCATCAACAAACTCAATGCCCGTGCCCAATGGAGACGAGATGAAGCCCAACGGTTGAAAAGCAGAGCTGACATAGACCAAAACCAAGCCGACTGGCTGAAAGGCAAACTCCACACCTACTTCGTGGGCCACGGTATCAAAACTCTAGAAACCGACCGCTACAAAGTCACACTGGCCAAAAATGGTGGCAAAGCTCCTTTGGTCATCACCGCTGAGACATCCGATCTGCCAGAGGACTACACCCAAACAGAGCTGACCGTGAAGCCCGACAAGGAAGCAATCCGCGAGGCATTAGAGCAAGGCCAAGAGCTACCTTTTGCCCACTTGGGAGAACGGGGATCCTCCATCCGCATCAAATAGGCAGGCTCCCGCCCAGGGCGACGAGTTCTATCCCAACAATGGCAAGAATCTTCTGGCCTACCCTCGCCCAACTGAGACAGACCGCAGCTGATCTTGGGATCCCCAATCCCGACTCCCTCCACCCGCAAGGAACTCCTGCAAGCCATCATCCGCATCAAGAAAGCACAGGTGAAACAGTCATGATGTATCGCCTCACTTTCACCAGCGGTCCTAATCCTGCACATCAAATCCCCAACTCTGGGATCTA
>JAAUUM010000083.1 GCA_012031565.1 Synechococcaceae cyanobacterium SM2_3_2
CCTTGCTGATAGATTTTGACAACCTTGTGACGAAGGTCAGGTGAATAGCAGGTCATGAGCAAATGCCATCTCTTCGTCCGAATTCTACCTCCTCAGCCGTGTTTGGTATTTTAGGGAAGGGCTGTAAATCCCTTATCGGTTAGTTCATGACGATGGAACCAATCGGGATCCCAAACGTAGTGCCTCATGCCTGCCGGATGAACGGGGCCAAGTTCAACATGTAATCCTTTTTGCCAATGGGAACCCCAGCCATCCGAAGAATGTTGTATGACGTGACCAGATGAAAGTAGAAGTTGGGCAGCAGAAACTCGTTCACATAGTCGCTGCCAGACATTTCTAATGAGAGGTTGGGGCCTAACTCGATCCGGGTCAATTCCGATAACTTGGTATCTTCGGCTTGAATGCCCTCAAGCAGTGCCTTGGTATTGGCGATGTGGACGTAGGCCTGCTCCAAAGTCACCTCTCGATCCAGATTGTCGGCAGGCTTGCCCTCACACCAGAGCCCAAAGTTACGGGGTTGATTGCAGGTGAAAGCGATTTGGGTGGACAACGGATACATATCAGCCGCAATGCGCTGCTCCAAGAACCCCTCACCCTCCCCAAAATGGGCCTGAGCTGTTTTCAAGAGATGCTCAAGGGTAGCTAATCTGCTTTGAAAAAGGGCTTTCAGCGAACTGATAGTCTGACCTGACATGGTGTCACCTTGCCAAAAGATTGATCTTGAACTTAATCTCGTCTAGCAAAATCAACTATCCAGTTTTTGTTTGAGCAATTCGTTGGCTAACTGGGGATCCGCACGGCCTTGAGTTTTTTTCATCAGTTGGCCGACAAAGTAGCCCAAGAGCTTGGTTTTGCCAGCTTTGTACTGCTCGAATTGGGCGGGACTGGATTGGATCACCTCGTCGATCATCGCCTCCAGTTCCCCCGTATCGGAGATCTGGGTCAATCCCTTGGCTTCCACCAGCTCCCGAGCCGAGCCGCCCTTTGCCAAGAGTTCGGGCAGAATCTCCTTGGCGATCTTGCCGCTGATGGTGCCGTCGTCGATCAGGGTGATCAGCTCGGCCAACGTCTGTGGCTGGAGGGCAATCTCGCTGATGGCCACCTTGGCGGTGTTGAGATAGCTGGCCACATCACTCATAATCCAATTAGCAGCAGCTTTGGCCTCTGCGCCCGCCTGCAACACGGCTTCAAAATAGGTGGCGGTGGCCTTGTCATCGCTCAGGTAGCTGGCATCATAGGCCGACAAGCCGTGCTGATCCCGATACTGAGATCGCTTGACAGCAGGGAGATCTGGCAAGGTGGCCTTCCACTCTTCAATCTGCTCTGGAGACAATCGCACCGGCAACAGATCCGGCTCTGGGAAGTAGCGGTAATCGCTGGATCCCTCTTTTTTTCGCATAGAGGTGGTGCGCTGGGTATTTTCATCCCAGAGGCGAGTCTCCTGCACCAGGGCTTCCCCCGACTCCAATGCCTTGGTCTGGCGCTTGATCTCGTAGTCGATGGCCCGCTGAATGGCATTGAAGGAGTTCATGTTTTTGATCTCCACCTTGGTGCCAAACTGCGCCTGTCCCACCGGACGAATGGAGATGTTGACATCACAACGCAGGGATCCCTCCTGCATGTTGCCATCGCTGACCCCCAGATAGCGGACGATGCGCTGGAGTTCTTGGGCATATTCTGCCGCCTCCCGCCCAGAGCGCAGATCCGGCTCGGAGACGATCTCCACCAGCGGCACCCCAGCCCGGTTGTAGTCCACCAGCGAATGGGTGGATCCCGCCAGTCGGTCGCTACCAGCGTGAACCAGCTTGCCCGCGTCCTCCTCCATGTGCATCCGAGTGACCCCAATCCGCTTGGTCACCAGCTCGCCCTCGTCATTTTCGTAATCGATCTGGAGCCAACCATGCTCGGCAATGGGCAGGTCGTACTGGGTGATCTGATAATTTTTGGGCAGATCAGGATAGAAATACTGCTTGCGATCAAACTTGCTGTACTTGGCAATGGTGCAATTGAGGGACAGGCCCAGCTTGACCGCGTACTCTAGCACCTGGGCATTCAACACCGGCAACGTCCCCGGCAACCCCACGCAGATCGGGTCGATATGAGTATTGGGATCCGCTCCAAAGGCGGCTGAGCTGGCCGAAAACAGCTTGGTCTGGGTGCTTAGTTGGCAGTGAGTTTCCAACCCAATCACAGCTTCGTAGGCGGTGACGGTCGCTTTGGCAACAGCAGTCGCGGTCATGGGCAGTGGGATGCACTAAAAGATGACTTCTATCCTAACCCCGAATCCTGGCTCAATCAGTGCTGGAGTGGAGCCTGCTAGCAAGGGGTAAAAGGGATCCCAGGCTCTCCCGTAGCAGCGGATCTATGATGGGCACAGACCTATCCTTCCTATCCTTTTGAGGATTTGGCGATGCAACTCAAGGATCCCCTCGTCTCTAAATCCACCCATCCTCTACCGCCGCTAGAAAATGGGGATCGACTGACGCGGCTGGAGTTTGAGCGTCGCTATCAGGCCATGCCCCAAATCAAAAAGGCCGAACTGATCGAAGGAGTGGTTTACATGGGATCCCCCTTACGCTTTCAAGCCCATGCCCAGCCACACTTTCTCATGATTGGTTGGCTGGCGGCATACCAAGCAGCAACCCCTGGGGTGATGGGAGGCGACAACCCCACCGTTCGCTTGGATGATGACAATGAGCCTCAACCCGACATCATCCTCAGAATCGAGCAGGGATCCTCGACCATCACCGATGACGATTATCTGCATGGCGCGCCAGAACTGGTGGTGGAAATTGCCGCTAGCAGTGCCAGCATCGATCTGCGAGATAAATGGCGGGCTTATCGCCGCAATGGCATCCAAGAGTATCTGGTCTGGCAGGTGTATGAGCAACAGATCCTCTGGTTTTATCTGCAAGAGGGTGACTATCAACGCTTGCTCCCCGCTCAGCAAGGGATCCTGAAAAGTCAGGTTTTCCCCGGCCTCTGGCTCAATGAGCAAGCCATGATCAAGGGCGACATGGGCCAAGTCTTAGCCGCAGTCCAGCAGGGGATCCAAACGCCAGAACATCCCCGTTTTGTTGAACAGCTCCAGACCCGATCTTGAAAAACTATCTTGAAAGACTGGGTGGGATTGACTGGGATTGACACCGATAATCTTCAAACCTGTCCAGATCCCGGTGGCAAACTGTTGGACACTTGAGGGGTAGTCTCCCCTTCCTCCGTTATGGCCTCCATCACCACCCACTCGGATCCCTATCTCACCTATGTCTTGAGCACTGAGCAATCCAGAGTCGAAATCGTGCCCGAACGGGGCGGCATCGTCACCCGTTGGACTTGGCAAGGGAGCGAGATCTTTTATCTGGATGAACAGCGATTTCAGGATCCCACTCTGACCGTTCGGGGCGGATCCCGATTTTGTTTCCCATCTGCGGCAATGTGCCCGATGACCGCTATAGCCTGAATGGCCAGTCGTACACGCTCAAGCAACATGGCTTTGCCCGCAACCTGCCGTGGACGGTGGTGGATCAAAGCCCTGCGGATGGCACCTTAGTTGGATCTGAGGCGGAAGTCTCTCTCACGGTGGAATTGGGCAGCAGCGAGGAGACCCTTCAGAGCTATCCCTTCTATTTCAATGTGCAATTTACTTACATCCTGCGGGGATCCACTCTGATCTTGCGCCAGACCTACAGCAATCTTAGCAACGAGATCATGCCCTTCATGACGGGGCTGCACCCCTACTTTGCCGTACAGGATAAGTCCCAACTCCAGCTGGGGATCCCGGCCAATCAAGTTTTTGACCACATCACCCAGACCAGCCAAGACTTTGCAGGCACCTTTGACTATGGGGTGGATGAGATCGATGTCGCCCTCGCCCCCCTGTCTGCCACCACGGCCACCGTCACCGATCCGGCCCGTAACCTTCAGCTCAGCCTCTCCTACTCTGACCACTACAGCACGCTGGTGTTTTGGACGGTCAAGGGCAAAGACTTTTATTGTCTGGAACCCTGGTCTGGCCCCCGCAAATCTCTGATTTCAGGAGATCATCTGCTGCATTTGGCCCCAGGAGCCGATCTGGTGACCGAGGTGACAATGACCATCACCCCCCTCACGTAACAGCTCTCTCGACTATTTAACCCAACCAAGCCAAAACAGCCTCAAATATCAATCTGGGGCTGCTTTGGCATCACTATTTTGACGGGTTCCAAACGGATGGCGCTGACCTATCAGCCTCCCCCTCCAATGACAGAGGGAATTAGGATCCCTTGCCCCCCCGATGGCTCATGAGTCAGTGGTTCATCAATCAGTGGTTCATCAATCTGGAGCTTAGAGGTAGCCCGCCAGATTGCTGTGGCTTTCGCTCTTGGTGCCGCCCCAGCCAGGGATCGTTTCGGCTGAAACCAAGATGTAGCCAGCAATCTCTTTAAGATCCTCATCTGAGAGGTTACGCATCCGGGGATAATCCGAGGTGAGCTGGGTGTTGGGATGATATTCCACCAACGATTCGGCACCGTCATAGGTGACAGGGTTCTTGACGTAATCCACCAAGGCCATGACGTTATCCCGAGCCGGGGTGGCCCCTTCCAAGTCTTCCAGCTTGAGTCCGACATCAGGATTGGGGTAGGTTTGCCCCCCCACATGACAGCGGGCACAAGCGGCGTTAAAGAGCTTCTTGCCGTGAGCTAGCTGATTGTCGGTGAAGGAGATCATCTCGCTTGTATTCAGCGCGACAGGAACATTGGTCGGGCCACTGGCGGCAAACACAGGCGCAAGCCCCCAGCCACCCACACAGACCAAAGCTAGCAAGGCGAGCGTGATCAGTTTCTGAAATGAGAAAAGGTTTTTTAACATGGTTCTCCGTAACCCTTAAATGCAGAGCGACCGGATCCTTGAGAGAGAGCCGATCAGGTTAAATCCGTCTGAGTGTCTATCCGAATGTTGCTATCCGAATGTTGCTATCCGAATGTTGCTATCCGAAGGTTTCTATCTGAGTGGATGCTATTGGGGGCAGTTTGAACCAGAGATCGGAACAACCAGCCTGATGGCAATGAGTCTCGATGCGAAGGGCAAGATTCAGACCAGAGAGGAATCATCCCATCACCACAAGAATCAATTGCCGAATCAGGGCAGGTCAATCGGATGCAATGGCAGACACCACTAACAATAATGCATTAATGAGACGATTATGACTCAACATTAAGGGTCTGAGAATCGATTTTTTGGAGCTGGCCTCAGCTTTCAGCCTGGGATCCCCAGGGATCCAAAAGATTTACAAAACTACATCCAAGCGCCTCACCTTGATCGCCAGGGGCTAAGACTTGTCCTTCTCGTGTCAGAGCCAATTTACAGGAGGGACTTTTCAGAGGGAACACCTTGTAAGTCAAAGCAGGCAGAATCGCTCAGATGCTACGATGCTGCCGACCTCCAGCCGGGATCCCTAGCCCAACCATGCAACTGAACCAGGTGGTGATTGCCTACCGAGAGGGCAGTTTGGCCAGCAAGTCTGCCGCACAAACCAGCGCAGAAGACCTTCGTAAACGTGGGATCACGGTTTTGACCGCTCCCACAGGAGTTCATCACAATCCCTATCCTGTCTTTTTGGAGGCCACCTCACAGCCGATTGACCTGGCCATTGTGTTGGGGGGGGATGGATCCTCTTTGGCGGCGGCCCGCTATCTTGCCCCCCACGGGATCCCGATTTTGTCCATCAAGTCGGGCGGTCATCTGGGATTTTTGGCCCAATCCGAGTCCGTGCTGAGTCAGGATCCCTGGGATCGGCTGTTGCAGGATGATTTTGCGACCCAAGAGCGTATGCTCCTCCAGGCTCAGATTCATCGTCAGCCTCAGCTAGGGCAAGGGCTGGATCCCGTCACAGTGCGGCGAGGTCAGCGGGAGCGACATCCCATCAGTGAAGTCTTTTATGCCTTTAATGAGTTTTGCCTCAAGCCGACTACCAAGACCCGGTTGATCTCTGCGATCATGGAGCTGGAGGTGAATGGCGAGGTGCTGGATCAATACCACGGCGACGGGGTTTTGGTGGCCACTCCCACCGGATCCACATCCTACACAGTGGCAGCCAATGGCCCGATCATTGAGCCCGATCTGAATGTGTTGACCATTACCCCCATCTGTCCCCTCAGTCTTTCCAGCCGTCCGATTGTGATTCGGGGCAACTCTGTGGTGGAGGTGTGGCCGCTTCAGGATCCCGAGGGCTTCACCCACCTCTGGAGTGATGGCGTCATGGCCCAAGGGATCAATCCGGGTCAGTGGGTGGAGATTCGGCAGGCATCTACGCCCGTCAAAATGGTATTGCTAGAGCGCAATCTCTCTTACTTCCGCACCTTGCGAGAAAAACTACAATGGGCTGGCAGCCGTATTCATATCCCCACCACCAATCATCGACCGGAGTGACCAATTGCCCAATGAATGATTGGCTCAATGATTGACTGGGTAGAGGCCACTACGAACAGTCCCAAAGTCACTCAGGCTCTAATATGGGATGCTCATCAATGACTCAACTCCAGATTATGACGACCATTTCTTCGGAAACCATCAATGATCCCGCGATTGTGGCTGAGCTGACGGAGGTCTCCGATCTGTATGAACAAGCCTTGGTGACCAATGACATCGACACCATGACGCAGCTGTTTTGGGATGGTGAACCAGTCAGTCGGTTTGGTGTTACGGAAAATCTTTATGGCCCCGCAGAAATTGAAGCCTTCCGCAAAGGTCGCCCCTTAGTCAACAGCGAGCGCGAAATCCTCAGGCGGGAAGTGGTGACGTTTGGGAACAACACAGGATCCGTGACGGTGGAGTTTCAACGACCTGTCCAAGGGATCCTCCGGCATGGTCGGCAAACCCAAATGTGGCGCAAATTCCCACAGGGATGGAAAGTGGTTTCTGCTCATGTTTCCTTCTTGCCTTAGTTACTTATACTTAGCCAATTTCAGTGCTGAGATGTCCCGTCAGAGAACTTTCCATCCAAATAGTGACCAAATGGTGATCCGAATAGTACTGGGTAAAGGGCACCCACCCACTTGCTCTCGATGAGCGTGAGGATCCCCGCAGACAAAAATTCGGTTTGCTCAACTGGCCAGATCCGCCTATAACTGAGCTAGCCAATTCATCTAGCTCTGGGATCAGATCCCAGAACGGGGTCGGTTTTCTCTCTTTCACGGGCTTCTGAGTCCGTTCTTGCTATGGCCTCCTCGCCATTCTTCTCCTCACCTTTTTTGTCAGCTAAAAACACCATTGGCGAAAATGCTATTGGTGAACAGGGATCCGTCGACATCAACAGGCAGAATGGCTCTCAACCACTGGTTCGCCTGAACAAGGATCGTGAAACTAGCCTGTCAGACATTGATCAGGTTTCTCTGGAATTGGAACCAGGAGATCTGAAGCAACGAGAGAACAATGATTCCTACCCAGATGGCGGCTTTGAACTCATCAATGGATCCCCCCATGGCATGATGTCTACCGATCTAGGTGGGTCAGAGGGATCCGCGCTGCTTGCCTCTGAGACGACAGACACTGACACAGATACTGACTCTGTGACTGATTCTTCTGTGACGACCTTGGATTTACTGCCGGTGCAGCTGGACATGCCCCCCGCTGAGAGCCGGGATCCCAGTAAGAGTCAAGATCTGTTTGCCGCTCTGGCCTTTGCCTCCCGATCTTTCAAAAATCTCAATCAAGTCCTGGAATTGACCACCTTTGTGGCCAGCCAGCTCACCGAAGCAGATGGTAGTGCGCTAGTGATGTTTGAGCCCAATGGCACCCTGCGATTGGAACAGATTCATTGTGCCGAGATGGGGCGGCGGGAGCAGATCCGCAGACTTCTGGAGGGCTCGACTCAATCGCTTTCCCGTGAGATCAGCTCGGGCGAAGATTTTGCCCTTGGTTCTTCCTCAACCCTGGTGGTGGCCGAAGAGATGCTGGACTATGGGGCATGGCTGGAGCATGTGCTCGACCGCCAGTTTCAGCAGGATCTGGGATCCGGTGTCTATCTGCGGGGGACGCCACTGCTGATGCGTAGCACGGTACGGGGACGGCTCTATGTGTTTAGCCACCAATCGGGCTACCACTGGACGGAGAATCGTCAACAATTGCTCCGTCTGGTGGCTGATCAGGCATCAGTAGCGATTGAAAATGATGAGCTGACCGCTTCACTCCGACGCAAAGCAGCTCTTGATCGAGAGCTAGAGATTGGCTCTGAGATTCAATCCCAATTGCTGCCCCGTTCATTTCCCCGTCTCGCTGGGATCCAGTTTGCGGCTCGGTGCAAAACCGCCAGCCAGGTGGGGGGCGACTACTACGACTTCATCGAAATCAAGACTCAGCCCGGATCCCCCAGTCGTGTGGGCATCGTGATTGGAGATGTGATGGGCAAGGGGGTGCCAGCCGGACTGCTGATGACCACCATGCGAGGAATGTTGCGGGCAGAAGTTCTCAATGATCACCGCCCCGCTCGCATTCTTCAGCACCTCAACCATGTCATGTATGCCGATCTGGAGCAGGCGCATCGCTTTATCAGTTTGTTCTATTCCGATTACGACCCCAGTTCGGGCCATCTCTGCTTTAGCAACGCGGCCCACAATCCCACCCTGTTATGGCGGGCCACCAGCCAAGAGCTGGACTATTTGGATACCCCTGGGCAACTGCTGGGGCTAGAACCGGATGGCCAGTTTGAAGAGCTTTGTGTGCAATTGCAGCCCGGAGATGTGGTGGTGTACTACACAGATGGGTTTACGGAAGCGGCCAACGCTCGTGGAGAGCGGCTGGAGACCACAGGGCTGGAATCTGCCGTTCGCTATGCAGCCCTGCATTTTGAGGATCCCCAGGCGATCTTGGAGTGTCTCTTCGATCAGGTGGAGCGGTTCCGCCAAACGGCCCAAGCCCGACAACGGGCCTCATCATCCCTTTGGTCAAATCTGACCGAGGACGAGCTGCGGCTGATCCCTAATAATCTAGAGCTTCAAGGGCGACTGATGGCCACGGACGATATGACGTTGGTGGTGATGAAAGTCCTAGCGGCCTAACGGGCATGGCCCACATCTAGTCTGGCTAAACCCTAGACTGGTAAAACTCAGACCCATAGCTTTTGAGAACCAGGAACTGATGGGTAAAGGAATCAATCAACCCCACCCATCAATGTAGGTATCTGGGCTAGGCATCTTGGCGAATAGTCATATAGCGGAGAATGCTCTCATTCAAACGCAGACCTTTTTCCCAAATGGCTACCACTGTCGGATCTGCGGTGTAATTCATCTGGACATAGATGCCTTCTTTTTGGCGATCCATCTCGAAGGTAAAGCGACGTTTGCCTAATTTCTGACGCTCCAGTTCAGTGACTCCTTGGTTTTTCAGAAACTGCTCCTGATCAGACAGCAGTTGCTCTAGACTTTCTTCAGTGGCGTCAGAGCGCACGATTAGCATCGTTTCGTAGGCGCGAGGCATGGGGATCCGATTCTCCAGAATTAGTAACAGAATTTAGTGACAGTCAACTATGCTAGCAGATGCCGCTGGAAAACTGACAAGGCTGAGTATGTGTGGCCCGCTGTAAAAGTTATGGCCCGCTGCAACAGGGAAAAGGGATCCCTGCCCCTATCCCTTGAAATTGATTTCTGTGATCTCCATCTCATCCACAAGAAATCCCACCCCCAAGACTGCAGAAACCCTCTACTGGCCATCTGTCCAAACTCGAAATGATTCCGAGAAAGTGCATTTTGGACACAGCCACATCAAGATTGGGGTGTCACAATGGAGTAGATGGTTACTGTTGCACCTTGAGTTGAGCATTTTGAGCATTCAAACCTCGCCATTGAATCCAGCCTTGCGCCACACCTTGGCCAATGGGCTCACCGTCATCTTGCACCCCATTCCCCTCACCGATGCTGTGACCGTCGATATCTGGGTTCGCACCGGGGGACACGACGAAACTGCTGAGCAATTGGGCATTTCCCATTTTCTTGAACACATGGTGTTTAAGGGTACCGAGCGACTGGCCCCTGGTGCTTTGGATCAGGCGATTGAAGGCCGGGGTGGTATTACCAACGCATCCACCGGACAGGATTACACCCACTACTACATCACAGTGGCATCAGCGGATCTAGCTGATTCCTTGCCTTACCTGACAGAGGTGGTGACTCAGCCTGCTATTCCAGCGGTGGAGTTTGACCGGGAGCGGCAGGTGGTGTTGGAGGAGATGCGCCGCGCCGGAGATAGCCCGGACTACTTGGCCCATCAGTCTCTTCTGGCTCAGCTCTATCCAGACCATCCCTATGGTCGTCCTGTGTTGGGCACCGAAGACAGCGTGGGATCCCTGACCCCGGAGGCGATGCGGGACTACCATCGCAGCCGCTACAGCCCCGAACAATTGACGGTGGTGGTGGTGGGGGGCATTGATCCAGACGCAACGCTGGAGCTGATCACCCAACAACTGGGCCATCTGCCTCTTGCTCCCTCCACTCCAATTCAGCCTCTATCCAGCAATCCTTTGTGGGCAACTCCACAACCTCTCGATGGGATCCAGCGCTCAGACAGTACCCATCCTCGGTTGGAGCAAGCCCGTCTGCTGATGGCTTGGCCCACCATTAGCGTGCAGGACTGGGATGTGGCCTGTGGTCTCGATCTGATCGCAGCAGTTTTAGGGGAGGGTCGCACCTCTCGGCTCGTCCGCCTGTTGCGGGAGCAGCGGGGCTGGGTGCGGGGGGTGGCAGCAGGATCCATCGTGCAGCAATCGGGCGGGTTCTTCTCGGTGTCAGCCCATCTGGATCCCTGCCATCTGGAGGTGGTGGAGCAATCTGTGGTGATGGCTTTGCAGCAGTTGCATGAGGAGCCGATCTCGGAGAACGAGCTGAATCGCTCTCGACGGATGCTGCTGAATGAGTTTGTCTTTTCCACCGAATCCCCCAGTCAGTTGGCCAGCTTGTTTGGCTATTACGATGTGCTGGGATCCTGGATCAATCAGCCAGGGGCCGGTATGAGCATGGCCCACCGCTATCTAGATCAGATTCAACGGCTGCAAGCGTCTGATCTACAAGCTCTGGCTCGTCAATACCTCAACCCCGCAGCCTATGTGATCACCACTCTGCGCCCAGAACGGGCTCCCAGTAGTTTTGTCTCCTCTCTAGAGATGGCCGTCCACTAGGATCCCATAGGATTTTGAGACTTTGGATCCGCAAAAGATCTTGTCACCCTATTAGCTGCTCGGGCTTGAACCTGTGACGACAACGTTTTCTTCTGCTCCCCCTCGCCAAGCCCTTTCTCGGCACCTCCTGGCCAATGGCCTGCGGATCCTAGCGGCCCATAACCCGGCTGTGGATATTGCAGTGGTGCGGCTGTTTTTGCCCTGTGGTAGCCACCGGGATCCCGTCGGCAAGGGGGGGCTGGCTCACCTAATGTCGGAAGTGTTGAGCAAGGGCACCCAGCGATCCAGTTCTGAGCAGATTGCCGCCCAAGTGGAGTCTTTGGGGGCAGCCATCGGCACAGATGTCACCGCCGACTATTTTGAGATCAGTCTCAAATGCATTGCAGCCGATCTGGAGGCCATGCTGCGGTTGATGGCGGAGATTCTACTCGAACCCATCTTTCCTGAGTCAGAGGTGAGCCGGGAACGCGATCTGACTTTGCAGGCGATCCAGTCCCAGCAAGAACGGCCTTTTTCTTTGGCCTTTGATCAGTTGAGGCAAGCCTTGTTTCCCGCCCACGCATACGCCTTCTCCCCTCTGGGCCAACAGGACTCAGTGCAGGCTTTGCAACGGGAGGATTTAGTCGCCTTTCATGCCAGCCATGTGGATCCTCGGCAAGCGGTGGTGGCGGTGATTGGGCCTCAATCCCTCACCGATCTTCAGGCCCAGATCGAGGCAGTGTTCAGCGACTGGATCCCCTCCCCAGGGCTATCCCTAGATACCTCAGAAGACTCAGTTTCCAGTCTGTCAATCACGGCTGGGCAAGAATCCCAAATCCTGAAAACAGCCCAGGATAACCAACAGAGCATGGTAATGCTGGGATCTCGAGGATCGGCTGTGGGCAGCGCCGACTATGCCCCGCTCAAGTTGTTGGCCACCTATCTGGGCAATGGTCTCTCCAGTCGCCTGTTTGTGGAATTGAGAGAAAAACGCGGTCTGGCCTATGAGGTCTCGGCCTTTTTTGCCACCCGCCGGGATCCCGCTCCCTTTGTGGCCTATATGGGCACCGCTTGGAGCAACACTGTCGTGGCTTTGGAGGGGCTGCAAGCAGAGCTGTACCGCCTCACCCAGGATCCCCTCAGTGCCGATGATCTGGCCCGCACCCAACGTAAGGTCTTGGGGCAGTATGCGCTGGGCAAGCAGACCAATGCTCAAATTGCTCAAGTGCTGGGCTGGTACGAAATTTTGGGGTTAGGGGCTGAGTTTGACCAGATCTATCCGAGCTTGGTTCAGGCGGTGACGATAGAGCAGCTCTTTGAGGTGGCTCAACGCTATCTGTCTAGTCCAGTGATCTCCTTGGTGGGGCCAGCCCAGGCGTTGGCAGAGGTGCCAGACTCTCCAGTCTGATCTCGGGCCTGATTCAGCCTGCCCCGATATAGCCTGCCCCGATATAGCCTGCCGCGATTCAGCCTGCCCCGATTCAGCCTGCATTTCGTGGCGATGGTTTATGGTGATTGAGCACCTGCAACCTTTGAGCCTATGCCTGATCATGTTTCTGTCAGCCCCAAGCTGCTCTATGTGGTGGGGGCGGGGCCTGGGGATCCTGAGTTAATCACGGTCAAAGGGCAGCGGTTATTGGCAACGGCGGATGTGGTCTTGACCACGGGATCCCTGGTACCGGAGGAGTTATTGAGCTGGTGTCGAGTTGATGCCGAGATCGTCGATACCCGCTCTCATACCCTCGAAAGCTGGATCCCACTGGCTATCGAACGGGTACAGGTTGGACTGCAAGTGGTGCGACTGCAAGATGGGGATCCCTGTCTCTATGGGGCGTTGTATGAACTGCTGACTCGGATGCTGGCGGCGGGGATCCAAGTCGAGATCGTCCCCGGTGTCAGTGCCTTCCAATTGGCGGCAGCACGGCTGGGGGTAGAGCTGACGGTGCCTGAGCTGGTGCAGACCATCATTTTGACCCGAACCAGTGGCCGGACTCAGGTGCCTGCTGCCGAAGAATTGAGTCTATTGGCTTCTCATCAAGCCTCCCTCTGTCTCTATCTCAGCGCCCGTCATGTGGAGCAAGCTCAAGCTCAACTCTTGACCCATTACCCGCCCGAAACACCGATGGCCATCTGCTACCGCCTGGGGTGGCCGGATGAATGGATCCAACTGGGATCCCTGGCTGAGATGGCTGCTTTGAGCCGAGATCAAGATCTAGAGCGGACGGTGTTATACCTGATCAGCCCTGCTCTCAAGGGGGTAGAAGCATCGGATCCCACTCGCTCGCGGCTCTACAGTCCTGACCATGCCCATTTGTTTCGGGCGCGGCAAAAGAGTCAGGGTTGAACGAGACATTGCCGCGAGAATGGTTGCTAATCTCTCCAGAGAGGGATGTCCGGATTTGCCCCTCTCAGGGATCCCATAAGGATCTAGGATGAGACTACAATTCTTAACCGCCAGAGAGCCTTTGTTATGACTAAGCCAATCGTCATCGCGCCCTCCATTTTGTCCGCCGATTTCAGTCGTTTGGGCGAAGAAATCCAAGCGGTGGATCAAGCGGGAGCTGATTGGATCCATGTGGATGTGATGGATGGCCGCTTTGTGCCCAACATCACCATTGGCCCCCTGATTGTGGATGCCATTCGGCCCGTGACCCCAAAGCCCCTCGATGTTCACCTGATGATCGTCGAGCCTGAGCGGTATGTGGAAGATTTTGCCAAAGCTGGAGCCGACATCATCTCGATTCATGCGGAAGGAACCTCCACCATTCACCTTCATCGCGCCCTCAATCTAGTCAAAGATATGGGCAAACAAGCGGGTGTGGTGCTCAACCCCGGCAGTTCCCTCGATTTGATTGAGTATGTCCTCGATGTGGTGGATCTCGTGTTAATCATGAGTGTCAACCCTGGCTTTGGCGGGCAGAGCTTTATTCCCAGTGTGGTGCCCAAAATCCGCAAATTACGGGCTCTGTGTGACGAGCGCGGCTTGGATCCCTGGATCGAGGTGGACGGTGGACTCAAGGGCAATAACACCTGGCAGGTGCTAGAAGCGGGAGCCAATGCCATCGTGGCGGGATCCGCTGTGTTCAAAGCCCCCGATTATGCCACCGCCATCGAAGGGATCCGCACCAGCAAACGGCCTGAGTTGGTGACAGCCTGATATCGACTTGATAGGTATGTTGGCAGCACCGCTAGAGGATTGACTTGTGGGAGAAGGGATCCCTGATGTGCTGGACTCTGAGGATCCCGGTGGGGGCGTTGCACCCAAGGCCATAAAGGCTGGGCATACACAACACAGGCAGCTGACGGCACTGCGCGTTAGACCGCTGTAAGCGCAATAGCCCATAGATGAAAAACTCGCAGGAGCTTCTTGTCCATTGTCAGAAGCTTTGTTTCGAGTTTTATGGACAGAGCAACAAATTCACAGTCGTATGCGGAGCAATCGCTGCCTCGCACTAGTTTCAGAACGCTGGGTGAGTCCACCTCAAACTCAGCCCCCTCCAGAGAACTTTTTGCTTCTTTCTGTAGGCTGCTTGCCTGCTCAAAAGAAATTGTTTTGCGTCGCAGGTATCCAGCTAATATATTTCGGAACTCGCTGCGCCAGAGTAACGGAGCAGCCCAGTCTGGGTCTTGATCGAGAAATAATTCAGCCGCAGTGGTGTACTCGCATGGCAGGTACAAGTAAGCAAGGATGTTGGGATCCACCACAATCATGGGCGGACTTGCTTCTTGGCATCGTTAATGTCGTGCGATTGAAACTCGTCTTGGGGTAATGTGTTTCGCAACGCTCGGGCTCGCGCCAAGCGTTCTTTAGGTGTGATCTTGGTGGGCAACAGTATCAATTTTAGACAAACAATGGCTTCACTGTTCAGGCTGCGCCAATGCTTTTCTGCCGAGGCTTTTAGGCGCTCATACAAAGTGTCGGGAATGTTCTTCAAGGTCAGTGTAATTGGCATAGAAGTACGCCTGATTGCAACCAATTTGGTGCCATTTTGCCATAATCCTCTGCGGCAGACAAGCCTGGACATACAGCCCTTCCCTAAAACACCAAGCACGGCTGAGGAGGTAGAGTTTGGACGAAGAGATGGCATTTGCTCATGACCTGCTATTCAACTGACCTTCGTCACAAGGTTGTCAAAATCTATCAGCAAGGGAACACCTCGATTCGGGCGGTTGCTCAACAGTTTCAGATCAGCACCAG
>JAAUUM010000006.1 GCA_012031565.1 Synechococcaceae cyanobacterium SM2_3_2
CGCCACCGCGAATGGGATCCACCCCGGCAAAAGGCTCATCAAGTAACAAAAAGCGTGGCCCCTGTACCCCCGCCGCCAACGCCCGCGCGATCTCCGCCCGCCGCCGTTCTCCCCCCCGATACCTGGAGCCCCAAGCTACGGGCCACATGGGTGATGCTAAATTCCTCCAACAGTTGATGCAGCCGCTCCCGCCACAGTCGCCGGGGCACACCGGTTTGCTCCATGATCAGCAGCAGATTGTCCTGGATACTCAGCCGTCGAAAAATGCTGGGTTCTTGGGCCAAATAGCCGATCCCCAACTGGGCCCGCCGGTGCATGGGCAGGCCGGTGATGTCGTTGTTATCCAGCCAGACATGGCCGCGATTGGGCTGTACCAAGCCCGTCATGATGTAAAACGTGGTGGTCTTGCCCGCCCCATTGGGCCCCAACAAGCCCACGATCTCCCCTTGGGTGATATCAAGGCTGACATCGCTCACCACTTCGCGGCGACCATATCGCTTGCAGATGTTTTCTAAAAAAATTCGCATCGGCGGGATCCCACTCAGGGGGCTAAGGCTAAGAGGTTGCGGTTGGGTGCAATCTTAGTCACCCTAACGGATCCCCCTCACCCTGAACTAGGGGATCCTGAGCAGTTTCAACTAGCCAAAGCGGGCGGTTTTTAACTGATCCAAGAGGGCGGCATCCAATTTCAGCATATTCAGCCGGATCCCGCGTGAATTGGGGCCGTGATAGTCGCTGCCGCCCGTCCACAAGAGATCATATTTACGAGCCAGAGTCGCCAACCCTTGGGTGGTACTTTTCGATTGGTCGGGATGATAGACCTCGATCCCCCGTAAGCCCGCCGCCACCAGATCCCGCAGGGTGCGCTCGACGGTATCCCCTCGAAACAGATGGGGGTGCGCCCAGACCGGAATGGCATCACAGTCCCGCAACAGTTGGATCCCGTCCAGGGCCGAAAACTTGCCATAGGGCACAAAGGCTGGCCCGTCATCCCCCAACAGGCGGTCAAAGGCTTCTCGGTTATTGCGAACATGGCCCGCCTTGACCAGAGCTTGGGCCAGATGGGGCCGTCCGGGGGTGAGGTGGGTGACGGGCAATTCGATGGGAAAGCCCAAGATGGCCAGCTTGTCCACCATTGCCTGTGCCCGTTGGATCCGCCCCTGTCGCTGTTCTTGCAGGGGATCCGCCAGTTTATCCGCATCGGGATAAAAGCCCAGGATGTGCAAAGATCGCCCCCGCCAAACGGTACTCAATTCCAACGCAGGCACGATCTCCACCCCCACCCGATCCCCAGCGGCATAGGCTTCGGCCCAGCCAGCGGTGGTGTCATGGTCTGAGATGGCCAGGGCTTTGAGCCCCTCTTGGGCTGCCAGCTCCACCAACGCTGTCGGAGTCAGGGATCCATCGGAGCAGGTGGTATGGGCGTGGAGATCAATCATGGCCGGGATCCAAGAGCAGGGTTCTATTCTGGCATTGTTGCCTGTGCGGCTGTCCCGCCAGCAGATTACGTTAAAAAGATACGCCATTTTGAGATCTCGCATGAGCCAATTGGACGCCTACTGGATGCAGCACTGTTTGGCCCTAGCGCGCCAAGGCCGCACCAGCCCCAATCCGCAGGTGGGATCTGTGATCGTCAAAAATGGCCAGCAGGTGGGATCCGGGTTTCATCCCAAAGCCGGGGAGCCTCATGCGGAGGTCTTCGCACTGCGGGCGGCGGGGGAACAGGCTCAGGGAGCAACCCTCTATGTCAATCTGGAGCCTTGCCATCATCAGGGCCGCACCCCCCCCTGCACTCAGGCTATCCTCGCCGCCGGGATCCAACGGGTGGTGGCAGGCATGGAGGATCCCAATCCTTTGGTGGCGGGCCGGGGCATCCAGGCTCTCCGAGCAGCGGGGCTTGAGGTCACCGTTGGGGTAGCAGAATCCGCCTGCCGCCGCCTCAACGAAGCCTTTTGCTTTGCCATCACCCATCAGCGCAGCTTTGGCCTGCTGAAATATGCCATGACCCTGGACGGCAAAATCGCCACCCGCACTGGGCACAGCCAATGGGTGAGTGGATCCCAGTCTCGCCAGCAGGTGCATCAACTGCGCTCGGAGGTGGATGCGGTGGTGATTGGCGGGGCCACCTTGCGGGCGGATGATCCCCGTCTCACCGCTCGTCTATCTGATGGATCCCTGGCTTCTCACCAACCGCTCAGAGTGGTGCTGAGTCGCCATCTGGATCTACCAGATACCGCACAACTCTGGGATCAGACGGATGCGCCAACGGTGGTGATCACCGGAACCGAGGGATCCCTGGCTTTGCAGCAGAGGGTGGAGGCTCGGGGCATTGAGGTACTGCGGCTGGATGCGTTGGATCCCGTGCGGGTGGCGGAGGCTCTCTATCAGCGGGGCCTGCTCAGTCTGCTGTGGGAATGTGGCGGCACCTTAGCGGCGGTGGCTTTGCAGTCGGGCGCGATCCAAAAAGTCTGGGCCTTTATTGCTGCCCAAATCACGGGCGGGATCCTGGCTCCTGGGCCGGTGGGGGGCGCGGGGGTAGAGCTGATGTCCGACTCACTGCGACTGAAACGGATTCGCTGGCAATCCTTGGGGGAGGATATCTGGCTGGAGGGTTACTTGCCAGAGTGATCTGTGGGATTGAATTCAAAATTCCCAGAAATTCTTAGATGAAAATTTTAGATAAAGATTTTGGATAAAGATGATTGATAGGGTATTTGGGGAGATCTCTGGGGAAGACAGCCTTGCGAAGAAGCAACCGCTAACCCCCCAGAGGCATGACAAGTCTGGGAGAATGCAAGAGAATGTTACGACCTCAGCCGCCCTCATCCCTCGCATGTAAGCTCAATGACTCGCACCCACTACCAAACCCTGGGCCTCACCACCAACGCCACCTCTGACCAGATCAAACGAGCCTATCGGCGGTTGGTCAAGGAGCATCATCCCGATGTGGTGCCCCAACTTACCCAAGGGGGAGAGGAACGGATCCGGCAGATCAATGCCGCCTATGAGGTGCTCAAAAACCCCTCGGCCCGCGAAGCCTACGATGGGCGGATCCAACGGCAGCAACGGCCCATGTCCTCGACCAAGCCCCACAATACCGTCACCGACGAGGCAACAGCGGTTCACCTCTGGACGCAGCAGGTCTACACCCCCCTCAATCAAGCCCTGGCCAAAGTCTTGGGATCCCTGCGGGGGCAGTTGCGAGAGCTATCGGCGGATCCCTTTGATCCTGACCTGATGGATGATTTTGTCGCCTATCTGGAAGACTGTGAGCAGACCCTGCAATCGGCACAGACCATCTTTCGCCGTAGCCCCAACCCCAGCAGCATGGCAGGGGTGGCCAGCTATCTTTACTACACCCTCAATCACCTAGAGGATGGACTGGAAGAGTTTCGGTATTTTTCTCTCAATTTTGATGATCGCCATCTGCACACTGGCCAAGAACTCTTTCGCCGAGCCCGTGGCATCAGAACAGAAGCGATCGATGCGATGCGCTCTACCTATGCCCGCTAGTCAGCTTTAGACCTTCTTCAGATCTCCATCCCAGCAGTGAACTCAACCCCTCAGGGCCAGGTGGATCAGGCCCATTAACCCAATCATTAACCCAACCATTAACCCGAGGGATCCTATCCAAAACAGCAGCGGTGGGTTGTTGGGGGTCGCACTACACTAGATGTGTTGGGTGAGATGGATCCAGCCGACCAACCCAGTTAGATATGCTGGGGTTCATCAACTCGACTGATTGTAATTGGGATCCCCCCTCCATAGAGCGGCATCTTGGGTAAGGCCCAGGGCTACATAGCTACTATGGAGGGCTTATTGACACAACACATTCTGAAGTTGCACGCTAATCAACAAGGTGGGAAGCATGGTTCAAAATCTAGTACGCCCGACTGTCAAGCCGACAACCCATGATTTTCCGGACTCTGCTCCGACCGCCCAGCCCGTTTTTTATCGCACCTATAGCCGCCGCCAAGAGGACTTGAGCCGCGAAACGTGGGAAGAAGTTTGTGATCGCACCGTCACAGATGTGGCCAAGTTGGGGCAGTTCACCCCCGCCGAGCGGGATCTGGTGGAGCGGATGCAGCGACAGCTCAAGGCAATGGTGTCAGGTCGCGCCCTCTGGGTCATGGGTACTCCTTGGATCCACCAACCCGAAAATTTTTCCGGTAGTTACAACTGCACCAGCACCAATGTGGTGGACTGGGATGCCTTTGGGTTGATGATGGACTTGGCCATGATGGGGTGTGGCACAGGGGCGGTGCTGGAACCCAAATATATCGACCGTCTCCCCCAGATCTGCAATCGCCTGGAGCTACATCAATCGGGAGAGGTGGGCAGTACTCCCCCTGGCGAACGGATGGAATCGACGGTGGTGCAGATCAATGGCCATCAGGCCCATATCAAAGTGGGGGATAGCCGCCGAGGTTGGGTGGATTCCTATCAGGCATTGATGGAATTGGCCTCGGATCCCCAGTTGGGGGGCGTGGCGGAGGTCACGGTTGATCTGAGTGATGTGCGGCCAGCCGGTGAAAAACTCAGGGGCTTTGGTGGGGTGGCCAACCCGGTCAAGCTGGGATCCCTGTATGGTCGCTGTGGGGCGATTTTGAATCGGGCCACCGGTCGTCAGCTCAATTCGGTGGAATGCTGCCTGTTGATCGATGAGGCGGCATCCTGCATCGTTGCCGGCAATATTCGAAGATCGGCGGGCATGAGGCAATTTGACAGCGAGGATACCCTAGGATCCACCGCCAAAGATAACCTCTGGCAGCAGGATGCTGAGGGCAATTGGCGCATCGATCCAGAGCGGGATGCCCTGCGCATGGCCAATCACACCCGTGTCTTTCATCGCAAGCCCACCCTGCAAGAATGCACCGATGCTGTCCGCAAACAGTTTTATTCGGGAGAAGGGGCGATCCAATGGGCTGGCGAAGCGGTGGCGCGGGCCAACCGGGATCTGGTGCAGACGGATGCCGAGAAAACCGACTTCCTCAAGGCTTATGTGGCGGGCAGCGCCAAGGATTGGCTGCAACAGAAACAGTCTGATCTAGGCATGGAAGAACTGGAAGATCGGATATCTCGCTATGGTCTCAATCCTTGTGTCACAGCAGATACCTGGATTCATACTGGCGAAGGGCCAAGGCAAGTTAAAGACTTGATCGGGATCCCCCACAGCACCTACGTCAACGGGGAATTGTTCAGCACCACCCCAGAGGGATTCTTCTTCACAGGCCACAAAGCAGTCTTTAGGCTCACCACCCGAGAGGGCTATCAGGTGCGGTTGACGGGCAATCACCAGGTCTTGAAAGTGACCGCCCAAACCCAAAAGAAACAATACCGCGAATGGATCCCAGCGCAAGATCTCAAGCCTGGGGATCGGATTCTCCTGCATGACCATCGAGATCTTCAGCCTTGGGCTGGCGAGGGATCCTTTGAGGACGGCTGGCTGTTAGGTAACTTGCTGGGGGATGGCAGTCTAGCCCAAACCCAGTGGAATGACGTTGGGTTGCTTCGCTTTTGGCAGGATACCCAGGTGGAGATGAGCCAGTATGCTGTCGCTTGTTTAGAGAAGGCCACCGACTATACCCGCCGCACCGAGCAAGCCTGCTATCACCCGCAATTGCAGCACCGAGTCATCACCTCCACGGGGTTGGCCAAACTGGCCGCGCGTTTCGCCATCACCCCTGGGGCGAAACACATCACACCCACGGTTGAGCAAACCAGCTATGAGTTCCACCGAGGCTTTTTGCGGGGGATCTTTGATGCAGACGGCTCTGTGCAGGGATCCCATCACAAAGGGATCAGCATTCGGCTGGCCCAGAGTAACCTCAACACCCTCCAAGCTGTGCAGCGGATGCTCGCCCGACTGGGAATTGTCTCAACGATCTATCAAAATCGTCAGGCCGAAGGATCCCGATTGTTGCCCGATAGCCAGCGGCAGCTGCAACCCTACTTCTGTCAGGCTCAGCATGAGTTGGTGATCGCCAGAGACAATCTGATGGCCTTTCAGCAGTGGGTCGGTTTCCAAGAACCTAAAAAGGCCCAAAAACTAGAAGAGCACCTTCAAAACTATCAACGCTCCTTCAACCGGGAACGTTTTACATCAACGGTGCTCAGTCTGGCTCCCAGTGGCATTGAGGCCGTTTATGACTGCACCGTCCCTGGCCCCCATCGCTTTGATGGCAATGGTTTAGTGCTCCACAATTGTGGCGAAATTATCGGCACAAACTATCATTGCAACCTTTCGGAAATTCACCTCAATCAACTGGATCCCGAGAATCTTCAGGACCAAAAAGATGCCTTTACCTCTGGCGGTCTGGTGGTGGCTGCCCTGCTCAATCACCAGTTTCAGGTGCCCCGCTACCAACGCTCCCGCGAATGGGATCCGATTGTAGGAGTGTCCTTCACGGGCCTGTTTGACTTCTTTGTCAACGCCTTTGGGGTGGAGTGGCTGCAGTGGTGGGAACAGGGTCGGCCCGCAACTGCCGCTGGCATCCATTACAAAGAGCGGGAGCGCGCCTATCTGCAGCAGTGGCGAAACACTGTCCACGAGACCATCTGGGAGTATTGCGATCGGCATGGCCTGCGGCGACCCAATCGCTGTACAACGGTGCAGCCTTCTGGCACCAAATCGCTGTTGACCGGAGCCTCCCCCGGCTGGCATCCCCCCAAAGCCCAGCGGTATATCCGCCGCATCACCTTTGCCAAAGGGGATCCCGTGGCGATGGCCTGCATTGACTACGGCTACTCGGTGGTGCCCTCCCAGTCTGACAAAGATGATCAGGGCAATCTGCTCAACGATCCCTTCGATCCTCGGGTGACGGAATGGTTGGTGGAGTTGCCAGTCGAGGTGCCCTGGGCCAATCTGCCCGGAGCGGATCAAATTGAAATTGAACAGTTCTCCGCCTTGGCTCAGTTTGACTTTTATATGCAGGTGCAAAAGTATTGGACGACCCACAATACCAGTGCCACTCTGGAGCTGCGAGAAGAGGAAGTAGAAGATCTGGCCACCAAGATCTATGAGGCGATCCAAGCGGATGAGGGCTATATGAGTGCTGCTCTGCTGGCCCGGTTTGACGCCCCCTTCCCTCGTTTGCCATTTGAGAAAATTGACCGAGCTACCTATGATCGGATGTCGGCTGAGGTACTCAAACGGCGAGTCAGCGATGACTTTTTGGGATCCGTCCTTCGCTATGACCAAGGGGAAATGGCCGCAGAAGGGCCAGCCGGGTGTGATGCCATGGGATGCTTAATGCCAGAGGCCACTCCAAATACATAAGAAAAGAACATTACGGGCTCAGGATCATATTTGAGTGACCACTGGGGGCTGGCGAGAGGAGTATTCTCAAGTTGGCCCTCTTTTTAGGCTTTAGTTATTGGGGAGGATCCCTTGTCTGTGCCTGCCACACCCTCCTCCACTGCACCCATTACACGGATCCGGGAACAGGTGGATCGGGTTCTGCATGATCCCAAGACCGAGTGGGGATTGGTGGGGCTGATTGCCCTGGCGGTGGCCCTGGTGATCGCCGAGGTAGGGATGGCAGAGGGATCCCTGATCACCCATCAATTCCAGACGGCGGGCCAGATCCTCAACGGCCTGTTGGCGCTTGAACTGCTGCTGCGGGGCTGGGTGGCTCGACGCAAGCGGCGATTCCTGCGCTTCTTTTGTCTGGATATCATCGCGGTGCTGTCGTTTAGCAACGGGCTGCGGTTGCTGCGATTACTGCGGCTGTTCCGGGCCGGGATCCTGCTCAATCATCGCTTGCGGGCCTCTCGTCTAGGGGCGGGATGGAGTCTCCAGCTGGGGATCCTTTTGGTTTTGATCCTGATCATTTTGGGGGGATCCCTGACCATCTATCGGGTGGAAGGCTATCTCGATGGCAGTTTTGGCACCCTAGAAGATTCCTTCTGGTGGAGCTTTTTAACCCTGGTGGCGGCAGAACCGATTGGGGGCGAACCCACTACCACAGGCGGGCGGGTGGTGATGGCCATTGTCATGCTGAGCGGACTGACCATGTTTGCGGTGGTGACAGGTCTGGTCTCGGCTGTCATGGTGGAAAAGTTAAAAGCGGTGCTGGAGTTGCGGCTAGTGGAATTGGATGAATTGCGGGATCACATCTTGATCTGTGGCTGGAATCGCAACGGACACTTGGTGATCGAAGAATTGCAATCGGATCCCAGCTTCCAATACCGGGCTATTGTGATCGTGGCGGAGTTTGAGCACATCCCTGAGTATGAGTTGAGCACCCTCGATCGGACACGTCTCTACGTTCAGGTGGGGGATTACACCCGCATCAATGTGCTCGAAAGTGTGGGCATTTATCATGCTGCTCAAGCGATCTTGCTGGCGGATGCCACCCGCCCCCGCAGCGATCAAGATTGTGATGCTCGCACCGTCTTGGCCGCTTTAACCATCGAAAAATTGCAGCCCCGCATCCACACCTGTGCCCAACTGCTAGATCGCAAGAATAATGTCCAGTTGGCGGTGGCGGGAGTGGAAGATGTTGTGGTGGGGGCTGAACTCACCAGTCATCTGATTGCCACCTCCGTTCGTAACTGGGGTTTGACCGACATCCTGACTGAATTGCTCACGGTGCAAGTAGGCAATCAGTTCTACAAAGTGCCCCTGCCAGCAGATTGGCAGCAACTCACTTTTGCCCAAACCTCGCTTCAGGTGAAGGAGCACTACGACGGCATCTTGGTGGCTCTGGAACGCAAGGAGGGATCCAAGCTCAAATCGATGGTCAATCCTCCAGCCGCCACCCTGACTCAACGGGGGGATCAAATGGTGCTGATCGCCCGCCATGCCCCTCAGATCAAGGGTTAAAAGGCTGAAGAGCAAAGGGATCCAGCTTGATTGGTAACCTAACAGGTAAAAAGACCACAATCTCGACCGATTTAAGGTAAATTGAGATTAGATTTCAAGTGAATTATGGTTTCTCTCAGTTCTGCGAATGTCGTCACCTCCGCAACCCAGCAGCCCAACCTTAACGAAATAGAAGCGCTGAGCCAATCTTTTGAGGCACAAGAAGCCTCTGCCCTGTTGTCTTGGGCGGCAAACCGCTACGGTGATCAACTGGTGTTGGCCTGTAGCCTTGGCCCGGAAGATTTGGTGTTGATCGATCTGCTCAGTCGGGTGTATCCAGGTCTGCAAGCCTTCTTTTTGGATACCGACTTTCACTTTGTCGAAACGATGGCCCTCAAAGATCAGATTCAAGCCCGCTATCCCGATATGCACTTGCAGATCGTTAAGCCCCTCCTGAGGGTCGAGCAGCAGGCTGACCAATATGGGGCCGAACTCTACGCCACCAACCCCGATCAGTGCTGTGGCATCCGCAAGGTAGAACCTCTCAACCGTGTGCTTTCGGGCTATCACGCCTGGATTACGGGTATGCGGCGGCAGCAAGCCCCCACCCGCGCCAGCATTGGCAAGGTGCAATGGGATGTGAAGCGGTCGATGCTGAAGCTCAATCCATTAGCCGATTGGACAGAAGAGCAGGTCTGGGCCTACATCACGGCACACGGGATCCCTTACAACCCTTTGCATGACCAAAACTATCCCAGCATCGGCTGCACCCACTGCACTGCACCGGTGCAACCTGGAGAGGATCCCCGTTCCGGTCGTTGGCAAGGTCAGGGCAAAACTGAATGTGGTTTGCACACCTAATCGGCAGATCTGAATAGGTGCGCTGATCGGCGACGTTGCCAAAACTGGCTAGATTAAGAACGGGATTGCCTCCAGGGGGGATCCCGTTAGAGAATACGATTGATCATGCTGCTCACTTTTTTAGATAGGTCGCTTAAAACATGGATATTGACATCACCACACTGGGCTGGGTTGCTGCCCTTTCCTCTTTTACCCTCTCCATCGCTATGGTGGTCTGGGGTCGCAACGGGATGTAAAAACGGCTGAGGCCACGGGATCCTGCTATGGAGTCATTCACATCTGCTGACTTACCCCTCCAGATTGGCTACACCACCATCTTTTTGTTGCTGCTCGGGGTTACGGGTGGCATCGCCTATCTCACCGTGACAGATTGGCGTGACCGTCGCCGCCGTAAGCAAGAGGAGAAGGGATCCCGTAAGCGTTAGCCCCCTCCCCTTAGTAAGGTATCAAACCGCCATCAGCAGGTTATTCTGTTCAAAAAATTCTCTACAACAAAAGGGATCCCATTGGGATCCCTTTTTCTTTCTTAGATGATTAGCTTGGCAAATTAGGGCGTGGGAGTAGAAGTCGGTGCAGGGGTGGGACAAGGCGGCAGATCCGAGTCCTCTTCACCTTCTGTCTCAGTGGATTCTCCGGCTTCAGGGTCAATCGGTCTACAGCTCGGTTCAGGAGTAGGGGTTGACTCTAGCTCTGGCCCACCAGTATCTGCACCCGAGGCAGGGGGTGCGGCAGCTTCAGGCTCATCCGTTGCCTCAGTCTCCGATTCCACTTCTACTTCACCTGTCCGCTCCACAGGAGCAGCGGTTTCCGTAGCTTCAGGCGTCGGAGTTGCTGTCGATTCCGGGATCGGAGCCGTTGTCGGCTCAGGTGTTGGAGTTGAAGTTGGTGCAGACGTCGAGGTGGCAGGGGCTTGTGGGGTCGGAGTTGCTGGGATCGGAGTTGCTGTGGGATCGGTCTCTGGTTCCACTTCTACCTCACCTGTCCGATCCAGTGGGGCAGGGGTTCCCGTAGCTTCAGGCGTCGGTGTAGCTGTCGGTGTAGCTGTCGGTGTAGCTGTCAGTGCAGGCGATGGGGTTGCTGTTGCAGCAGGCGTTGGTGTTGATGTCGGTGCTGCTGTCGGAGTAGCCGTGGGTGCCGGTGTTGGACTTGCCGTCGGTGTTGGAGTTGCAGCCGGAGTAGGGGTGGGGGTTGCACCTGCGGGGGGTTGCACCCGGAATGACCACTGTTGCAGGGTGGTATTGCCATTCACGTCGGCAATCTGAACGGATACTACAGTGCTGCGATCGGTGGGCAGGGCTTCTGCCGGTCGGTAGGTAAAGCCGGTTGAGGTGCGCTGGACGCGGCTGGTCAGATCAACATTGTTGATAAACAGGCTGAGGCTATTCAGGTCGATCCCTTGCTCGTCACTGTACTGGGCCGAGATGACAGGCTGCAATTCGGTAATTGCGGCGTCTCGGGCTGGGGTCAGCTCAGTGATGGTGGGAAAGGTAGCGTCGGCCACATTGCCAATACTGACGGTTTCCCCAGCCAATTGCAAAGCGGTGACCAATCCGCCACGCTCGATTCGAGCAATCACAGGTGCTTGACCGGCCTGATCCTGGCTTCGGAAGGTGTAGCTGCCTTCATACTGTCCTTCACGAGTCTCTGTCATGGGGACATTAACCACCACACCAGGAATGGAGAAGGTGGCCCCTGAGTTCGGGGATCCCTGCAAGAAAAAGGTGACGGTATCGCCAGGATTGACTGTGCCCAATTCTTGCCGAGTCAAGAACTCATTAATCACAGGGGGGCCCGTGAGCTGCTCCACTGGGACTGAGGGTTGAAGGGGTTCGGTTGGTGTGCCTGCAATAGGTGATGAAGTACCGCCAGGAACTGAGGCCCCTGGGGGAGGATTGACAATGGGTGTCCGGCCAATCTTAGAGAGGGCTTGATAGGTGAGAGCGGCCACTTCACCACGGGTGGCGACAGCTTGGGCATTGACAAACCGGGGATCCGGATAGAGCACCAGCAATTCTTCATTGGTAGCGGTGGCCACCCAGACGCGGGCGAAGTTGGGGATGCTGCTGGCGTCGCTATAGATGCTGAGGGTGGGATCAATCTGGGCTTCCGGGATCCCGTCTCCATCAATGACGGCCCGGGTCAAGACGGTGATGGCTTGGGCGCGGGTCAGCACATCGTTGGGGCGAAAGGTGCCATCGGGAAATCCAGCAATGAAGCCCGCTGCTGCTGCTGCGCCAATGGCGGGAGCGGCCCAACCGGGCAACTGGTCATTGAACCGAGGGGCGGGAACATTGGTATCCAACTCAAAGGCATTGGTGACAATGGCCGCAAACTGAGCACGGGTCAGCTGGTCATTGGGGCGGAATGTGCCATCGGGAAAGCCGCCGATCACATCCTGTTCATTGAGGCTCTGAATATACTGGCCCCCCCAATAGGTCTGAATATCGCTAAGCTGCGCCCAACTAGGGCCTGCGGACAGCGAAAATCCCCCCAGAACAAGTGCAACAGATGCCTGTTGTAGACGGTGCAATGGCTGACGACCCATGATCATGAAGTCTGCTCCCTTGGTGTGTGTCACTGATATTGAAGATACTTAGTGCTTGCAAGTGTTCGTTCTCGGGCAAGTGTCGGTACGGAATGGAGCACAGTTTCCAAGACGGAATGGCTCCAGAGTAGGTTCCACATCTTAATTATCCCGATAATCCAGAGTTTTTAGACAAGCTACAAGCGGCACTCTAAAGCTCGGGCTACCCTCATCCTCAGGATCCCTGTGGCTTGCTGTTTATCTGGAATAAAGTGTCGGCGTCTTGTTGAACGGGGCTGATCAGGCAAATGAGACGATTCGTAATAGGGAAGGATAGCTAAGAGAACCTTAAGGACTGGTGGCCGGGATCCCGTGCTGCCAATGAGCGGCAAGTGAAGCATTTCCCCTGGCAGAGAGCCAAGAGTCTGGATGTTTGGCAAGGACCTTGTTGTTTTTGTATTGTCTTTAATTAGTAGCATATTCATTAAAAAAATCGGTCTTGGCTTTTTCTTAGGTTTTGGTGGTTATTTGAGAGTTGATGTCAGGGTTTGAGCTAGTCAGGATTATTCTTGCTCTGATTTGCATAGCCCTTTACATCTCGAAATCATTTCCAAGCCGGGATCCTGCGTTCATAATCAGGCCATAGACGCATAAGGACGAGGGCATCTCTGTGAAACTCGCGGTTTACGGCAAAGGCGGCATCGGCAAATCCACCACCAGTTGCAACATCTCGGTGGCGCTGGCTCGACGGGGCATGAAAGTACTACAGATCGGCTGCGATCCAAAACACGACAGCACCTTTACCCTGACGGGATATCTGATCCCCACCATCATCGATACCCTCGAAGCCAAGGACTACCACTACGAGAACATCTGGCCCGAAGATGTCATCCACAAGGGCTACGGCGGTGTGGACTGTGTGGAAGCGGGCGGGCCTCCTGCCGGGGCGGGCTGCGGCGGCTATGTGGTGGGCGAGACCGTCAAGTTGCTCAAAGAACTCAACGCTTTTGATGAATATGATGTGATTCTGTTTGATGTGCTGGGGGATGTGGTCTGTGGAGGGTTTGCGGCTCCTCTCAACTATGCCGACTACTGCCTCATCGTCACTGATAACGGTTTTGACGCCCTGTTTGCGGCCAATCGGATCTCTGCTTCTGTGCGAGAAAAAGCTCGGACACGGCGGTTGCGACTGGCGGGATTGATCGGTAACCGAACCTCCAAGCGGGATCTGATCGATAAGTACATCAGCAAAGTTCCCATGCCAGTGCTGGAAGTCTTGCCGCTGATCGAAGATATCCGGGTCTCTCGTGTCAAAGGAAAAACCATCTTTGAGATGGCCGAACGGGATCCCGATTTGGAGCCGGTCTGCCAGTACTACCTCAACATCGCCGACCAATTGCTCTCTCAACCGGAAGGGATCGTACCCCAAGACACCCCCGACCGCGAGCTATTCACCCTGTTGTCGGACTTCTACAACAATCCTGTGGCAGTTCCAGAGCCCGCCTTGGTTTAATCGAGGTAACGCTCATTGCAAGGATCCCTCATGCCGCTAGATACTGTCTTAACCCTTGTGGGTGGATATCAAGTTTTGCAGTCTCCCGAAGATTTGCAAGAGCTATTGCGGCAGGGGGATATTACTACTGTTGAACAGTTACAACGGGATCAGTGGGTTCTATGGGCACCTGACCAAGAGATATTCTGGCAATTTGTCAGAGTATTGGAGGGTGATCTAGAAGATGGAACCCGCTATGACTATAGCCAAGAGCAAGGGCATTTAGTCATGAGCCCTGCTCGACCCAAACATACACTAACGGCTCTATTCTTGATGACTCTGATCGCAGAACTCTGCCCTGAGTTTATCGGTCGAATGGAAATTGGGATCCGGATGGACACATGGACTAAAGTCTTGACTCCTGATCTGATTGTTCTATCTCCTGAGCAAGAATCTCGGTACGATCTCGATCGCTATCCTTTTTCGGAGATGCCATTAATTGTGATGGAGATCTTATCTCCTAGCACCCTGGCTGACAATCTGAGATGGCAAGTAGGATCCCAGCCCAGCAAACTGGAGCTTTTTGTGGCAGGAGGCATCGAAGAGTATTGGATCATCCATCCTGAACAGCAAAAGATTCGCATCTTTTCTAGACTCGAACTGTTGGATGCTAGAACCACTCAGACTCCCCTAGAATTTCATCAGAACTCTGTAGATCTTGATTCATCTGTCTTACCCAATTTTAGGATCCCTGAGCAGGAGTTTTGGAGTCTGTTTAGAAGTTTTTGCCATCGACCTCAAATTGTTCGCTAGAACCAAAATCAACTTGTCTAAGAACTTGTTTTTGCGAGATTATCTATGACCACCACCACTGCCCCCGAAAACCTCACCTTTGACTGCGAGACTGGCAACTATCACACCTTTTGTCCGATTAGCTGCGTGGCTTGGCTTTATCAAAAGATTGAGGATAGCTTCTTCCTCGTCATCGGCACCAAAACCTGTGGCTACTTTTTGCAAAATGCCATGGGGGTGATGATTTTTGCCGAACCCCGCTATGCGATGGCAGAACTGGAAGAAGGCGACATCAACGCCAAACTGAATGACTATGAAGAACTGAAGCGGCTCTGTCTGCAAATTAAGCGGGATCGCAACCCCAGCGTGATTGTCTGGATCGGCACCTGCACCACCGAGATTGTCAAGATGGATCTGGAGGGGATCGCCCCCAAACTAGAGGCCGAGATCGGGATCCCGATTGTGGTGGCTCGGGCCAATGGTCTGGACTACGCCTTCACCCAAGGGGAAGATACCGTCTTGGCGGCGATGGTACAGCGTTGTCCCGAAAAGGCCAAAGAATCGGACGAGAAAGATGCCCGTGGTGGCCTCTCTGCCATTTTTAACTTTGGCAAAAAGAAAGAGGGTGAAACGAGCGAGTTTAGAGATCATCCGCCCTTGGTAATCTTTGGCTCTGTGCCGGATCCGGTGGTTACCCAATTGACCCTAGAGTTGAAGAAACAAGGGATCCGAGTATCGGGCTGGCTCCCGGCCAAGCGCTATGGCGAATTGCCCATTTTGGAACCGGGCACCCATGTGGTGGGAGTCAATCCGTTCCTGAGCCGCACCGCTAGCGCTCTGGTTCGGCGGAAAAAGTGCAAGCTGATCAACGCCGCCTTTCCGATTGGGCCAGATGGCACCCGAGCCTGGATCGAGGCGATTTGTGAGAGCTTAGGGATCCAGCCTCAAGGGTTGGTGGAGCGGGAGGCCGAGATCTGGAACAATCCCCAGATTCAGGAGTATGTCAGCCTGCTCAAGGGCAAGAGTGTCTTTTTTATGGGGGATAACCTGCTGGAGGTGTCGATGGCTCGGTTGATGGTGCGCTGTGGCATGACCGTCCAGGAAATCGGGATCCCTTATATGGACAAGCGCTATCAGGAGTCTGAGCTAGATCTGCTCTCCCGCACCTGTGATGAGATGGGGGTGCCCAAGCCTCGCATCGTCGAGAAACCCGACAACTACAATCAGTTACAGCGGATCCAGAGGGATCAGCCAGATCTGGTCATCACCGGCATGGCCCACGCCAATCCCCTTGAAGCACGGGGCATCACCACCAAGTGGTCGGTGGAGTTTACCTTTGCCCAGATTCATGGCTTTGGTAGCACTAAGGATGTGCTGGAGCTGGCCACCCGCCCCATGCGCCGCAATGCCGCTCTCAACGGTCTGGGTTGGGAAAAAATGGTCAAGGCAGACGCTTCAGCCCTGATTTGAAGCAGCAAGAAGATAAGGGATCCCTGATATTTCTGGGGATCCCTTGTCATCCGAAACAAGAAAAGTTACCTTTGACAAGCGCACAACGCGGGGTAGAGCAGTCTGGTAGCTCGTCGGGCTCATAACCCGAAGGTCCATGGTTCAAATCCATGCCCCGCAATCTTTATCCCTCAGCGATACTAACCAACACCCAACGATTGAGCTTTGCCCTGAGTGATCTGATAAGCCTGTATAGTTCCAAACTACTCCACCACGGTATCGACAGAAATCTGCAAGGCAGAATGAATGGGAGACGATAGGTTTACTAGCCCCGTTAAGCATGGGATCCCGTCAGAAAAGGAATCTAGGGCTAGTTTGATGAACCTGTCTCAACCGTCTGCCCTTTCTGTAGGGACAAGGAGAGGATCCAACCCGTGATCCGGCTAATGAGTCCACCTGTTCCACCGGTTCAAATCTGCCCACAGCCGTTCGGCTCATGACCATCAGTTGCTAAATCTCACCTTTATTAACCCGCTAATCTAATGGCTTCTGCCCCCGCAGCAAACCATAGCGGATCAGTCCTGTGGCATAGCCCTCTTTCATCAAGCCTAAGGCAAAAGCCCCCTGGATCGTTGTCCAGCCTGAGGTCAAGAGCGCCCACCAGACTTTGGGATCCCAGGCTGAGTCGATCACCACCTGCCAAAAAGGAGCTACCTCCTGTGACCAATCGGCGGTTTTGATCTGCTCAAATCCCAGCTCCTGGGCGATGGCGGTGTAGGCGGGCAGACTGATCACGTAGGGCAGGCAATAAGCATCATAGATCTGCTGCAACAGGGCCTCATCCTGGGCTGAGCCGGATTCAGGCTGATGACACCAGGTGGCCATCACCAAAATCCCCCCCGGTTTTAATACTCGGTAGCACTCCGCCAAAAACCGCTGCTTGTCGGGCATATGCTCGCCACTTTCCAGTGTCCAGACCAAATCAAAGGATCTTTCCGCAAAGGGCATCGCCAAAGCATCGGCCACTTGAAAGGTAGCTTTCCCACACAGTTCTCGTAACTGGGCGCGCTCGGTGGCCCGACGGGCTTGGACAGGGCTGAGGGTGATGCCCACCGCTTGGGCCTGAAAATGTTGAGCGAGCACCAATGTACTGCCGCCAATGCCACAGCCCACATCGATAATCTGAGTTGGGGATCCCACTTCTCCCCAAGCCAACAGCTCCCCGATCAGATCCACCTGAGCCTGATATCGATTTTTGGTCAGCCGATGGGGATCCGCCAGCTCATAGTAGCCGTGGTGCATGTGCTCACCCCAAACCTGCTCCCACAGGGCCGAGGAGGCATCATAGAACCGCTGAATTTTTCCGTTCAGCCTCTGATGATCGAGAGCCTTCAGATTTGGGATGCCAGCGGAGATGGACACAGACTTACACTCCATAGATAAATACTTTGATCATGGCGGATTTGAGCCAACATTCCAGCTCTATCCAGGCACTTGGGCCATTGCTGCCCGATAGTTCTTTTCATTTGCTTTAGCAGACTTCAATAAATCGACGATAGGAGCCGGATAATCCACACCAATTCGCACCCCAAAATGCTTTTGTTGATCGCGGCTGAGGCGATGAGGTTCATGGACTAGATCCCCAGGGATCCCTTGCAAAGCGGGCAACCAATGGTGCAAATAGTCACCACTTGGGTCATAGTCGCGGGATTGCTTGGGAATATTGAAATACCGGAAACCTCTGGCATCATTGCCCACCCCTGCTGTGTAGTTCCAATTGCCCCAATTGCTGCAAACGTCGTAATCCACCAGCTGCGATTCAAACCACTCCGCCCCCATCCGCCAATCGATGCCCAAGTTCTTGGTCAGAAAACTGCCGACATTTTGGCGACCGCGATTGGACATAAACCCACTCACCAACAGCTCTTGCATATTGGCATCCACCAAAGGATAGCCCGTTTGTCCCTGTCGCCACAGCTCAAAGCGCGGCCAATCCTGCTGCCAGGGCAACGGGATCCCTTGCAATCCCTCGGGTCGAAACAGCTTGCGGCCATGCTTAGCAGTGATCAGGCGAAAATAATCTCGCCACAACAACTCAAAAATCAGCCAATAGGTAGAATCATTCCGAATTCGGGTCTGCTCATAGTGTTGAACTTGCTCGTAAATATAGCGAGGGGAAATACATCCCAGCGCCAACCAGGGTGACAATTTTGAACTATCGTCAGGATTCAACATGCCATTACGGGTTTCTTTGTAAATCTTGAGTCGATCTTGCTCCCAAAAATAAGACTGGATCCGAGCTTTTGCCCCTGTTTCTCCCCCCATAAAATCATTGACGATGCGGGGATCCCGTGGGAGTTGTGGCAATCCTAGATCCGCCAGAGTGGGCAAGTCTCCCAAGCTAATGTCAGGAGGCAGGGGCGGCAATCGGGTGGGGCTAGCTAGGAGGGAACGGGGCAGGGTAACAGATTCGGCTTTCTTGCGAAAACTGGTGAAAACCTCAGGAATTCTGTGTACGGGAAAGGGCAGATCATCAGGATGCAATAGGGTATGTCCCCAAAACAGCTTTAGAGGACAGTACCCCAACCTTTGCAGAGCTTGCTCAAGGGCTGACTTCACGTGAAGCTCTTCTGTTCCTACCTCGGCATGTGCGTAGATGGCGTCCGCCCGATAGGTTTGGGCCAGCTGAGGTAATACGGTTTCGGGATATCCTTTGCAGATCAACAGATTACTGCCCAAATCTTGCAGATTAGCCCGCAAATCCGCCAGACTTTCCAGCAAAAAATGAGCCCGATGGGATCCCGTTTTGGCAAATCCAAAAGCCGTTTTAGCCTCGGGGCCAATCTGACGAGGATCTAGGCAATAGACCGGGATCAACTCGGCATTCTCCCGAGCAGCCCGATATAACGGCTCATGATCATGGATACGCAGATCGGTACGGTACCAGACAATGATGGGGGCCATGGGCATGCAAACTAGTGAAGGGAGAGGGCCGCTTGATCGGTCAGTTCGGCCCCATTGCAGGGTCTGTCTCAGTATGCCGGATCCCGCACCTGATTCCTAGCGTGAGCCCCAGTACCATCCCCAGGCCACCAGTAATAAAGTCGGTAATAAAGGTTGAAAATTATACGCTCCACCTTGCTCTTCGCCATCAAAGCCAAAGGGAAGGTGATGATCAGCAAAGATCACTGTTCAAGCCTCTAAGATCAAGACCCTAAAACTTTGAATGTCAGGCAAGACTTACTTGGGATCCGCATTCTCAAATGTTCTAATGTGTTCTAAAATCCCCACATCCCTCACAGGGCCCCAGTGGATTGACCGCACACCTGAGCAGGGGCGAATGGGCATTAAAAGCACATCTGGGATCCCCAATCATTTGTCCTGCCTCAGCATGGGCTTCTAAAGCCGATAACTCCCGCACATAGGCCCGGATGCGATGTAGCCGATAGCGACCATTGCGCAGATGGTAGGTGTGACGCTTTTCTAGCACCAAGTAAGATTGCGCCAAAAACTCCAGCCGGGATCCTGGATGGGTTCCCCCTTCCATCGTCAACTCCCCCAACTGGGATCCTGTAACAGCATCTATCAGTTGAATAGCAGGCTGAATGGGATGGTGCTGCTGCATAAACTCTCAAGATCGGATGGCCACTCTATGTCAACCTATCGTCTTTCCTTCAGTATTTCATCCAGGATTTCATCAAAAAAGGGGAAGACCACTTGCCTCCCCCCTCATCCTAATTTGCTCAGAAAACGATAGCTGGGGATCCGATCAGATATCTCGCCCGCGATAGCTGGCCTGCATCACAGGGGTCTTTTGCATCAGATCAGTATCCGCAAACCCTAGCCGCAAGCGCCAGTTTTTGATCCGGGTCTGATACCAGGGCACATAGGCACTCTCGGTAGGACGAGCGATGCCAGTGACAAAAGTCTCAACAGGAACTCGGCAACCGCGATATATCACCTCAGCAGACGCAGGGATCCCAGGCTCCACCCAAGCCTCAGGGTCAACAGGCAAGCCCCGATACTGCACAACACCGGGATCCCGGTCGGCCAAATAACTGCGACACCAAGCCAAAACTGCCTCAAACCGCTGATGCAATGTGTCAGCGTCAAGATGATACCGCTGCGGCAACAAGCGATCATTCAAAAACGCAACCATAGCCCCGATAGCCCGCCACACCAGGGTGCGAGACTCGCTGCGCTCAAAAGGAACAGAGTGACGATTCATAATTTCAGGTACAACTCCTAACGACGACGCCTAGCGGACAGCACAACAGCTGTTAAGGACAGCAGCATTACAGCCAAATTATTGATGTGCATTTTACCAACTGATCCAGTCGCAAAAGTTCGTTGGGAACATTTTGTCGGGATCCCTTCATTCAGCCTCAATAAGAAGGGTTAACAAGCCCGACAGATATGTTTGGGATTGTCGGGGAACTTGGGTGAACTGGCCTGCGATTTCCCGACAACTAGAGGATGGCATGGGTGTTGGGCATGGGAGCTTGCCGCTAGAATATGAACACCGATCGAAGGAGACTCACCGCCGATATGACCATGCGTGGTTCTGTTGATCCCATTGATAGACTTTGGGGATCCCTGCCTTATCTGCTGCCCTTGGTGTCAATCTTGCCGCTGGGTCTGCCTCTCTTTACCGCAGTGCCTCCCCTACTCATCCTGTTTCGCCCACTCCTGCCCCTTTATGGGTTATTGACCGGATTTGGTGGCTTTGGCAGTTTGATCTGTTTTATGCTGCTGTTCTTTTTGGTGGTTCGCAATGACAAGTTGGCCCACTTCATCCGCTTTAACGGTATGCAAGCCCTACTGGTCTCTATTGCTCAATTCTTGGTGCAGGTGGTTCTGCAATTGGTAGGGGTGCTGGGTCTCAATCTAGGCTTGCTGACCCAAACCATTGGCACCACACTCTTTTTGGGCACTGTGGTGATCGCTATTTATGCCTGGGTTCAAAATGCCCGTGGTCACTACGCTGAAATCCCCGTCATTTCCGAAGCTGCCTACACTCAAGTCCGCTACTAGAACTGGGTTGCACAAGCATAATTCAAACATAATCAATTCATAATCAAGTACAAACCAGTGGCTTAAGCCCCTTGCCTAAGCTACCCACTTTTAAACAGATTCCGCAGATTCCGCCAAGACGTTCTGTCTGGGTTGCAGATTCACACTTTTCTCAAAAACCGCTCACCTCCCTATGGCTGAAAATACCGGTCAACCCACCACCCCTGATGAAGAGTCGCTGTCGGATCCCCAACCGAGGATCCCGGTGGTAGCCCCAACTTGGGCTGATGAAGCTCAGGCCATCCTCAAACAAGTCCCCTTCTTTGCCCGCAACCAAGCTCGGCGCAGCATTGAGCAAATGGCCATCGCAGAAGGGATTGAGCTGATCACCCCTGAATTAATCAAGCGGGCCCAAGCCAAATTTGGTCAATAGCCCTCCATCAGTCAGTCTTAACACCACCTCCTAGCTCTCGTTTTATGTCCACTCTTCTTTCAATGGTTCACCCCCAGACAGTTATCTCAGGATTGATGGGGTTGGCTGCTATCATTGGCAGCTCTTTAGGGGCGGCATCTACAGCGATGGCTCAGGCCGTTGAGGATCCCGAATCCGTTCTCAATCGGTGGTTAGAGCAGCAATTAACCGCCGCCAATGCTCAAGATCTAGAAGGGGTTCTGGAGAGCTATAGCCCTTTTTTTGAACATCAGGATGGTCTCGATCTAGACAAAACCCGTGCAGCTCTGATCAGTGTGTGGGACAACTACGACACCCTCCGCTACGACGGACAATTAGAAGACTGGGAAGACCGGGGATCCGAACTCGTAGCCACCGTTGCCATCACCATCACAGGCGAACAAGTCTCAGAGCGTGGATCCTTTCAGCTGACGGGATCCCAACTGCTGCGCAATCGCTACCGGCTCGATGCCGAGGGATACCTGGTTTTGAGCCAGCAAGAGGTGCTGGAGGAGTCCACAACGTTGGTCTCTGGCGAGGATCCCCCTACCGTGACTTTACGCCTACCAGAACGAGTGGCCACTGGCTCAACCTATCGTCTGGAGGCCATTGTACAAGAGCCGATCCGCGACACTTTGCTACTGGGTACTGTCATCGAAGAACCCGTTTCTTCTCAGCTCTATCTCGATACCTCAGCCTTCCCGTTAGAACCCCTCCAGGCCGGAGGCATTTTTCGGCAAGCAGATGCCCCTACCGAACCGGGATCCGACTGGATCTCAGTCATGTTTGTCACACAGGGGGGATTGACCCTAGAAAGTCGTCGCGTCACGGTGACTAACTTGCCCCTCTAGAACTGTTGTGACCCTACCAAGGTCAGATCAGCAAAAAAAATGCCCTAATGGGATAGTCTCCACAAGGGCTCTTTTATGGCATCTACAAGATTTACAGTCAGTCAGGATGAGACAAATGCCGCCAGAGAAGCTCAATAAATCCCGGAACGCCCCAAGGCTAGACCCACTGCTAACATCCCAAAAACCAAGAAAGGCTGGGCACTAGCCTGATATTTAACATCGTTTTTCAAGGGATCCCTGAGGAAGTACATATCCTGAAACACAATTTGGGGAATGATCAACAGCACCAAGATGGATCCATACAACTGCATTCCAGCACCGACCAAGAACGATGCCATGCTGAACTGAAACATATCGATCATCAAAACCGAGATCCAAGCCGCAGCCTGCACCCCAAACATGACCGGAATCGAGGCCAAGCCAAATTGCCTATCCCCCTCAATGCTCTTGAAGTCATTAACCACAGCGATGCCCAGACCCGCAAAGCTATAGAGTAGGGTGACGATTACTACCGTCCAATTCAACTGCCCAAACAGAGCGTGGCCCGTCCACCAAGGCAGGGCGATATAGCTGGCTCCCAGGGCATAGTTACCCAGCCAACCGTTCTGCTTTAGTTTCAAGGGTGGCGCAGAGTAGATATAGGCCACCAAAGCCCCTCCCAGCGCCAAACATGTAATCGACGGGAAGTCATGGCCCTGATACCAATCCAGCCCATACGCCAGCGCGACACCTGCAATCAACAGCACCCACATCTGAATCACCACCCGCCACAACGGGATCGCCCCGGATGGGATCGGTCGATAGGGTTCATTCACCGCATCAATCTCGCGGTCATAAAACTCATTCACGGTTTGGGTATAACCGGTCATGAATGGGCCAGCCAAAATCATGCTGACCAAGATCAGAGCGAAATTCTCCCACGTCCAGACATAGTGCCCCGATGAGGCCGCCCCTGGAATCACCCCCCAGACCAAAGGGATCCAAGTGACGGGTTTCATTAATTGCAGATGCAGTTGCCAAATGGAACGCTCATCCACCTCAGCTCCTCGGATCCCTAGCAACTGCCGCATCCGCTTGGATGAAGGGGATCCCGATTCTGCGGTGGCAGCAATCTCAGGCTCACTTTCAGGAGGATCTATCTCTTGATCTTCTGTAGCCATCTCAGAGGCCACCATGTCCACCTTGGGATCTTCCTGCTCCGACAGGGAAGATTCTGTCATTGGTTGAGGGGAATCGGCATTGGGGAGATTGGGATCCGTCATAATCTTGGGGATAAATGGGGTCTACTCAAAACGAAGAGGGCATAGGTCAAGCCCACACCCTCTTAATTTTGCTTCATGATCTGAACGATTCAAAGTTTATCCGCAACAGTCTGGCCTTGTGGGGTTGTCTCCCTGAGCTGGTTGATACCAAGAATCGGTTTGATACAAAAGTAGGACAGTCAGTCCGTATGAATTTTAGCTGGATGAATTTTAGCTGGATGAATCTTAGCTGGCTAGGGCTTCGGAACGCTCTTCAATCACACGATCCACCAACCCATAGGTCTGGGCTTCTTGGGCTGACATATAGAAGTCGCGCTCCACATCCCGCTCAATTTTTTCCAGGGGTTGCCCCGTCATACCGGCCATCATGTCATTCATCCGCCGCTTTACCCGCATGGTTTCCCGCGCCCGGATCTCGATATCGCTGGCCTGCCCTTGGGCCCCACCAGAGGGTTGGTGGATCATGATGCGGGAGTGGGGCAAGGCAAATCGCTTGCCTTTGGTGCCACCGCCCAGTAAAAACGCACCCATACTGGCGGCCAAGCCGACACAGACAGTCACGATATCGGGCTTAATGTGGTGCATGGTGTCATAGATGGCCATGCCCGCTGTCACGGATCCCCCTGGAGAGTTGATGTACATGATGATGTCTTTATTCTGGTCTTGGGAGTTGAGATACAACATCACCGCCACCACCGTATTGGCCACCTGATCGTCAATCGGCTCACCAATAAAAATGATCCGCTCTTGATAGAGGCGATTGTAGATGCTGATCCACTGGGTATAGGTTTCGCCCGGTAAACGATAAGGAACGCTGGGAACACCAATCGGCATGACAAACTCCTGGATAATGGGTGACTGGTAAAGAGATCTTGAAATGGTTGGTTTCCGCCTCAGGCAGAAGCACCCGATCCATCGGGATCCCTGGCAAAGAGCTAGACCCCTGCGGCGACCAAGGCTGCTGGGGGAACCGCCTGGGATCCCGACAAGACCTGATCGATCAGTCCGTACTCTTTGGCTTCGGCGGGGGTCATAAAGTAGAACCGCTCAGTATCCTTCTTAATCCGCTCTATGGTTTGGCCGGTAGACTGAGCCAATTGCTCTAGCATCATGGTGCGAACCGTCAACACCTCCCGGGTGCGGATCTCAATATCGCTGGCCTGTCCCCGCGTCCCACCATAGGGCTGGTGCAAAACAATAGTGGCGTTGGGCAAGCTGGCCCGGAAACCCTTGGCCCCAGCCGCCAACAACATGGCCGACATGCCAATGGCATTGCCGATACAGATGGTGTGGACAGGAGGCTTGATGTAGTTCATGGTGTCGAGGATGGCAAAAGCAGCCGTATCATAGCTGTAGGTGCCAGTCGAGTTGATATACATCTTGATCGGCTTCTCCCGATCCTCATACTGCAAATACAGCAATTGGGCCGTAATCAGCTTGGTGACATTGGCCTCCGCCACCTCGGCCAGGGGCAATCCCAAGTAGATGATGCGCTCCTGCAAGAGCAGGGATGGCAGATCGGGGGGAGGAGTGCGCAACGGCTGACCGCCACTGTAATAGGCTGATTGCACAGCTTGCAAATCCATAGATGTCTCCTGGCGATTCTCTATTCAACAGTGCGAAACTCTGAAAACAAAGGATCCCAGAAGGCCATGACCTCTTGGGATCCCAGAGGGCTATTTTGAGGCTATTACGCCTGACCCCAGAGGGATCCAGATTGCACCGGATCCCTCTTTTTGATTAAACAGAACTACTCAGCCGCTCCAGCCCCCAATAGGGCAGGTTCCGAGGAGACCTCAGCTGCCAGCACTTTGGGTTTACGCTCTTCATCGAGATCCAGCACAGCGGAGGATCCCTCTTTGACCCGACCGGAGAGAATCTCCTCGGCCAAAATATCCTCTAGCAGCCGCTGAATAGCCCGACGCAGAGGCCGCGCCCCATAGCTGGGGTTGTAGCCCTCATCCACGATCAGATCCTTGAAACTATCCGTTACAGAGAGCAGGATCTTTTTCTCAGCCATGCGGTCGAAGACTTCCTTGAGCAGGAGGTCGGCGATCTGCTTGACCTCGTCCTTATTGAGCTGACGGAAGACGATCACCTCGTCGAGACGATTCAGGAACTCAGGTCGGAAGTACTGTTTCAGCTCTTCGTTGACCAAGTTGCGGATCCGGTTGTAGCTAGCATCGGCATCATTGTCGTTAAACTCAAAACCGAGGCTACCACCGCCTTTCTCAATCACCTTGGATCCAATGTTGGAGGTCATCACCAACAGAGTATTTTTGAAGTCCACCGTCCGACCCTTGGCATCCGTGAGGCGACCATCTTCTAGAATCTGCAATAGCAGATTGAACACATCGGGGTGAGCTTTTTCGATTTCGTCGAAAAGCACCACTGTGTAGGGGCGACGACGCACCGCTTCGGTGAGCTGACCACCCTCGTTGTAGCCCACATAACCGGGCGGGGATCCGATCAACTTGGACACCGTATGGCGTTCCATGTACTCAGACATATCTAGCCGGATCATAGAGGCTTCGGAGCCAAAGAAGTAGGAGGCCAGAGCCTTGGTCAGCTCCGTTTTGCCCACCCCGGTCGGGCCTGAGAAGATGAAGCTGGCGATGGGGCGATTGGGATTCTTGAGTCCCACCCGTGCCCGTCGAATTGCCCGCGAGATGGCTCGCACCGCTTCCTCTTGGCCAATGATCCGCTGATGGAGAGTCTCCTCCATATTGAGGAGCTTGAAGGATTCCGTTTCAGTCAGCTTGGAGACAGGTACCCCTGTCCAAGAACTGACAATATGGGCGATATCCTCTTCCGTCACACTGGGCATCTCTTCACGGCTGGTTTCTTCGGCTTTCTTAGCCGCAGCAATGGCACGGATCTCTTGACGGATCTCCATCTCCCGATCCCGCAAAGCTCCAGCCTTGTCAAAGTCCTGAGCCCGTACCGCAGCATCTTTGTCTTTGAGCAACTGCCGCAGTTCTTGATCCAGCTCCCGTGCTGCCGGGGGCAACTGAGAGTTGATCAGGCGCACTCGGGAAGCAGCTTCATCAATCAAGTCGATGGCTTTATCAGGCAAGAACCGATCAGAGATGTACTGATCTGCTAACTTGGCCGCTGCATCCAGGGCAATATCCGTGATCTTGAGCTTGTGGTGCTGCTCGTAACGCTCCCGCAAGCCAAACAAGATCTCGATGGTTTCAGAAACGGATGGCTCACCCACCATGATCGGTTGGAAGCGACGCTCCAGGGCGGCATCCCGCTCGATATGCTTGCGGTACTCATCCAGGGTGGTGGCCCCGATGCACTGCAACTCACCCCGGGCCAAAGCTGGCTTGAGGATGTTAGCCGCATCAATGGCTCCCTCAGCGGCCCCGGCCCCAATCAGGGTATGGACTTCATCGATCACAAGAATGACGTTTCCGGCAGTCCGGATCTCATCCATGATCTTTTTGAGCCGTTCCTCAAACTCGCCTCGATACTTGGTACCCGCCACCAACAGGCCGATATCCAGGCTGACCACCCGCTTCTCCATCAGGATATCGGGCACATCCCCCTGAATGATCCGTTGGGCCAAGCCTTCGGCAATGGCGGTTTTACCCACCCCAGGCTCGCCAATCAACACAGGGTTATTTTTGGTGCGGCGACCCAGGATCTGCACCACCCGCTCGATCTCGTTTTGGCGACCCACCACGGGATCCAACTTGCTGTCGTTGGCCAGTTGGGTCAGGTTGGCCCCAAACTCGTCTAAAGTGGGGGTTTTGGTTCGTCCAGAGGATCCGCCTGAGCTGACCTCAGCAGTTTCCCCCAGCATCCGGATCACCTGAGTGCGGACCTTGGAAAGATCGACTCCCAGATTTTCCAGGACACGGGCCGCGACCCCTTCCCCTTCGCGGATCAGGCCCAAGAGCAGGTGCTCAGTGCCGATGTAGTTATGGCCCAGTTGGCGGGCTTCCTCTAAGGAAAGCTCCAGAACCCGCTTGGCTCGGGGGGTGAAAGGAATCTCCACCGCCACAAAGCCGGATCCCCGGCCAATGATTTTTTCAACTTCGGTACGGGCGTCCTTCAAGTTCACTCCCATGGACTTGAGAACTTTGGCGGCGACCCCAGTGCCCTCGCCGATTAAGCCTAATAGAATCTGTTCGGTGCCCACAAAATTGTGTCCCAAACGTCTGGCTTCTTCTTGAGCCAGCATGATGACCTTGATGGCCTTTTCTGTAAACCGTTCAAACATGGTCGGCTCCCTTCGCCTGCACAACCTGAAGCAGCCTCGATGAGTGACATCGTAGCATAGGTTTACCGAAGGTTAAGGGACGGCAATCCCCCCAGACTTTCTCTTTTCAGAGGATAATCTGGTCATTTGAGCGCGCCTGGAAGGATTCGAACCTCCGACACCGTGGTCCGTAGCCACGTGCTCTAGTCCACTGAGCTACAGGCGCATGGGTTGTTGCTGAGGGGGCTGCGCTTCACTAGGAAAGACCCTGAATATCCACTGCAACTAGGTGTTGGTGGACATTAGGAGCGACTAGAAAGAAGCCTAATCACCGCTCTCCTAGGGTGATAATTGGCAAGAATCAACGCAGGAGTTTCTCAAGCTGTGACATCATAGCACAAGTGCCTGGATCCGTGGGTAGGGATCCTTGCCATTTCAGCCAGTTGTTTTCTCTAGCGGTGTGTTGACTGATCAATCAATCTGCTCGATCTGAGGTAATGGTAAAGAGGGGAATAGCTGTCTGTTGATCAAGCTTTGGATCGGGTCAACGAAGGCTAGACGGCGGTTGGATGTGTCTTGGACAACAAAAGTGGGCACGAAGTCTCAGAATAGATACCCATTTTGAAGAGTTTACGGTAGCTCTAGAGAGAGAGACGGCATAATAGTCGCAGCCACATCTGTCAGCTATCGTTTAGGACTGATCTCCATGCAGGGGAAACTTCAAGAAATCGATATCCGGAGCATTCTCCAATTGATCGAACTCGGTCAACGCACAGGAGAGCTGTTTGTGGAAGCCAGTCCCTCAGAGTACTGGTTTGTGTTTTTTTTGAATGGGCGGATCATCTACGCCTCCAATACTGAAGGGAGTATTGGTCGGCTGCGGGATTTCCTCCATCGTTTTAAGGTCGAAGCGGCTCTCGATCAGGTCAGGATCCCACCCAAGTCTGCCCTCAATGCCCCAGAATATAATCGGCTCTGGTCATTGCTGGAAAACAACAGCATTGCCCCTGATCAAGGTCGCCAGATTTTGCGGGCCATGGTGCGGGAGGTGCTTTTTGATCTACTCAGCCTCCACCAAGGGGAGTTTATCTTTGAGTCTGGATCCCCGCTATCCCCCCAACTCACCGTCTTTGAGGTTACTCCCCTGCTGACGGAGATCATGACCCAGGTTCAGGAGTGGAAAAAGCTTCATCCCTTTGTCCAGTCGCCTAATCAGGCCCCAGTCATCTTAAATCCGGCTCCTCTCAAGGCCAGTCTGCCTCAGCCGGTTTTCCAAGCCTTCAAACAATGGGCTGACGGCAAAACCACCATGCGCCAGATGAGCCGTTATTTGGGCCGAGACACCCTAGCTGTGGCCAAGGCGATGTTTCCCTATATTCGCCAAGGGGCGATTCAAATGCCAGAGGTGGAAGGGGCACGCCACAGTCGTAACCAAGCCCGATCTGCTGATCGACCTCCCCATGTCTTGTGCATCGATGACAGTATGGCGATTCAAAAAACCGTAGAGTTTATTTTGCAAAATGAAGGATATCAAGTCACCACCATCGGCAATCCTCTCAAAGCATTAGGGCAGGTGTTTTTAATTAAGCCTGATATGGTGCTCTGTGACGTGGCCATGCCCAAGTTGGATGGCTATGAGTTGTGCGCTATGTTACGCAAATCCAACGATTTTCGCGACACACCGATTATCATGCTGACGGGTAAGGATGGCTTCACGGATCGAATCAAAGCTCGTATGGCGGGAGCCAATGAATTTTTGAGCAAGCCGTTTGCCGAAAAAGAACTGCTGACCATTGTGGAATCTTATGTGGGACTTCCTTCCCCAAGAGCTGCCCATGAAGCACAGACTGTTTCCTAACCTGCTGTAACCTAAGTAAGGATCCAAACAGGTATAAAAGAGTGAGGTCTTGAGTGGCATTCCAGTAAGCTGTATTCAACAGCAGCGCTTTTTTGGTCAGTAGCTGCCTGCTCTTGGCCCTTGGGCAAGTCTCAATCTCCCCTTAAAGTTACCGCAAAGTTACCGCCTCATAGTTACCGCCTTTTGAAGGCACCCTTCTTACTTAACCCACCGAGTTAGCGTCAGCCCCGCAGCAGGAGAACAAAAAGATGAGCACCATTTTGGTTGTTGAGGATAATCGCACTTACCAGGAGATGATTTCGGAGCTGCTCAAGGAAAACGGCATGGATGTGGTTACGGCCAGTGATGGCATCGAGGCCATGGAAAAGGTCAAGACTGTCATCCCTGATCTCGTGGTGTTGGATGTGGTGATGCCTCGCATGAATGGCTACGAGGTCTGCCGCGAACTGAAAGGGGATCCCAGGACACAGTCGGTCTTGATCGTGATGTGTTCTACTAAAGACCAAGAGTTTGATCGGCACTGGGCCAATAAACAAGGGGCAGATGCCTATGTGACCAAACCTTTTCGGCCTCAAGAATTGGTGGCCACCATCAAGCAACTGCTGAGGAGATAGATGTGAGCAAGGTGCTAGTGGTGGAAGACAGTCCTGCTCAACGGGAAATGATCTCAGGGCTATTGCAACGCAGTGGCCTGGATGTCACCAGCGTCAGTGATGGTCTTGAAGCGATGGATCTGATCAAAGGGTTATTGGAGCAGGGGTTGCCCCCGGATTTGGTGGTGTTGGACATCGTCATGCCTCGGATGAATGGCTACGAGGTCTGTCGGCAGATTAAGGCCAATCCCGCCACTCAACACTTGCCTGTGGTGATGTGTTCCTCGAAGGGGGAAGAGTTTGATCGCTACTGGGGGCTGCGACAGGGGGCAGATGCTTATATTGCCAAGCCCTTTCAGCCTCAAGAGTTGGTGGGAACTGTGCGGCAGCTATTGCGAGGATAACAACTCCGGGATAGACAGGACACAGCAGCAGATTTACGACCGGGCTAAAGACAAGCAGAAAAGTTCACCATCAGCCCACCATCCATTAGCCCAGTAGCCACGGTAAACCAGATGAGGGATGCGTCATGATAAACGAATTGGATCTTGACCTTGATCTTTTGATGGGGGGGGATGAGACCCAAGAACTTCAAGAGCTTAATGCTCCTGAGGGTGAACTTTTCCTCAAGTTCAGGCTATTGTCAGGGGAAGAACTTGCTCTTTCTGCCCTCGCTGTGGCTGAAGTCATGAGTGTTGCTCCTGAAAAAATCACTCCTGTGCCGAATGTATCACCGCTGTTGTTGGGTACGCTCAACTTCAGGGGGGAAATCCTTTGGGTGGCTGACTTGGGGCAGTTCCTCGGCGGGGGGACTCCACTGGTACTCGATCGGGCTGAAATATCGGTCATTACGGTAAGTGATCAGCAAGATTTGCTGATGGGGCTGGCAGTCGATTTAATTGTGGGTATGGAATGGCTTAAAACTGAAGATATCAATCCGCAGATTCCATTAGAGGAAACCTTAACGGCAGATGAAGCCGCCACAGATGCGATGAAGCCTTACCTGAAGGGGGAATGGCAGTTTCCATCGGAACGGGCTTTGTTGCCTCTTTTGGATCAAGTTAAGATCCTCCGCTCTGAACGGTGGATTGCCTCATGACCCCAGCAGCATCGACACCCCAGCAGCATCGCCAGCTACAACAGCCTATTCGTCAGCCCATTATTGAGTGAGCAAAGGGAGGATCCCCAATGGTTTCGAGTACCGACTATCGCAAAGATTTTAATCAAGCGCTCAAAGCCTATGCTGATGAGGACTATGAACGGGCTGTAAAGCTTTTTGGTCAGATTACGGCAACTCGGCCTGATGATCCAGAGTTGAAATTATGGCTGGCCTCTGCTCAACAGCAGGCTGGTAACTATGGGGAGGCGCGCCGCATTTATGAGGAGTTGCTCCGCAGTAGCCCTCATCCCGATCATGTGCAAGCCGCCCAAAATGGTCTCGATCAGTTGCTCAAAACCCTTGAGAGGACTGGGGTTGACTCCCGGAATAATGGTGGGACGAGTGAACATATCTCCGGGCTTGATGATGGCGGGGATCCCGGCTATGGATTCTCAAGTCAGTCTGAAGATGGGGGATTTGGCTCGGATGATTTGAGCCTAGACGCCTTCGATAGTGGGGACTTGGGCTCCGTTGATCCAGAGAACAATGCCCTAGATAACGATTTGAGTTACGACAGCTTTGATGATGATATTTTTGGCTCCCAAAACGGGGATCCAGCCATCAAGGGTTCGGGATCCCTGGCCAATGATCTGTCAGATTTTGACGAGATGACTGATTTGTTTGCCGAAGCTGGCCCCGATAGCGGTCTTTCCATCCCTGAACCGATGGATGATGTTTTTTCCTTGGATGAGTTTGATCCTTTCGAGAGTGAGGAGGCTCAAGTAGCGCCAGCACCTAATCATTCACGAGTCACTGGCTCTCGATCCGCTTCTCAGGGCTATGCAATGGCTGGTAGCCCAACGGTTGAGGAGTCCCTTGACAACTTAGGCTTTGATCAGACCGTTGGTTTTGGCGACTTGGATGATTTCTCTGAATTGGAAATGTCTGATGATATCGACGGTATATCTGACGGTATATCTGACGGTATATCCATGGATCCCTTGACTGATTTTGGCCCTGCTGAGTCGTCTGGGATGTCAGGTGAGATGTCAGGGGCGGGGCAGATGGATCCGATGCTGGATTTTGATGATGAGCTAGGGGGCGGGGATCCCTTTATCGAATCTGACATCAGTTTTGATGAGGGCATGAGTCTGGATTTTGAGAGCAACAGCCCTGATGATTTGAATTTTGACGATCAAGACCTAACCTTTGACGATGAGGTCAGCTTTTCCGCCAGTCCTGCCACTCAAGAGGAAAGTCTGGATTTTGTCACCTTTGAGAGGGGGGTTCAAACCGCAGGCTTTGAGTCTGCCTACCCCACCCCACAGGCTATCAAGACCGTCACAGATGCTCCCCTAGATCAAAACGACGACGATGGGTTAGACTTTGGCGCTTATGACAACTGGGATCAGGCAGAGACTCAAGCTGCATCGGGATCCCAGGATGATGAATTGGCCTCTATCGAGTTTGGCACCATCGCATCGGGATCCACAAATCTCTCCGACTTTGATCTCGATGATGATTTCGATGGGGCTGGGTTTGATGACTCCAGCGTGACCATGATTAGCTCAGGCGGTAACTCGGACTTTTTGGCAGGGCAAGCCGTCGCACCACTAAGTGAACCGATCCCCGCCCCAACGGATATCGACGATGGAGGTAATGGGCCTTCACTGTTTGACATTGATGAGTTGGACAGTCTGGATCGAGAGTTAGCAGCCATGGATAGTGGCGATCAGGTGGATGATCTTTTCATCCAGGATGATGACGGGCCAGTGCCATTCTCCTCGGGTGGCATGTCTTCTAGCGGTATGGGAGCAGCTGCATTACCCATCGCCTCGGTGCCAACTTCCAGCCGAGATTCTTTGACCACTAAGCCTGTCACCCAATCGCAACCAGCTTGGCTGCAAAATCGTCCTACCGCAGACAAATTCCTTTGGATCTCCGCTATCCAAAGTCTGGTGGGCTTAGGGGTTGGCGTTGGCATCTATGTCGGGGGAGGGGCCGTGCTGTCGGACAGTGGCGGTCGAGCGGTCGGCGGGCTAGTGGCGGGAGCCTTAGCTGGCGGCATTGTGGGCACCATGTTGGGATCCTCAGTCGCCAAACACACTCGTTCCACCACCAATGATCTATCCAACAACTTCACAGCCTTATCCCAGGGCAACTTTGATGTTCAGGCGGCGGTGTGTGCCAACGATGAACTGGGCCGCTTGGCCAATAGCTTTAATCAAATGGTGGGGGCGGTTGAGTCCAACATCACCGACCTGCAACAACGGGCTGCTGAGCAAGGGCAGGCCAAAGAAGACCTGCAACGACAGGTGATTCGCCTCTTGGATGACGTGGAAGGGGCGGCGCGGGGTGACCTGACGGTGCGAGCAGAGGTGACTGCCGACGTCTTGGGCGCTGTGGCTGACTCCTTCAACTTGACCATTCGCAGCCTGCGGGACATTGTGAGCCAGGTGAAACGGGCGGCCACGTCGGTGAATGATGCGGCCTTCCAAAACGAGGATTTTGCCCGTAGCTTGTCATCGGATGCCTTGCGCCAAGTGGAGGATATCTCCAACACCCTCAACTCAGTGCAGCAAATGACCACCTCCATTCAACAGGTGGCCAGTAATGCCCGAGAAGCTGCCATGGTGGCGGCCCAGGCATCTCAGGCGGCTCTGAGGGGAGGAGAGGCCGTGGATCGGACGGTGGCCGGTATCTTGGAGATTCGAGAAACCGTGGCAGAGACCACCCGTAAGGTGAAACGGTTGGCGGAATCATCTCAGGAGATTTCCAAAATCGTGGCGTTGATTTCGTCCATTGCCTCCCGCACCAACCTATTGGCCTTAAATGCCAGTATTGAGGCGGCCCGAGCGGGAGAATCGGGTCGGGGCTTTGCGATTGTGGCGGATGAAGTGCGGCAACTGGCAGACCGAGCCGCCAAGGCTTCCAAAGAGATCGAGCAGATCGTGTTGCAGATTCAATCGGAAACTGGCACGGTGATGACCGCCATGGAGGAGGGCACTCAGCAGGTGATTGAGGGTACCCGACGGGCGGAACAAGCCAAGAGTAGCTTGGATGAGATCATTGAGGTCAGTCGCCAGATTGACGACCTGGTTCAGGCCATTTCGGGTGAAACGGTTCAACAGACCGAAACATCTCGATCGGTGGCTCATGTGATGCAAGCTCTGGAATTGACCGCTAATGAGACCTCAAAAGAGTCTCAGCAGGTGGCCACCTCATTGCGGCAGTTGGTTTCGATCGCCAGTGAGTTGCAGTCCTCGGTCGGTCGATTTAAGGTGGGCGAAGAGTAACTGGGCACTGGGGCTGCTGACCTTAAGCAAATCTGGATCCTGGCTGAGTTGAATAATTCAATGTTTACTTTGTAACAAAGCTCTAGGGAGTGTCCCTGCCATGAACCAAGAAGCCCAACAGCGGATCCTTGGCTACTTTATTGAAGAGTCCCGCGATCACTTGACCACGATTGAGCAAGGCTTGCTCAGCCTGAGAGAAAGTCTCACGGATGGAGAGCTGATCAATGAACTCTTTCGGGCGGCTCACTCCATCAAGGGTGGCGCAGCAATGCTCAACTTGGGGCCGATTCAGCGGGTTGCTCACCGCATGGAGGATTTTTTCAACGTCTTTCGCTCCCGAGAGGGACGGGTGCCTGTTGACCAGCACCTAGAGAGTCTCCTGTTGCAAGGGTATGACGTTCTAGCCATGTTGCTAGAAGAACTCCAAAGTCCAACGGGTCTTTCGGAAGCCACTGGACGCAGTGCCCTAGAAGGGCTAGAGCCAGTTTTTGCAGAGACTGAGAACCATCTCTATAGCCTTTTAGGCGAAAGCAATCCTAATGCCGCTTCTGCCGCTCCGGTGGTGGCCCCTGTCGCCGCTCCGGTGGAAACCATTGAGATGGCCTTGACCCAACGACTGCCTCAACAGATGAGGGAGATGCTGGAGTTATTCAAACAACGGGATCAATCTGGCGTACGCGACCAATTGTTGCGTGTAGTGGGATCCCTGCGAGAGATTGGTCAGACCCATCGCCTAGCCGGTTGGGAGCAACTAACAGAAGCCATTCGCGCTGCCATTGCTAATCCTGGCAGCGATCTACGCAGTCTGGCTCTGATCGTATTGCGGGATTTGAAGCAAAGCCAGCAAGCGCTTGTGCTCAATCCCGCCGAACAGGTGAAACCCTCCGCAGACCTTTTAGCCCTGTCTGCCCCAGTTGTTGCTGCAACTGCTGCTGCAACCAATCCCACCCCAGCTGTGCCTGAGCCGCCACCCATGACGGACTCCCAACGGCGGATCATGGGCTTCTTTTTGGAAGAGGCGCAGGAACATCTGCAAACGATTGAGCAGGGGTTGCTCAATTTGCGGCAACAGGCTACCGATGCCGAGTTGATCAATGAGCTGTTCAGGGCGGCCCATTCCATCAAAGGGGGAGCTGCCCAATTAGGCTTCAGCACTATCCAGAAGACCGCCCATCGACTAGAGGACTGCTTCACCTTTTTCCGCAATCATCCCGGCGGGATCCCGGTGGATCAAGCCCTAGAGAGTTTGCTGTTAAAGGGCTATGACGGCTTAGCTCGGCTGTTGGGACGGTTACAGGATTCCGGTTTTGTGCCAGAAGCGGAAGGGGAGGCTGTTTGGGTTGAGATGGAACCCGTCTTGAATCAGGCAGAACAGCGGATCCAGCAGCTCTTAGCAGGCGAGGTCGCCGCTGTTGAGGATGCCACCCCGCCGCCACAACAGGATGCCCTGACCATTGCCATTCAACAGACTATCCCGCAGATTTTGCGGCAGATGTTGGATCTGTTTAAGCAAGGGGATGGATCCCAGGCAGCCCTATTGGGTCAGGTGGCACATCTTCATCAGATGGGGCAAGACTATCAGATGGCCAAATGGGTGGCTTTGGTGGATGTGGTCGAGGAGATTTTGGCTCAGCCCACTTGTTCGATGGCCACTGTTGCCCTGCCCATCCTGCGTAACCTGAAGCAAGCTCACCAGGCTTTGGTCGCGGGATCCTGGGATCAGATTCAGCCCTCCCCAGATTTGGTCGCCCTTCGGCCCGAGCCGATTGTGGAGGTTGAACCTGATATCGTTGAGCCTGACATCTTTGAAGAGCTGGTTACCCTTGGCGGGGATGAAGACAGCCTTGTTGAGCATGAGATTGGGTTAGAGGCTGATGCCACAGCGGCTTGGGGTGATCTGGGGTCGGACAGTGTGTTGCCCCCAGTGGATGAGGTGGTTGAGCTAGACTCCACAGCCGATGCCGACGCGATGACCGATTTATTTGACAACAGTTTCAGTGAGTCACCAGAGCCATCAGGGTTGATGGAGCCGGACTCGACCTTGGATGCCCCTGTGGCGCTTGGGCAGGAAGCCATTGCAACCCAGGAGACCATCTTGGAGGAAGAAGATAGCTTTGCCTCCGTTTTTGGCACGATGGATCCGGACTTAGAACCCTTTTCCCCAATGGGTCTGGAGGATCCCTTTGACCTTGAGGCCCCCCTTCCTCTCGAAGCCAGTCATGGGGACTTCGAGGCCACCGCCGCTGCATCTTTCATAGATAGCGAGGTGAGCGAAGAGCAGGATTTGGCAGATTTATTGGGGGAGGCTTTTGAGACTGAACCGACCTCGATAGAGACAGGGATCCCTGATGTTGGCCTGGATGAGCAAGAGATGATCTTGCCGGAATTGGAGATCGTCAATGATCTGATGGAACGTTCAGATCTGGTGGATCTGCCGCAGACCCAGATTGAGGATGCCTTTGATCAAGTTTTTGATGGCCTCGATCAAGATCTCCCCACTGAAGAGGCTGAGACGTCATTCCAGGATCCCTGGCTGGATATGGATGTGCTCCTGACGGATGAGAGCAGCGGGATCCCTGAGGATGTAGACACAGATTTGGTGTCCCTGTTTGAGTCTCTGATCCCGGAGAGCGAGGAGGATTTGTCCCTTGCGCCCCAAGCAGAGACAGCGTTATCCATTGCAACACCCGATGATCCTTCCACAGATGATCTGGGATTTGAGACCAGCATTCAGTTTGCCTCCACCATTTCCTTAGAACCCGTGCAGACGGAGAGCCTAGGGGACGTCACCGGAGATGAGAACGGGGAGAGGGAGCCAGACTTCTGGGATACTCTTGCTACTGAACCGGAGTCCACCCTCAGTGAAGATGTACAGCCAGGGCTAACCGCTTTCTCCGAAGAGGACTTTGCCCCGGCTCCTCTCACTCTAGATGCCGATGACGAAGCGGCTTTTGCCGATCTCTTTATTAATGCAGCGGAACAAGCGGCCACAGAAGAGATTCCTGATATGGCCTGGATCAGTCAGGACTCTGGGCTGAATGACCGGGCTGAACAGCCTGAGTGGTCGGAAGCCGTGATTGAGGCCAAAGCTGATCAGGATCTAGCTGATTTGTTTGGGGATCTGTCCGAAGAACCGCTTGATGTCTCTGAAACTGTGGTCACGTCTTCAGCGATCACAGATGTATTGGATCCCTTTGATGTTGACGGTGAAGAACCCGCGGTGGAGATGGCAGAAGGATCGGCAGATCTATCCGAAGCTGTCGAAAGCTCTCTTCTCTCCTTCTCAGCAGCTACGACTCAGATCTTGGATGCTCCTGATCTGACCGAGGCAGAGAATGTCACAGACTTTTTAGAAGAACAGGTTGGTGCTGATGAGAGCTTCGAGGATTTCTTGGGGGATCCGTTTGCCGATGCCGAGGCAGAAGCTGGCGATCTAGTCGCTATTTTTGAGAGCGAGGATGACAGCAGCAGTGAGACTGCCGTTGTTGCTTCTCTGTCTGACTCTGAAGAGGATACCTCTGGGCTGATAACTGGCCTGATAGAAGAACAAGTCAGCGATCAGCAGAGCTTCGAGGATTTCTTGGGGGATCCGTTTGCCGATGCTGAGGCAGAAACTGGCGATCTAGTCGCCATTTTTGAGAGCGAGGATGACAACAGCAGTGAGCCTGCTATTGTTGCTTCTCTGTCTGAACCCCAGTTAGATGACGATCAGCTTATTGATCATATTGATCAATTTATTGATGACAGTGGCAAATTGGTTGTAGGTGATGAATCCGTCGATCTGCCGGGGGACTTTTGGAGTCCAGATCCAGAACTGAGCGGGGATCCGTTTGAGTCGGATGGGGGCGAAAACGCACCTACGCTAGATTCCGCAGCCGAGATAGCAACCGAGATAGAAGATAGTCTTTCCCTGGATGACCTTTTTCAAGGGGATCTCAGTCGGTCGGCTCAAGATGAAGAGACCAACGCCACAGAGGATCCATTTGCTGACTTTGAGGTGACCGACCAGCAGGGCGCGGATAGATCGGAGGATACCCTAGCATCCGCTAGTCTGGATGACCTGTTTGCAGACCTTTCTCTGTTGGAGCAGCATGAAACAGAGGGATCCCTAGTCTCAGATGATCTGACTAATTTCTTGGCAGAATCATCATCAGATGAGATTGGGGATGCACCTGATCTCTGGATCTCAGATATAGATTTAAAAGATGCGGCGATCGAATCAAGCACCCATGAATCTACCCTGGATGTCTCTGAGGAAGTTCAGTCTGATGACAGCATATTTGCAGGGTTAGATGACCTATTTGGGGACGCCCCTATTGATGAGACAGGGGACTGGGCTGAAACAGCTGAATCAAGTAGCAGTATTGATGAGGTCAGCGGTGAATCTACACTGGATATCTCTGAAGAGGTTCAGTCTGATGACAGCATGTTTGCAGGCTTAGACGACCTGTTTGGGGAAGCCTCTACTGATGAGATCAGCGGCGAACCCTCGCTGGGTATTTCTGAGGAAGTCCAGTCCGATGACAGTATGTTTGCAGGCATAGAGGATCTGTTTGGGGATCCGAGGCTGGATGACAGCTTTGTGGAAAATGCAATAACAGAAGAGTGGGAACCCTCTGGCGAAGATACAGAGTCCAGTCATTTGCTTGCCGATCTAGACGACTTATTCTCTGATGAGACAACAGCAGAAGAACAAGTCTCCAATGCCTCTGAGGACTCAGGGATCCCGGTTCCTGGGCTCAATTTGGAGACTGCTGAGACTGATTCCCTCAGTTCTGACTTCAATGAGTTAGATGCGCTTTTTGCCGATGATTTGATGGGAGGATTTGGGGGTGAAACCCAAGCACCCACTGCCGAGAGCGACAACGCAGCGGCTGAGAGAGAAACCAACGCTTTCGTCAGCAATTTTGAGCAGGATCTAGACAATCTGTGGAATGAGGATGAGGACTTTAACCAAGCGAATGGCAATGGGGCCGGAGATAACTTTGAACCTCGCCTCGATCACCTCGCCTCCTTGTTTGACTCATCCGATGACATGGATCCCAGTATGGACTCCACCATTCCTGCTTCTGCGGTGGTGGGACATCCCGTCAGCGACAGTGCCGAGGGGCTGGAATTGGATTTGGATAAAGAATTGGAGGCTATTCTAGGAGATCTGGATCTGGATCTGGATGCGCCTGCCCCTGCTGTCTCTGTGAAACCAGCTGTCGTAGCACCTACCGCTCCGGCTCCCGCCACCACCCGCCGCTCCACTAACTTTTCCAATCAGACCATGCGGGTGGAAGTACGCCACCTCGACCAAATCAACAACTTGGTGGGAGAGATGGTGGTCAACCGCAACAGCATGGAACAGAACCATGTACGTCTGCGGCAATTTTTAGACGGTCTATTGGGTCGGGTACAACAGCTGAGCGATCTGGGTCAGCAAATGCAGGATCAGTACGACCGTTCGTTGTTGGAAACCGCTCTGTTATCGGGCACAACCCGCAGCAGTGGAGGTTATGGCGGCAACGGTAGCAGTTCCAGTGGATCCTCTTTCTACAGCACTGGACATCAGGCCCACGGATTTGATGCCCTAGAGATGGATCGCTTTAGTGCCTTCCATGCCCTGTCTCAGGAGATCATTGAGTTGATCGTCCGGGTGCGAGAATCCTCCTCGGATATTGAGTTTGCGGTGGATGAAGCAGAGCAGGTGGCCCGTCAGTTCCGGCAAGTGACCACCCAATTGCAGGAGGGTCTCAACCGGGCTCGGATGGTGCCTTTCTCTCAGATTGCCGATCGGTTGCCCCGTGCCATTCGAGATCTGTCCATTAAGACTGGCAAACAGGCCACATTAGAGGTAGAAGGCCGTGATACCTCGATTGATAAAGCCATCCTGGAAGAGCTTTATGACCCCATGACCCACTTGGTCAACAATGCCTTGGTGCATGGTATCGAGACCCCCAACGAGCGTAAACAGAGTGGAAAAATCCAGAGGGCAAGATCAAGATTCGGGCTTTTTATCAGGGTAACCAGTCCATCATCATTGTCAGCGATGACGGTGGTGGGATCCCGGTGGACAAAGTGAGGAATAAGGCGGTGGGGCTGAGTCTACTGGAGAGCAATGCCTCTGAAGATGAAGTCTTTAATGTGCTGTTCCATCCCGGCTTCAGTGGCCGCAGTGCCGAGGAGGTGGACGATTTGGCAGGACGGGGTGTCGGCCTTGACGTGGTTCGCCGCAATATCTCTGAACTGCGGGGCAGTATTCAGATCGATTCAGCCCTGGGCAAAGGCACCACCTTTACCATCCGCTTGCCCCTCACCCTCAGCATCTCCAAGGCTATGGTTTGCGTCAGCAACAAAGCCCTGATCGCCTTCCCCCTCGATGGTGTGGAGGAGATGTTGGACGTTCCCCAAGACGAAATCATCACCGACGAGCAAGGTCGCCCTACCATCCCCTGGCGGGATCAGCGGCTGCACTTCCAACCCTTGTCGCATCTGCTCAAATTTAGCCGTCCTCATGGCCGTCGAGGCACAGAGGTCTACAGCATCACCCAAGATGAAGGCATCGTGCCCATTGTGATCATCCAAAGCTCCGGCAATTATGTTGCCTTGCAGGTGGATAGCTTTGTGGAAGAGCAGGAGATCGTGATCAAACAGCTGCGGGGGCCTGTGCCCAAGCCGTTGGGTGTTGCTGGAGCCACCGTTTTGGGGAATGGTCGCGTCTTGCCCATCGCTGACATTCTGGAATTGGTGGACTTGGCCCAAGGTCGCACCCGTCGTGAACTGAGCCGCACGTGGGAGGGAATTGACCAAGGGACTCAAGATGAGGAGCAAGAGCATCTGACCACGGTGCTGATTGTGGACGACTCGATCACGGTGCGAGAGCTGCTATCCATGACCTTTCAGAAGGTGGGCTACCGAGTGGAGCAGGCCCGAGATGGCCAAGATGCCTGGGAGAAACTGCGCGGTGGTCTGCCTTGCGATATCATCTTCTGCGATATCGAAATGCCTCGCATGGATGGATTACAGCTGTTGTCTCATCTGCGTCAGGATCCCCATCTTCAGGACATGCCGATTGCGATGCTGACCTCTCGTGGGGCAGAACGGCATCGTCAAACAGCACGGGAGTTGGGGGCTACCGCCTACTTCACCAAGCCCTATCTGGAGGAGGAGCTGCTCAGCGCTGCCCACCGAATGTTGCAAGGGGAACGATTGCTCACCAGGGCATAGGGAAGGGGGTCAGGACTAAGGTCACAATAAGGTTCCCTCAGGCGACTCTCGACCCCTTGAGTGGATCCTTGAGTGGAGATGATTTGACCCGCCCTGACCGTCTGTTTTCACACCCAGTTGATGTGGATCCCTTGGCTTGGTCAGGTTGGTTGATCAGGTTGGTTGGTCAGGTTGGTTGGTCAGGTCTGGGGAGGAGCAGCCGCCGGTGAATGGTGCTGCCATTGCCGTCGCAATGCTCTCAATTCTTGCCAGAGCAGCTTCAGTTCAGCGGTATCTAGGGGATCCCCGCCAAATCGAACCGCCATATAGCGTTCAATTAGCCGAATCGCCCGCTGGGGATCCCTGAGGGAGGAGCGATGCAATTCCTCGATCAAGGCTCCCGGACTCGACACCACCGGGATCCCCACTTGCTTAACCGTCAGCCGCAGTTGGGTATAGAGATGGGTGATCGCCGCCACCCGTTGTTGGGAACGGGGGATGGCAGGGTTGACCCACCGCAGACCCGCAAAAGCGAACCCCGGCAACAGCAGCCCCACCAACACCAAGCCAAGGCTGGACTGGGGCTGCCACAGGATTCCCATCAGGGATCCCCCCACCCCAGAAAGCACCAGCACCACCAGATAATCCTGAGCTTGCAACTGTCGATAGCGCCGCTGCTTGCCTCGGGATCCACCGATCGCCGTCATCATCGTCAGACCGATTAAGGGAATGGCATTCTGCTGAAGGCTGGCCCGCAAAGTGGGGATCCAATCCCGCAGTTGATCGCCCCAGTTGGCCTGTTCCCCCTGCCGTTGTCCCATCTGGCTCAGGGTTTCGGTCAGCTCCTGCAATAGCTCCACCTGCGTTGCCAAGTCATACTGGATGACATATTTGATCCATTGAAACCGCAGCGCATCATAGGCTTGCCGCACGGGATCCCACCAGTCCCGTTGCAAGCTGACATTGGCCGCTGCTGGGGTGGGTTCAAAGCGCACCCAGCCATACTCCCCAAACGGCACCTCCACCCAAGAGTGAGCATCCGCGTTACGCACCGACAGGTACCCCTGCCCCTGATTCCAACTGCCCCCAATGAAGCCCGTCACATTACGCGCTGGGATCCCGAGGCTGCGTAGCATGATCGCCATTGCCGTGGAAAAGTACTCGCAGTGTCCCTCTTGATGGGTGAACAGAAAAGCATCTAAGGGCGCCTGATCGCCGGGGTCAAACAGATTGACCGTATAGTCAAACGTGCTGGCCAAGGTATCTTGGATGGCCAGGGCCTTATCAAAATCGGTACTGGCGGTACGACTCCAGTCTTCGGCCAAATCTCGAATCTGGGGGTTAAAGTTATCGGGCAGTTGCAGATAGGCTGACGCCTGGGATCCCAGACTGGCCAAGATCGTCTCATGATCCACCTGCTGAAAAAAGCTGGCCTGACGGGGGGGAACTAAGCTGGTGACTTCATATTGGTAGGCAATGCGCTGGGGGAGTCGATGGTTGATATCCCCGGTTTCTGCTAGGCCCAGAGAGGTGTTGCGAAAACGATTGGGGCGATTGGCGCTGTTGCGGTTGGCCAGTTGCAAGTCAATCCAGGGATCCAAGTGGAATAAGGCATTGGTATCAATGGGATCCAAGAAAATACTTTGTACCAACCGAGGAGCTGTTGGATCTGCCCGCAGTGCCTGCCAAGCGGGAGCCAAAGCGTTATTTGGCAGGCTGAACCGACTGTCACCATCAGCGGATAAAGACCGAGTATCCGTCAGGGTGCGCGACCAGACAAAGCCATCGTACTGATCAAAGCTCACCCCTTTCCAATACAGATTCTGGGGTCGCTCTGGGGATCCCAAGGGAAACTCCACCCGCATCACCACGGTGGGATCACTCTTGAGGGTGCCAAAATCCCCCAATCGCACCTCCTCCGAGAAACCCGTTGACATGCCAGTGGCGCGAGATTGTTGAGCCAAAAAGCCAAAACCAATTCGGGGAAACAAAAAGAAAAAGGCAATGGATCCCGCCAGCGCGATCACCGCCAGTCCCGTCAGATTGGCCAAAAACGCCCGATCCACCAGACGGGTCTGGACAGCAGCCTGGGGATGTTCCTCCACCTGAATCCGTAGATGATAGAGGGCAAAACTGATCAGGCCAATCATGGTGTAGGCAATAAACAACAGCCCAAAACTGATGTCCTCATTGAAAACAGTGGCAATGGCCATCAGCAAAAACGACAGCACCATCGTCTGCACATAGTCCGCCACCCGCTCCCGCTGAAACAACTTGGCGGCTGTCAGATAGAGCACCAGCCCAATTGCTGCATCAAAGGGCTGCACCAAGCCTGAGATGGCAAGGGCAATCAGGATCCCCAGCACCCCCAGGGTCAGAGGTCGCCAAATGTCCGCATACTGAGCCGGATCGATGCGGGGTTTGTCACAAAACCAACTGAGGATGCCGCCGACGGTAAACGCCACCGCCACCACGGGATTCAAGGCTTGTCCCAGCCACAAGGCCAGCACCGCGATCGCCACCAAACCGTACACACCGAGTTTGTGCAGGGCATCTAACCGCCAGGTCATGCCGGATCCTCCAGAGTTGTGGGGCGAGTTTTCACAGGCTAACTGCCTCGGGATCCCTTCAGCAAGCTAGATAGTCAGGATCAGAGGTAGTCGATTAGCCAGCTACAGGGATCCCACCCCTGCCGGATCTGGGTTGATGGGCTGGGAGTTTGGGCGCAGGGGATCCCCTTCGGGATGAAAGTAAAGATAGATCTGCTGGGCCAGCTTGGGGCCAATGCCGGGAACTTGGGCCAGCTGCTCGGGGGGGCAGTTTGGATCCGGGCGATGGAGCGAAACTCCTCCATCAACAGCCGTTGTCGATGCTTGCCCAAGCCTGGAATATCCTCCAATGCAGACGTGGATGCCCGCACCTTGCGCTGTTGGCGGTGGTAGGAGAGGGCAAACCGATGGGCCTCATCCCGCAGCCGTTGCAATAACATCCGGGCGGGGTCGGTGGGGGGCAATTTGATCGAGATCGGATTACCCGGCAGAAAAATCTCCTCCTCTCGCTTGGCCAAGCCAATCATGGGCAGATGCTCCAGCCCCAGTTCTTCCATAACCGCATAGACCGCCGACAGTTGTCCCTTGCCTCCATCGATCAAGATCAAGTCCGGCTGCTGGTCAGGATCCAAATGGCTAAAGCGGCGGCGGGCCACCTCCGCATGGCTGGCATAGTCATCGGAATGGCCAGAGCGGATCTGGGGATTGCGGATTTTGTAGCGGCGATAGTGCTGCTTGGCGGGCAACCCATCCAAGAACACCACCTGGCTGGCCACCGCATCGGATCCCTGTACGTGGGAGATGTCGTAGCCCTCCAGTCGATAGGGGGGTAGGGGCAGATCCAACACATCAGCTAGGCGTTGCAGGGCAGCTGAATCTCGATCCGCCAGCCGCTGGTTGCGCTCTAATTCCAACTTGGCATTGCGTTCCACCAGCTCGATCAGCTCGGCTTTGCTCTGCCGTTGGGGAGAAAGCAGACTGATTTTGCGCCCCTTTTTCTGACTGAGCCAACTTTCCAAAAAATCCGCATCTGGCAGCTCATGCTGGGTCAAGATCTCGGTGGGAATCTCGACCGGATCGCAGTGCTGATAATGCTCCTGCAAGACCTTTTGCAAGATCAGGGCGGGATCATCCCCTTGGTTTTGGGCCATAAATCCCAATCGCCCCACCAGCTTACCTGCCCGCACCTGAAAGAGCTGAATACAAGCCCGACTATCATTGGTGGCCAAGGCCAAGGCATCCCGTGAGACGGTGGAATTGGGCAGAGAAACCTTTTGGGATTCCCCCAGTTGGGACAGCCCCCGCACTTGATCCCGAAACCGAGCTGCTGCCTCGTAGTTTTCCTGAGCTGCTGCTTCCGCCATACGGGCCTGAATGGCAGTCAAAAGGGTATCGGTTTGCCCCTGAAAGATCATGGCCACCTGCATCAAGGTTTGCCGATAATCCTCGGGGGTAATGAGGTTTTGGCAGACACCGGGACAACGACCGATATCAAAGTTGAGGCAGGGACGATCTTTGTGGAGAGGTTTGGGCCGTTGGCGGAGGGGAAAGATTCGCTTGACCAAGCTGAGGGTATATCGCAGCAGTCCTACATCCGTATAGGGGCCATAGTATTTGTCTTTGGGGCGGTCTAAGCGGCGATTGCGGGTGATGTAGAGGTAGGGATAATCGTTAGACCATGTGATGCAGAGATAAGGATATTTTTTGTCGTCTTTAAGCAGGACATTATAGGGGGGCTGATGGGTCTTAATCAGGTTGTCTTCTAGCGCCAGAGCTTCATTTTCGGTGTCGGTGACGATAAATTCGATCTCACAGACCTGAATCACCATCCGTTGGATCCGAGGGGATAGATCGCTGGTAAAGCGAAAGTAAGATCGCACCCGCGACCGCAGTTTTTTCGATTTGCCCACATACAGGATCTGATCGAGATGATCCCGCATTAAGTACACCCCTGGATCGGGGGGAATCTCTTTGAGTCGGGTTTCTAATAATTCTCGATTTTGTAGCAGGGGGGTGATGGTCACGGTCACTCAACAGACAAAGTGTGATGAAAAGTGTGATCAAGGGAAACAGGGATCCCTCTCAGTGTCCCTGATCGTAGTCTATCGGGGTTGTCCAGTCGGGGTTGTCCAGTCGGGGTTGTTCAGTCGGGGTTGTCCAGTTGGCTCTGCCACGCCGGATCGAGTCTGCCATGAGACTGGGATCCGGCTGGGATCATTGAGAAGGGTTAATAGGGCCGATCCTGTACCCACAACCTGACCAGTGCCGCATTGCCTCGGTCATCGATCTTGGCCTCAACGCGGGTTTGTTCCTGATATTGATTCATATCCACTTCCAAGGCGTCCCCCACCTCATCTGGGATGAAATACTGGCCCAGCCCCAGATCGAGCCGCCAGGATCCCCCCTGTGCGCGGATGGCCACATGATCGGCGGGCAGATCGCGGGGGTAGTCGATACTCACCGCCACCGGCTGCCAAGGGGCTGTGGGATCCATTGCTGCTGTTGGCGGGGCTAGCTGAATATAAAATTCCGGCTCATCAATCGCCTCGCCGCCAGGGAGATCCTGCAAAGTTGTGCGGTCGCCAATCTCGTAATTGAGGGTGACATAGCGACCCCGCAGCAGATCATAGGGATCCACGGGTGCGGTTTGCAGATAAACAGTTGTGCCAGTGGCCAATGTAGCGGCTTTCTGGGCTGGGATTGTGGCGATGATCAGGACTTGAGCCACCAAGGGGATGAGAATTCGCCAAACCGGGATCCGAACCGTGGGATGAGATGGACGAGTTTGAAGGAGGGAAGAGGGGGAGGAGGGATCCATGTCTACAGTCATTGCCTGTGCCTGCTCATGCCGAAACTGTCTCTAGTTTGCTTGTTGATCTGACTTGATGGCAGACTCCTTGTGCCAGCGGGATCCCTGTCACACCAACACCACAACTCAGGCACGGTAATCTCAGGCACGGCAATCAGCACAGGTGCCATAAAAATCCAGCACATGATAGTCGATCACAAAGCCATGTCGAGATGAAAGCTTGGACTCCAAGTCCTCCACAGGACAGATGGAGAGGGGTACCACCTTGCGGCACTGGGTACAAATCAGATGATGTCGGTTATGTCCATCGCTGGGGAGCATTTGGTAATAGGACTGGTGATCCCCCAGATTGACCGCCTGAAGTTGTCCTTCATTTTGCAGCGCCTCCAGAGAACGGTAGACGGTAGCCAACCCCACCGATTGCTGCTCATTCCGCAGTTCCACAAAATCTCTGAGCCGATAGGGGTTGAGACCGATGGCTCAGCAA
>JAAUUM010000084.1 GCA_012031565.1 Synechococcaceae cyanobacterium SM2_3_2
GCCTTTAGCACAGATGCCTTCTTTCCCCCCCAACCGATGAGCGGCTGAGCCTCTGGGGGTATTTGAGCAGGGTTGATCTTGGAGGCCAAGAAGGTGGGTTTATGCTAGCCTCGCCACCCCCAGACCAAAGGTATCCAAATCCACTAAGTTGGCCCCATTGTGTTAACTTCTCTTGCTTTTTGTTGCTAAAGCAGGGGCCGCTGTTTTTTTTGGGAACTTGCCGAGGATAAACGCAGTCTGTACTTCGCTTTCGCTCAATCGGGATCCAATGGATGACAACCGCAGCTGTCCGTCGCGCTCGTTTGGATCCTTTGCCGTGCCGTCTGTCGCGCTGCCACCAACTCTGCCAGGTCTTGCCGACCGGTTACCTTGAGTCGCCACTTGGCCCAGACCCCATAAGCTGCATTTATCAGGGATCCCAGTACAGGCCAGTCACTCCAGGCATAGATCCAGCCCATGCCCAAGGCTGCATAAACCTGTCGAAAAACCGCCACATTCTCGATAATGCGGCCATCCGGCAACACCGCATGGATGCGTTTCATCGCTGTCTCATAATCAATGCCCCCAGATAGGGCTGGATCGTAAGCAGGATCGGCAATGTCCACAAATGCCACGATCCCTCGCCCCGCATCCTTGCTCTTGAGAAAATTGACCTCCCGCAAACAGAGGGGACAGTCTCCGTCATAAAGCAACTGGATCGGCCTAGCGGTTTGATCCAGGGATCCTACTGAATTGATTGAGCAGGACTGGGCCTGATTATTCCTGTGCTCAGGCAGGGCTCTGGGGGTCATGGAATCCAAGCTGGCTATAGCGTAAGGAGATTAAGAGGTGTTGGCCACCCACCCTGGATGGAGCTGCCGGAGTTTAGGAGGGAGCCCTTACTGAACCAAAAAATAAAAAATAAAACACTATGGGCATTTTATCCAAGAAAACAAGATCTACCCATAGTGTGTGGAAGGGTATTGAGGCCAGAGGCTATTAAAGCATCAACCAGGACGAACTCACTTACCGACTGCTAGCGACTGCCTGTCCAGGAACGAGTAGGCTCCTCGCCACAGTAGCCCCAGACCCCGGTAAAAGAATTGCCATTAAAGACAAACCGAATCCTGCCCCAGTGGTCGCGGCCATTGTAGAGAGTATCGCAACTGCGGGCAGAGTTGTTTTTTGACCAATAGCCGTCCAGCGTATTGCCCACTAGAGTTCCATCAATCCGTTGAGTATCGTTGCTGTAGTATCCGGTCACCGTGGATCCATTCAGGGTCAGGGGCATGATCCCTTCTGAGGTATTCCAGGCTCCGGCGATGGCTGCGCTAGGGGCAGGAGCAATCGGGGTCACGACGCTACCGTCGCCACTGAAGCGAGTACCTGTCCACGAGAGGGTTGGTTCATCATTGCAATAACTCCATGTGCCTTGAAAGGAGTTGCCATCAAAGACGAAGCGGATTCGACCCCAATGGTAACGGCCATTGATGGCGGTATCACAACGACGATTAGAGCCATCTTCTGACCAAAACCCCTCCAGAACGTTCCCGGTCATCGTCCCTTCGATGCGGCCATTATCTTGGGTGTAGGTGGCGGTGACCGAGGATCCCTGTTGTTGAAAGGTCATCTGCCCCTCGGAGGTATCCCAACCACCCCCAATCGAAGTCACAGGGGGAGCCACCACTACGGGCGGATTGATGGGGGTGACTGAGGGATTAGGGGGAGGATTAAAGACTGGGGGAATCCGAATGGCTTCACCCGACCCTGAACGGGTGCCTGTCCAGGAGCGGGTTGGTTCTTCACCGCAGTAGCTCCAGGTGCCTTGAAAGGCGTTGCCATCAAAGACAAACCGGATCCGGCCCCAGTGGTAGCGGCCATTAATGGGGGTATCGCAGCGTTGGGCGGAGCCATCCTCTGACCAAAACCCTTCCCAGACGTTGCCAATCAAGGTTCCTTCAATCCGCCCGTTATCCTGCGTGTAGGTGGCGGTGACCGAGGATCCCTGTTGCTGAATGGTCATCTGACCTTCCGAGGTATCCCAAACCCCACTCACTCCAATAGCCTGAGCAATAAGAGTGGGTTGACTAGCCTGAGCAGATTCAGGGATAGTGAATAACGTTTGCCCACTAGGGATCCCGATGGGATGCGCCAGTACATCATGAGGCATAACCACATGGGATCCCAATGATAGAAGGGATCCAAGGCCGAGGATAGACCCCAGCCATTGTTTAGAAGATAGAGGCATTTTATAACTCCAGAGATAGCTAATCAAAACGGATTCCCTTCAATTTTTATATCTGAAATCACAGGGCAGCGATGTGATCTAAAACAAGTTCTTTGACTATCTTCTACCTCAAATTAGAAGGCAAGATCTGGGATCCCCATTGCCAGTCGCCGGGTCGATCTGTCTTGGATGGAGACCGTTGAGCAAAGGGTGCGGGGGTAATGCGAGGGATAGGGGTGGGTTTGATATATGGAATAGGTGTGTACTGAGAGATTGGCCTTGCGGTTGGTTCCGGGCTAGGTGTGGGGCTGGGAGTAGGATCCAAGGGTAGGGTCGGGGTTTCCGCCTCAGTAGGTGTAGGCTCTGGACTGGGTTCAGGTGTCAAGGTTTGCGGAATCGGCTGAGGAGATTCAACAGCCCGACGGTTGGGAGGGGGAGTTCGCTTGGGTTTGGGCGTCCGGCGAGGTTTGGGGGTTGCGATCGGTGCAGGTTCTGGCGTTGGTGTGGGCGTCGGAATTGGTGTAGGCTCTGGCGTTGGTGTGGGTGACGGCGTTGGTATGGGCTCTGGCTTCTGAACAATAGATAGGGCTTCTTCAGCCTTGAGTTCTCCTCTCACTAAGAGAGAAAGAGCATCTTGACCACCAGGGGTATAGATCACCTCGCGGGCTGCACTGTTGAACACATTCCGAATCGGGGATCCCTGACCATCCACCAGCTCCACCACCATGACATTGGATCCCGGTTGAAATCCTTGCAGATAAAGCGGTTGCCATTGATCTAGGAACCCAACTTGGCCATTGAGGGTATAGCGGATCTGCCAGTCAGAGGGAACATCTGCCAACAGCGTTTCCCGAATGGGAGCATTGGCCAGCCAAAAGTCCAGCAAAATCGGCTCAGCCCCATAACCACCCTTAGGCCGGCTGTAGGTCAACAGCGGTAGATCGGGATCCGGGACATACTCCGGTGTTTTGGCTCCCACATGAAAGGTGACCTGATCATAGGCACTGGCATTTTTGAAGCTCTCGTGCCAGGGAGTGCCCGCAAAAACCCGCAACGTATGGGATCCCAGGGCCAGATGATCAAAAACCAGGGGCTGGCTAGTGTCGTAGTAAGCTTCATACGGCTGGTTATCCAAAATCACGTGTAGGTGAGGCCCCAGCCCTAGATCGGGATCCTTGAACAGGGGATAGTCCTTGACCGTCACACTGACCTCCACCCGATTACCAGATATCACTTGATCCGCTTGGGGACGGATGATCTGTACCGAGGGGGAAAACTGTTCTAGGTAGGTGGAGAGGCGAGCGATTTCGGTGGGCACCGCCACCTGTTGCAAGCGGGTTAACCCTGGGGATCCCTCCGCTGGACTGGATGACGGGGATCCCCCGCAGGAGACCAATCCCATCATCAAGACCAAGCCACACAGGGCAATCAACAGCCCCCTCCAGCTAGATCTGCTCCAGCTAGATCTGATAGTGTGCAGGCCGATACTGCCTTGCGTGCTCATCTGGTTAGTGCTCGTCTTGGCGACCGTCTGCATGACACCTCACTTCACAGCCCAACACCTTTGTTTATAGCGGTTATTGGCGCGTCACAGAAGCTGAAATGTCTATTGGGCTGATGGAGACGCCCATAGCAGGGGCATTTTGCGGATTCCTTAATTGCAATTTGTTACCAAAATCGGGATCCCGCTCCATGCCCCCAACATCTTCAAATCCAGTGCCTTGTGGTGGGGTTGCGGCTAGCAGCACGGATCCATGAGGCGAATATGAGGCGAATATGAGGCGGCAAGACCGACAGAAAACAAAGAAAAACTAGTCCTCTCATGCCAACCTAGTCAATGGCCGGATATAGGTCGGTGCAGGGGAGCTGGGAAAAGTTGGAACCTGATGTTACGCCCAAGAGCCTGTTGGGATGATGCTGCCACCTCTATTGTTAAGAAGAGTCTGCCTCAGCCCTTTCGTCCATCATGCTGATGGGATCCCAGGGTGCCCTCTTGCCCCTGAACTGGGCTTATTAATTGGCCCATCCCTACCCTTCTGCCCCGATTACTTTAACCCGACTTCTAACCCGACTACTCAAGTGAGCTAAGTCTATGCCTTCTTTCCCAACCTCTTCTTCTCCTGTTAGCTCCAATCCCCGTCGCCTCAATCGGGTGATAGGCTGGGGGTTATTTTTGGCCGTGCCCGTGTGCTTATTGCCCAGTTTTCCTGTGTTTGGCCAGATGGCCACCGGGTTGATCAATCCTCTGGTGGCTGCTTGGATCCGATCCGAGGTGGACGAAGTGGAGAATCTCAATGTGCAGGTGATAGGCTCCGATGCCCAGCTTTTTAATGGCACCATCCCGCAGGCCAATGTCTCGGGAGATAACCTGCTGTACCAAGGCTTTCAAATCAGCTCGCTCCAGCTCCAGGGATCCGATATCCGTCTCAATGTGGCAGAAGCGATTCAAGGGCGACCTCTGCGGGTGTTAACACCTGTGCCCGTCCAGGTCAGCCTGCGATTGACCGAAGATGATCTGAACAAAACCCTGCAATCTCCCCTGATCCAGGAGCAATTGGCTCAAGCTCAGGTCAGTGTGCCCATCGGCAATCAGACGGTGCCTTTCTTGATCAGCGATCCCAGCGTGTCTCTCGAATTGGGCCAGATGCGTGTCCAGGCGAATTTGGCAGTGCCCAATGGGGATCCTTTAGCCGTGACCTTTACCACAGGGCTGGCGGTGATTGGCGAAAACCAACTGCAACTGGTGGATCCCAACTGGATCAGCGATGGGCAATCCATCCCCATCCCAGCCCTAAGCGAAACGCCGCTGCAACTGGATCCCGGCGTACGGATCGACCGACTGGAGCTGGCAGAAGGGGAATTGCTCTATGCCGGATTGTTGACCATCATGCCGTAGACCCAGACTGCCGCCACCCTGTCCCCCACCTGATTACTCTTGCTTGGTTCTGATGGTAAAGCTCGGCTCAACCCTGCAATTCTCCCCCTTAGTTCCGCTGGGCAAGACTCGGCCTAAGCTGCTCGGCAAGCTCTGGGGCTTGTTGGCGCTGGTGGCCCTGAGCACTGCCTGTGGAGAGGGGGGATCCCCGACCGCCACCAATCCGATCAATGACGGCATTTCGGGGACGCGGGTGGCGACGCCAATGGGCCAGAGCTTCTCAGATAGCGAACCGGGCCGGGATCCCACCAGCAGAAGTTTGGTGGCCAGCTTTGTGCTCAGTCCTGCACAACTGACGACAGCAGCCACAGAGGAGGTGCGGATCCAGCCAGAGCAACTTACCCTTTGTGTAGATTGCAGTGGCGTATCGCCAGGGGATCCCAGTGATGAGGCAGCCCGGGGGCTGGGCACCTATGAGACCGAAAATGTTGCCCTTCGTCTCCGCATCTCAGAGGGGATCGTCGGGGGCCAATTGCAACTGGATAGCCGCATCGAGATCGACAGCACCACCCCGTTTCTCAATCCTGGCCAGGGCATCCGGCTGACGGTGAGGCGGGCGGGCATGGTGCTCGACGATGACCGCATTGAGGCCACCCAAACGGGGGATCCCTTAGATTTTCGGGCCACCCAGATCACCCAAGGGCTGTCCACATCTCAATCTCTGAGCTTGGGATTTGATGTGCTTAGCCCATTAGCCGATCGAGAACTCCATCTGGAGGTTCAGATCACATCTCCAATTCCTGACCAAGCCTTGCCCCCGGGTCAATTAGCGTTACCGTCAGAAGGGCAGATGTATGCCGGTGCCGAAGGGGCAGTGGATGCGGTTGCCCGGTATGAGTCAGCTGTGGGTCAACCGCCTGCCTGGGTTTACTTTGAACACCGGTGGGAACAGGATCCCGCCTTTCCAGTGACGACAGCCCAGCAACTGCGCCAACAGGGATCCGTTCCCTATCTGCGGCTGCTATTGCCCAGCGACGCCGAAACCTTGGCCGGGATCCCAGACGGTGAACAGGATGAAGCTTGGTCAGCTTGGTTAGAGGAGATTCAAACCCTTGCCGCACCCGTGATGGTGGAAATTGGCCAAAGCAGTGGGGATCCCGAAGCCTTACGCACCGTCTATCGCCATGTGGAACGGTTACGCCAAGAAAAAAACGTCTCCAACCTCACCTGGGTTTACCACCTCGATCCGGCCCTGCCCACCTCTGATGGGGACTATCCCGGCGATGACATGATTGGCTGGATCAACCTCAATGCCACCGTAGAAACTGCTGCCGATGGCACCTGGCGACCTTTGCAGGAACAACTGGATAATCTCTACCCACAAGCCACCATCCTCAGCTCCATCAAACCTATTCTCTTAACCCTGCAAACCAGCCCTCCACCGCAGGAGGATGTGGGTTTGGCCTGGGTAACAGCTGGATTGAGCGATCTGTCCGAGCGGCGGTGGCCCCGCATTCGTGGACTGACCTGGGCCCAGGGTTGGGATCCCTCGGCATCGAGTGGGTTAGCAGAGACCTTGGCCGTCAGCATCGGACAGTCAACAGCTCTGTTGGGACGGGTTCAGGTCAGCTCGACAGATGGCACTACGACCATTCAGCCCCTCGATTTAGCCACTCCTAACCCCAGCTGGGACGGCAGCTTTAGCCCAGCCCCGACTCCCGATCCCTTTTTTGAAACAGAAGAGGGTGAACCGATCCTCTAGTCAAGTCAGCAGAAGACAGACCAAAAAATAAGGATCCTCTCGCTGGGGTGGGCAGGAGAAGATCCTTATCAAATCAAGTTGAGTATGAATTCAGTACAGAGAGCAAACCGACCTCTAGTCGTCGGCATTAGGGGCGGCTTCGCCAGTTTCGATCCACAGGAAGAGCGCCACCATAGAAATAGTTGGCAACAACCAACCCACACACAAGACCATGTAAGGCTGTAGATAAGCAGCAGTCATTGTGATTCCTTAAAAAATCAAGAGGACAATAAACGCAAGATACCAGATCCCAATTGGGGTTACGGCTGGGATTAGGGATTGTAATGAATTGAAACCTCTGCTGCCCTGGAAATGGGATCCCTTACTCTTGACACTAGACCAGGGGTTGCCACTTGACGGCACGGGCGCGGGACACCTCCACCACGATCTTGACGCGAGGATCCTGCTGAGAGATGGCGTGTAAGGTTCTTAGCTCTTGCTGAGTCAGAACATGCCCTTCATAGAACCAAAACACGAGACCTTTCTTACTGCCGGGGAGAGCGTCTTGGTATTGCTCGACGAGGCCCGGAAAGTAATAGGTGCGCCTTTCGGACTTGCCCAGATGGGGGGGCCGTACCCCATGAATCCGGTTGAGGGAGGCGGAGATATCTCCCAAGCCTTTGGCACTCATGTGGACGACACCGTAGCCAGCACCGCGCAGGCGGCGGATGTAGTGGCTCTCAGGGCCGCCCTCTGCGGGAACACAGATCCCCAGGGATCCAAGTTTTTCAAGTTCTTTGACAAATCCCTGACCTGAGCCAATCAGCAACATGATCTCGCTGCTCCTGTGATGCTTAACGTTTATTCACTTCATCATAGTAGTCAGAAACGCCCCAGACTTGAACCCTCGATAGCTAAGTGGCTGTTTTTTCAGACCGAGATAGCTGGGATCCCAGTATTCACCGCACGCATTCTGCCCTAAGTGGAGCCTTGGTTCATCAACGCCTGACCGAAACCAGAGGGAATAACTTGTGGGAAGACTTGACGGCAGAGCTTTGCCGATTAAAGTTCCGGCTCAGCAAATAATTCTGCTAACGGCACCGAGAACCGAGGGATCACATCTTTGCCACACAAATTATCCATCAGCCACAACAATTGATCGGGTGTTGATTGATGATAAACCAGTGAAGATAAACCGGTGATGATAAACCAGTACACAGTGTTCATCAGATGGGTGATCCAGACCAAGCGGGATCCACTTTCAAAGTGGTCGCTAATCTTGGCATGGATTTCTTCAACCGTATTGCCCGGAGAAAGCACTTCTATCGCAAGATCTGGGGATCCCTGGAATAGCCAACTGGTAATCCGCCCAGAGATTTGAGGCTTTTTTTGGAGAAAAAGAACAATCGGGAGAACGTCTATTTTCAGACTTCATAGCAAAGACAATATCAGAGTCAAAGAAAATACCTAACTGCTGAGCGCGAACATGACTACTTAGGAAAAAATGGATCAAGCTAGCAAAATAGCCATACATTGCCCCTGCACTACTCATCGTGATCACTTCTTCATCCAGAAGTTCATAGCGATTGCCATCGTCAGGGAGAGCCATTAACACTTCATCCATCCAGACCTTCTTGACAGATTCTACATTTTCTTGCACTTTCTCTTGGCCATTAACCATCATCTGATCTCCTCGTTAAGGGATCCGAGCTTGTTCAAAAACGGTCTGAGGAATTACTTCTAATCCCGGCAATAGATCATCTTGAATTCCTTGGGATCCCATAAATGTGCGAGGGGGGCATCGGGATAAAAGACAGTGATACTTTTGGCAGCAGCGTCTACTATCCAGACACGAGGGATCCCAGCATCAAGATAGTCGGTTGCCTTTTTAGATATCTCTCCAAAATTTTGGCTAGGAGAGATAATCTCAATTACCAATTCAGGAGTGACGAGACAAGGTTCATCAATCATCCTCTCAATCGGCAATCGCTCATCAGAAATGTAGGTGATATCAGGACTTGGGATCCACTGTTCTGCTCTTCGAGTCAAGACAACAGCCCATTCGGTATAGGCTGACCCTGGTTTGGGCGATGATGGATCCGAACACCATTCCTCAAGGATCCGCCACAAAGTAGGCTGGAGGCGAGAATGAAAACGTTGGGGTGACATGGGTTGATCTTTGGGAACTGCTTTTCCATCCACCAATTCATACGTCATATCACCCTCAGGCAGGGCAAAAAATTCAGCCGCAGTCAGTTTCTTCTCTGCTATTAATTGGTCGGTAGTAGTGACCATCAGAACCTCAAGGACAACATCAAGAAGGACAACATCAAGAAGAATGAATCTCTATGTACACTAACTCAGTGGGATCCCAGGACGGCACTGAAGTTCAATCAAGCCGATCAGTTTTGTCGCAGTGAATCTAATTCATGCCGCCGTTACTTCGCAGTCTCTAGGCGAACGGATATGCCAGCATTCGGGCCGTTTAGTACGATTTCAGTTATAAAATATAAGAGTCAGACTCAATCAAATGTCTGAGGCTAAAACAGTTCAGAAACACTTGCCGGGATCCCTTGTTGTCGCAGGGTATCCGCCATATACCGGGCATATTCCACTTGTTCAAACGAAGCAAGTTGGACAAATTGTTCACCCTCAATATTGGTGACAAAGGCTTCCTCCGACACCGACCGGGCCCGCTCTAGGGACTGATCACCCGAATAGTCCATCAGCACCAAAAAGACGCCCTCTCCACGACTGGGATCCAGCCTATCGATACTGACTGGGGCAAGCTGCGGCAGGGTAGTCGCTGTTTCATAGCTTGCTTCGAGACGACTGCGGTTCGCGGTAGCGACAATTCGGTTTATGGGTCGCGCTGGGATGGCTGGCCGAGCTGTGACTTGAGGCTGCAACCGAGAGGAAGCCACTGTTAAAGCATTGAGAGGGTTGCTGAAGGTATCAAGGGGATCGATCCGGTCTGATGGGGGCACGGGCCTGAGGATCCGGCGCACCACAGTACCCGTGAGAGGATCTGTGTATTCCATTACCCGAGTATCTGAGGCTACAGTTTCCTCGGATCCAACCGGAATCAGTGGCATAGCCATCAGATCTGGCAAAGGCCCCAATACTGGCGGCGGGGTGGGGAGGGCGGCACCAATTACATCAGAGTCACCACTGGGATCCTCGGCCCGATTGGGATTGCCGGGGGCAATCAACCAGCCCACACTCCAGACGATGCCGATACAGGATCCAGCCCACAGCAGCAACACCAAAAGGGGAGAAATCAAGCCAGGGATGCCACGCCTTTCTTCTAACTCCAAATCCTCAACCACATCATGAGGCTGAAGATAGGCAGATCTGGAAGAACTAGCGGGACGAGGCATAGAGGGCAATGATGAGGGATCGGGGTCAGTGGGAACAGGTTGAGCAGAGACCATCACATCAGATAGGCTAGCAAGCTGTTCTTCCTCAGAGGGATCCAAGCGAAAAGGATCGAATCCGGCTGATTTTAATGACCCGTCCCATTTTAATGGCTTGTCTAGTGAGTTAGACGGATGTGAGTTAAAGACCGGGACAGCATCTTCGGGCGTTATCTCAGCCGCCAGTTTTGGGGCATTGCTCGCTGGGTTTTGCTGCTGAGTTTGCTGCCAAGTGCGAAATCGATCCAGCTCCTGAAGATCATCTAGATCGAGCTTGGCCACCACTTGGCGTAAAGGTAAAAAACGCCGATGGATAACTCTACTGGCAGAAAGGCCAGTCGTAGCAGAAAGGCCAGTCGGTGTTGAGCTAACCAGTGATGAGCCAGATGGAGGCTGCTTGAAGCCATGAGAGTCGTTATCGTTCATCTCTTTTCCCCCAATGGGATCCCTCTTTAGAATGCCATAGGCTTGAAAAAGATGGACTAGGGCTTACTGGCCAAATAGAGGGCGCGAACGTCCAGTGGAATTTGTTCAAAGCAGGCAAAGCGGGCTTGTGCTACCACGTCAACTACTGCTTCAGGCTGGATGAGAAAGCCTTCCTGTTGAAGTTGGGCCGCGATCTGCTCTTTTGTCCAGCCAAACCGATCCCACAGCAGCAGTACAAAGCGAGCCAGGGGATCCAAGCGATTGAGGGCAGCTTTGACATACCAGGTCAGTACAGGGGAAATTCCGGCCAGCTCCTGCTCCCGCTTGCGCTGCTCAGGGGCATCGGCCACTGCTGCCACATGCTCCGGGATCCCTGAGTGTAGCCATGCTTGCACTTGCTCCTGCATCCAATCCGCAACAGAGTGGGGGCAAGAGATGGCCTCTGCATGAGGGAAATCGGAACCGGGGGATGGGGGTGGGCTGAGTAGATGGGTGAATAGATGATGCCAAAGCTCATGCCAGATTCGAGCGGAAGGAGGGGATCCAGCCCAATCCTGCCAAAGCCGATCCACTGGGTCGATATACCGACAATAGAGTGCCACACAGGAGCGGGCAACACTGGGATCCGATTGAAAGGTCTGCACCAATCGTTGATCAGATATCCCTTGGAGTCCTCGCACCATGGATGAGTCGCATTCGGGCCACACCATCAGACTAGGTGGGGTCAGTGGCAACAGAACTTTATCCAAACAGGTTTATTCCCCACAGATAAACGACAGATCAAGATAGTTCTGAGTGTAGCGGAATCAACCCAAGTGCCCTCACCCATTCAGATTCACCCGTTTATTCCTCTTGGTTTATTCCTGTTTGTAAAGACAAATCCAGGTCGCCCAAAGCTCTCATCAGTTTTTCCACCGAGGGTTTTCAGGGATCCCGCTGGTGGCATGGGATCCCTGGCAGGATCGGTAGGGTTACCCATAGGGGAGCTGGATCAGTCGGCCAGCTTGCAAGGACGTGAACAGATTAGGCAAACGAAATCAGCAAAAAGGGTTCCTGAAACTTTGCCCCTGACACTTGCCGACCAGACAGGCTAGCCGGTAGCGACAGATTGCGTCGTTGATCGCCTGCGGTGATGGTCAGTTCTGGGCCTGATTGGCTCAGCTCGATCTGTTGCTTGCTAAAACCCGGAATAAACAGTTTCACCGTCCGGGCTGTCTCATCCACATCCACAGGTTTGGGCACATCGGGTCTGGCAAACAATCCAGTTAGGGCCGATTCTAAAACTGCCGGATCGCCGCTGAGCTTGGGCACAGACCGCAGAGCCAAGGGGGCAAACACCTCAGGGGCAATGGATCCCTCTGCCAGGGGAGTAACTAATACGCTGCCCACCGTCAGGCCGATCATCTGGGCACTGCCCCACAAAAACTTGGCGGTCTGTACCGCAATCGGATCGGCAGTGGTCACCACATGGGCCAGCACCCGCAACGGATCCGCCAGAGCATCACGCCCCTCTGTCAAAAAGTTGCGCGCCCCGCCAAATTGATTGGGCAGCTCATCCAACGAGGGGATATCCACCGAAGACACCGCCCGTAACAACGGCTCCGCAAAGGGGCGCAAGCTCTTGGCCAAGTCGGAATCCAAAAACGCCTTGGATCCCCGTCGCCAATACCAACTGGCCACCTCCGGGATGCCGAGACTGCGTAGCATATCCAGATTGCCGGAGCCATCGTAGACAATGCAGTCGAACTGATTGCTGGCATCAAAACGGCGCAGAGCATCGAGGGCCAACGCCTGATCCATTCCTGGCAAGACCGCTAACTCTTGGGGATAGATATCCTTAAAAAAAGCATTGCGGAGATATTGCGCCTCTAACTCTTTGGCCTGTGACCAACTCCGCTCCAGCAAGGGGGTCGAGCGCAGCTGCACCGCACTCAAATTCGCCGCAATCACGATAGGATCCGGCCCCAAAGTAGTCCCCAGCATGGCTTCCAGACTGTGACCACTCTGATCGCCCACCAGCAAAACCCGTCGCCCCTGCTGAGCCGCCAGACGAGCCGCCGCCACCGCCAGCGTGGAGCGTCCGGTGCCGCCTTTACCCAAAAAGGTGAGGATTTGACTCATGGTGTTGGATCCCTTTTTCTCTAGTGCTTGTCTGGATGGCTGTCATACGATCTCTGGACAGATGCGAATTGAGCAAGATGCTCTGGCGGTAACCTCACCCCGACGAGGGCAGAGGGGAAAAGCGGGAGGGCATGGTGGTGGATCCCAGCATCTCTAACAATCGGTCGGCAGCATCTTGGCCAGAGACCCAAGCCCCCTCCACCCGAGCGCCCGCACACCAATCGCCGGCACAAACCAGAGGAAGCGTGGCCTGGGGATCAGATCCGGCAACGGGGATCCGGGCGGCCAGACTGGACATGCCCAAAATCTCAACGGGCAGGGAATATCGCCAACGATGCACCTGCATCCAGATCGGCTCCTCGATCCAATAGGTTTTGAGACGGATGGCCGCATGGGTGAGAACCCGCTGCCCCACAGCCTGAAGAGCTGTCCTATCTTCCTCCAGATGAGCCGCCGCAAAGGTGGGGGTGGTATGGATCACCAACGTCGGGGCCGTTGGATTGGCCCGCTTGCTGCTATCCAGGCTGATCCAGGCGAGAATATCATCCTCCTCGCAGCGGATCCCTTTCCAAACAGGGGGGGATAGCGTGTCGGCATAGCCCGCCAAAATCGCCAGACAGGGATGATAGAGGGCAGACTCCAGCAGAGGGTGGAGCGGTGACGTGGGGGGCAGGATCCCTTCTAGCAAAGGCACAATCTGGGGGGCTGGCAGAGCCATCACCAAAGCGGGAGTTGTGACGGCAAAACCTTCTTCACTCTCGATCCGCCATCCTTCTGGCAGAGGCTGCACTTGGGTCACACGGGTCTGTGTCTGAATGGTGAGGGATTGAGCCAGATATTTGGCCAAGGCTGTCATCCCATCTGGACAGATGTAGCGGGGATCCTGGCTGTTGACGCTGGGGGTCTGCAATCCTTCCGGGGTGAGGCGGTGCAGGGTGCGCGTCCATTCGGTGACCAAGCCCAATTCGAGGGGTTCTTTGAGAACACGGTGAAAACTGTCGGTATCCACCGAGAAATACTGCACCCCGTGGTCTAGCACCCAGGCATGATCATGCTGATCGGTGACCCTGCGGGTGGCCAGCCGTCCCCCCAATCCTGGCGATTTTTCCAGCACCAACACCTTCAGTCCCGCCTTTGAGAGTTGACGGGCACAGGCCAACCCAGCCATTCCCGCCCCGATCACCACTACATCTGGCTGCTGTTCAGTCATGGGTGAATTTAACTCTCATCGTTGTCAGTTTGAGTGATGTCAGTTTGAGTGATGTCAGTTTGAGTGATGTCAGTTTGAGTGATATCAGTTCGAGTGATTACAGCTTCAATGTGGGCGATCGGATAGGGAGATGCCCGCTCCACCCGCACGATAGCCCACCGCAGCAGCTCACAATGGGGATCCCGGCTTTGTAGCTCGGACTGGAGGGTGGCTTGGAAGGATCGCAGGGGGGGCACCACCGGCACAGATAGGGTGATCAGCTCAATGGTCACAATCGAGGACAAGGCGGAACCATCTGATCTTGGATTAAGCAAAAATTAGCTGCCAAATTGCAGGGCATAGACTTCATCTTCCTTGCCCCCTTCGATTTCTAAATCAGACAGTGCACGGGCCACGCACAATAGGGTATAGCCCTTCTCTTTTAAGTCGGGTGCCACCCCCAAGGCTTCATCTTGATCCACCGATCCACTGATGATGCGGGCAGCGCAGGTGGTGCAAACCCCAGCCCGACAGGAAAAGGGCAGATCCCCATGAGCCTGTTCGGCAGCATCCAAGATGGGCTGGTCGTCAGAAGCCTCAAAGTCATAGGTCTGACCTTGATGATGAAGGGTGACGTGATAGAGCATGAAAAAAGTGACACAACGAGGATATCAACCGGGCTACTGACGGGATCCCAGGGGTTGAGGCTGGGGAGCAAAGAGAGCGATGAGAGTGTTGTAATTAATCAAAAGGGATGGAGATGCTGAGCAGAGAGAACAATAGACTCCCCCCAGACTCGGTTCTATGCAGGAGGCTCTAGTGATCAAGCGCCCACAAATCAAGACTGAAGGGAGACAGCATGGGCCTCGATCAATACCGATCGCGGCGGCCACCACCCCCCCCAGCGGCAGGACGGCTGCCCCGAGGCTCAGCTTTATTGACCCGCAGATCGCGGCCCATCCAGCTGGTGCCATCTAACTTATCGATAGCCGCCTGCTCATTGGACTCATCTTCAAACTCCACAAAAGCAAATCCCCGCTTGCGGCCAGTCTCCATATCAAGCGGCAACTTGACCTGTTTGATCTCTCCATATTGAGAGAAAAATGCCTTGATACTTTCTTCGTCAGCTTTGAAGGACAGGTTGCCCACAAAAATTGTCATGATCTTATGTCTCCGAATGGTGTGCAAAAAAGATGAAAGAAGCTCCCAGTTCGGCAAGACATCTGGACTTTGAACATTCGTACCTAATGACC
>JAAUUM010000085.1 GCA_012031565.1 Synechococcaceae cyanobacterium SM2_3_2
AAGTTAAGGGATCCGGCAAGAATGGAGAACAGGATTGGGTGGGGTGCCGGGGTGAGGTAAGTCTGGTGCGGGTGGGGACGCAGGAGCAGAGCGATCTGGGTTGACTGAGGGCGCAATTAAGGGATCCCTGTAAGCCTTGTTTCGTTATTTGCATTCAGGCACGATGCGTCCAGGTGTCCAGAGCGATAAGCCCCTCACAGATCGATGAATGTCCTTTCGACGATGACTCCAGTTGGAGACGTAGAGCGGCTGCGGGCAAGTTTGGGTTGTCCATTGGAGCGGATCTTGTAGATACTCAACAGATGCCAACATTGCTCGCTATCTTGGGAAACAAACTGATGTTGAGATAGCTGCACGATGCAATAGTAGAGCTCCAGGGTCAATCACCCCAGATATTGACTATGGCAACCCATCTATCCAACATTATGCAGCTGGTTGATCCCCTGCTCTTGGGTAAGAATTTGATCGGCATGAGCTACCACTCTAACGTATCCCCCCAGGGGGCATATTGAAAAAAGGTTGATTGAGTTAAACAAGCGCGATTTGTGGCTCAATCAGCTAGGCGGATCACGCCTCAAAGCGAGTTCCGGATGGACTGCTACCTTAGCTTTAGCTTTTAGGGCCGAGTCAGATAGCAGTGGCAATCTGGCTTCTCAAGCAGTGTTTCGATTAGGGCGTTTAAAGTCACAGCAGCCAACAGCCCGCCGCCAAGGCTTCCTTGAATCGTAATGTAAGGAGTGGATGTCGCCATCAGTCGCCGCTTGGCAGCAGGGGCATGATTAAAGCCAATGGGCATACCAATCACCAAAGCGGGTTGAAAACACCGTTGCTCTATTAGCTGACAGACAGTGAGCAGCACTGAAGGGGCATATCCAATGACCAGCACACTACCGGGTGAACAGTTATGTAAGGGCTGTTGCCAGCGTTTATGGAGCCAAAAAGCCTGTTCAGCCTCGTTGGCAGCGGTAATGTGAGGATCGTCAATCAAGGTTGTGATCGGACAGCTCAACGCGGCTAGCCGTGTTTGATCAATCGCCGTGGCTACCACAGGCACATCGGTAATAATTTCACACCCACTGTTGAGAGCGGTGCGTGCTGCTGCGATCGCATTGTCGCTAATTTGTATCAGGTTAACCAAGCTCACATCACCGCAGGCCAGCACCAGTTGTTGAATCAAATGCTGGGTAATTTCAGAATAGTGCGAGAGGTCGGGCAGCAGGCGCTGAAGCGATTCTTGAAAGGCTTCAGGGTGGGCGGTGGTTTCAGCATCGAGGCTGGCCCAGAGCTGATCGATCTGGCTCAGACCCGCCTGGGTGTCTACATCGAGCTGCTTGAGCTGGGCCAGAGCGTGAGCTTGAGTGCGTTGACAATCTTGATCGCGACCCAGCAGCCCCTCTAGGGCCGCAGCGGTATGGCGCAGGTGAACAATCTGCTGCATCACCGCCTGATACTGCTGCTGTAGCTGGGTCATGAGGCTCGCGTCTGCCGTTGCTTCAGAGTCACTATCTAGAATTTGCCCAATGTGAGAGAGCTGAAAGCCCTGCTGTTTAAGCGCCACCACCCGCTGTAAGCGCTGCACATCCTGCTGGCTGTAGAGTCGGTAGTTACTCTCTGAGCGGGGAACTGTAGGCAGCAGCCCCAGGGTGTGATAGTGCCGCACCATGCGGGGGGTGACGCCGCCGCCCACCGCATCTGTGAGTTCTTTAATCGTCAGAAATTCAGTTGTCATAGACCTAGTTTAGGCTAAACCTTGACCTTGACACTAATGTCAAGGTTTAGCGTGACAGGGTAAAGATTTCTCTGGCTGGCTCATGGTGTCTATTGTCCAATTGAATGCTCTGTCGAAGTCTCGATTCAGCGATTTGTGCAAAGGTCTACTCGACGAGCACCCTGATGGGATGGCGGCGATCACTTGCGCGGTTTTAGTCGGGTTGGGCTGGCAAACCCTGGCCCTAGGTTGGGTGGGGGGTGCGCTGCTGCTTCTAGCAGCGGCCTATGTCATTGGTGGATTTGAGAGTGCCCGTGAGGGCTTAACAACGCTGGTGCAGGAAAAAGCGCTGGACGTAGACCTGTTAATGATTGTCGCCGCCCTAGGGGCCGCCAGCCTGGGTCTGTGGCAGCGAGAGTACAACTTGATTGTCGATGGAGCCGTCCTGATTCTAATATTTGCGATCAGTGGGGCTTTAGAGGGCTATGCCATGAGGCGAACGGAGCGAAATATCCAAGGGCTAATGAGCCTCACCGCTGACACAGCAACGGTGATCCGCCAGGAGCAAGAGCAGGTCATGCCGATCTCCGCGTTGCAAGTCGGTGATCAGGTTCTGGTCAGGCCGGGGGAGCTGGTGCCCACCGATGGGGTTGTGACCGAAGGCTTTAGTACGGTGAACCAGGCATCGATTACGGGAGAATCTATTCCTGTCGAGAAAACCGTGGGCGACGAGGTCTTGGCAGGCACCCTCAACGGCCATGGCGCGCTGCGCCTGAGGCTCCATCAGCCGCCGGAAAGCAGCTTGATTCAACGGGTGATTCGCCTGGTGCAGCAGGCCCAGACCGAAGCGCATCCCTCCCAAAAATTTATGCAGCGATTTGAGCGCCGCTACGCCCAGGTAATTGTGGCGACAGGCGTTTGGCTGGCCACGCTGCCGCCCCTGCTGCTGGGCTGGGGATGGGAGGAAACCATCTATCGCGCCCTGGTGTTTTTGGTCGTGGCTTCCCCCTGTGCGCTGATGGCTTCAATTATGCCAACGCTGCTCTCTGGCATTGCCAACGGGGCGCGACAGGGCATTTTATTCAAAAACGGGGCGCAGCTAGAGCAGATGGGCCAAGTCAGGGCGATCGCCTTTGACAAAACCGGCACCCTCACGACTGGCCAGCTCGCCGTGGTAAACGTGCTGGCTCAAGACTCGGATCAGCTGCTCACCGTAGCCGCCGCCCTGGAGAGCCTGTCGGAGCATCCCATTGGTGCGGCGATTGTGAAAGCGGCGCAGCGCCGAGCCCTGATTTGGCTGGCAGCGGTCAACGGGCAAGCCCAGGTGGGTCTTGGCATCACCGGGGAGGTGGCAGGGCAGCCTGCGGTGGCGGGGAAAGCAGCCTTTGTTAGTGCCCAGGTTCAAGCTCGTGGGCAGGCCGTTTCCCCGCATCTAGCGAAGCAAAGCCAGCAGTGGGAGGCAGAGGGCAAAACCGTGGTCTGGGTGGCCCACGCCGGCAAAGTGCTGGGCTTGATTGCGGTGGCCGACCGGGTGCGTCCAGAGGCGGCTAGGGCAATCGCCCGCCTCAAGCACCTGGGCATTGAGCAAGTGGTAATGCTAACGGGTGACAATGCCCGTACGGCTCACAGTATCGCCCAACAGCTGGGGATAGATCAGGTACATGCCGATTTAATGCCTGAGGATAAGGTCACGGTTTTACGGCAATTGCAGCAGCAGTACGGCAGCGTGGCGATGGTTGGCGATGGCATTAACGATGCCCCGGCCCTGGCTCTGGCCACGGTCGGCATTGCCATGGGCAATGCGGGCAGCGATGTGGCCCTAGAAACCGCCGATATTGTGCTCATGGCCGATCGCTTAGAAAAGCTAGAACAGGCTATTAGCCTGGGGCGACGGGCACGGGCGATCGTCCGACAAAATATTGCCTTTGCCCTGGGGCTGATTGGGGTACTAATTATCGGTACATTGAGCGGGCACATCACCTTGCCAATAGGCGTGTTGGGACATGAAGGCTCTACTGTTATCGTCACCCTCAGTGGTCTGCGCCTGTTGAGAAGATAAGCTATCCTGCAACACTTGTGACGATGAGGATATTGGGAAAGCGTATCGGACGGTGGGGAATAGAGCTGTTATGGAAATTCCTGAAGAGTCATCTTAAACTTGACCGACTATCAACAAAGAGTGTGAACGGGGTGACGATTCAAATCTATATAGTGCTGATTACATATCTGATTTTATTGATGATAGAGATACCAAAAACATATGGCGATAAATTATTAGACAAGTTGAGATATTCCTCTTTTGTCAGATTGGGACGAAGACTGAATTTCTCGTAGGCTGAGATGACGTAAATTCGTCAAAACCCCTGTGAGTGACACAAGGGGCATAAAAAGGGAACAAGCTGTATCCCAATTCCTAGGCCTGCCAAACTACTAGGCTATTGGATCGCACTGAAGTAGGGCTGATGCTTGTCGTTGGTCGAGATGAAGCACAAAAACGGGAATGGTTTGATTGCATTAAGATCAGGATCCTAGAAATGATGGATCCCAGAAAAAATCAAAGCTCAATCAGTCGGTCACACACTTGACTGAGCAGATTCTGTTCATGGCTAATTACCAACAATCCAATCCCTTGATTTTGAGCCTGTTTGAGCAAAGATTCCCAGATCACCGCCTGAGTTAGAGCATCCAACATGGCAGTGATCTCATCACAGATCAAGTAGCGGGTCTGGGATCCCAAAGCTCGTGCCAGGGCGATTCGTTGCAATTCTCCGCCGCTCAGTTCATGGGGCCAACGGTCAAGCCAAGCTGGATCCACTCCATGTTGGGCCAGAGCTTCTAGGTTTAGGGGGTGGCTTTTTGGTAGTGTCTCACTGAGCACTTGCCGGATCCGCCAACGGGGATTGATGGCCAGTTCTGGGTTTTGAAAAACAAGCTGTACTGGAGCAAATGCTTGACTGGGCAAGGGCTTGCCATCTAGATCAACCTCTCCTGTCATCGGATTGAGATAGCCCGCCAGGATCTTGGCCAAGGTGGTCTTGCCTCGTCCACTAGATCCCCAAAGACCGATGCGTTCCCCCGCTTTGATCTCCAGATCCACCCCCTTTAGGATCCAGGGCAGATGGGGCGCGTACCGATATGAAATGCCTTTAGCCTTGAGCATGAAAACACCTCACCCATCCTTCGGCTACCGTTTGTCGGGGCGGCAAGGATCCCTGACATTGTTCGGTGACGCTACCACAGCGGGAAGCAAACAAACAACCCGCGATCCGTTCTTCTGAATTGGGCTGCGATCCAGGCAAAGATTGAAAGCCATTGTGGGGCAACGCCGCCCACAGCGCACGGGTGTAGGGATGACGCAAGCCTGTGGGCATAGATTGACCACTGTTGCCAGCAAGCCGAAAATCTTCACGACGGGCCATCTCCACAGTGGTGCCCCCATAAAAAACAGCGATCCAATCGGCGATCTGGAGAGCAGCCTCAATATCATGGGTGATCAGCATCACCGCTCGTCCACCATCGGCCAACTGACGCAAATGAGTCAGGGTTTCTGTGACTACATGAGGGTGTAAGCCAGGTGTGGGCTCATCAGCGATCACCAGCTGAGCCGAACCAATGGCTGCTGTGGAGACCAATACCCGCCGTGCCATCCCCCCCGATAGCTGAAAGGGATAATACTGCCTCACCGTCGAAGCCAGTTGGTAGCGCCGAAAGATGCCTTCCACATCCGCCGACGGGCTACTACCCCGCCGCGCTGCTAATTGCACTTGGGATCCCACAGGCATGAGAGGGTCAAGATAGCCCACCGACTGAGGGATCAACGCGATCTGCTGGCCGCGAATTTGAGCCTGACGCTGGGGGGTAAGCCGCTCTCCCTGAAAGCGAATCTCTCCAAGCACTTCGGCATTGTGGGGCAGAATCCCCAATATCGCATGGGCCAGCAGGCTTTTGCCCGAGCCACTGGAGCCCACTACCGCCACCACCTCTCCGGCCTTAATCTCTAGATCCAGACTGCGAATGGGCATGACCCGCTTTTGTTTAAGACCCTGCTCATAAAGGGTAAAAGCGATTTGTAAGCCCGAAACATCAAGCACGTTGACTTCACTCCATCAGTAGAGAACCCAAGCTATTTTGATCGGTTTGATCTGTGTTTGATTTGCAGGATCCCTTAATCCATTCATAGTGAACTATTCTTGACTGGTTCGGGGATCCATAAGGGTGTGCAGGTTGGTGCCGAGGGTATCAAACGCTTTGACCGCCAATAATAGAGTCAAACCCGGAAACACTCCCAACCACCAATATCCGGTGGAAAGATGGCGCATCGCCTCGGACAAGATGATGCCGATGGCAGGGGTGTGGGGAGAGAGGCCAATTCCAATAAAAGACAGCCCCGCCTCATGAAGAATGGCATGAGGAAATAGCAGAATCAATCCCACGATCCCTTGGGGTAAAACATGTGGCAGCAAATGATGACGAGCGATCCAAAGGGGGCCATGTCCCAATTTGGCGGCAAGCTGGATATAGTCTGCTGATTTGAGCTGCAAAATCTCGGCCCGAATCAGACGGGTTAATCCTGTCCAATGGGTCAGGGCCACCGCCACCAAAACCCCCTGTGTGCCCCCCCCAGCGAAAAAGCAATCAGGATCAGCAGCACCAAATGGGGTAGGCTCAAAAACAGATCTACGGCCCCAGTAATCAGGGCATCCACCCATCCTCCCAGGGATCCTGCCAGACTCCCTAGCACCATCGCAATCACCGCACTCAGACAGGCAGCCACCAATCCCACCCAAAGGCTGAGGCTGAGACCGTGCATTGTGCGCACAAACATATCTCTACCGACCCAATCGGTACCAAAGGGATGAGACCACGAGGGTGATAGATTGCGCTCAGAGAGTTGGGTACTCAGCCCCTCACTGCCCAACCAGTAGGGGGAGAGCAACGCCAATAGCAACACCAAACCACAGCTCAGCGCAATCAAAATCGTCTGCCGCCGTCGATTCCAAAAAACGGGACTGGACTCCAGTAACGGGGATCCAACGCGGGGATCCTGACTTTGTAAAAGGGCCATATTTTACCTCCCCATCCGAATCCGTGGATCCACAACCTGATAAGCCAAATCCGCCAGGGTATTGCCCACAAACACAAACACCGCACTAAATAGCACGATCCCCAAGAGCAGCGGCACATCACTGCGCAAAGCCGCCTGTACGGTCGCTTGTCCCAGCCCTGGATAGGCAAATACCTGTTCTGAGAGCACGGATCCGCCAAATAATTCGCTCAACGAGGCGAATTGCAGAGTCAGGGCGGGCAAGGCGATATTGCGTAAACCATGATGCCAGATGATCCCTGTGGTGGATTCCCCCTGAGCTCGGGCAAAGAGCACAAAGTCACTCTCCAAAATCTCTACCAATTTTTGCCGCGTATGAAGAGCAATGGAGGCCACCCCAATCAAACTGAGCGTTAGCGCAGGCAGAATCAAATGATGTAATCGCTGCCAAACCGTTACTGATTCAGTCGGGATTCCTGGAGGTTGGCCACAACAAAAAGGAGCCCAGCCCAACTCTACCGAAAATAAGATCAGTAGCAACAACCCCACCCAAAATGTCGGACTTGAGGCCAGGGTGTAAGAATAAAGGCGAATGGATCGATCCAACCAGGAGCCTGGTTTCGCTCCCGCCAAGATCCCTAGTCCCAAACCAAATAGCCCCGAAAGCACCCAGGCCAAGAACATCAAGTTAAAGCTGGCGGCAAATCGGCTGGCGATGACTTGAGCGACGGGCTGATTAAAAATACTGGAGGTGCCGAGATTACCCTGAGCCAACTGCCATAGCCAGAGCAAGAAGCGGGTTGTAGCAGGCTGATCCAATCCCCAACGCTCGGCAATCAACTGTCGCTGCTCAGGGCCAATCAGCATCATATCGGCCCCGATATAAGCACCCACCGGATCTATCGGGGATCGTTCGATCAATACAAAGCTCAAAACCGCCACAGCCACCAGCAACACCAGCAACTTCAAACCAGATCTGAGCCCAAATTGCACCATCCAGGGCATCAGGCTCAACCCTCGCATGTCCAACTCCACTCGGCGATATTGGCAGTGATCGGCCAGCCGTGTCCGTGGGGCTGAACCTGCTGGGATCCAATATCGAGGCACTCATCCACAAAATAGGTGTGATCCAAGTTCACTAGCCACGCCCAAGCCGCATCCCCAGGGGTCGTAAAGCCAGCATTTTCGCCATCCCACTGAGCTGCTTTCCAAAACGTGATGGCCTCCTCTTCGGTGGGTGCTCCCAATGCCAAGTCTAGATAACTGTCCACCTGCTCGTTGCCATAAAATCCTGTGTTAAAGAAGGCTGTTCCTGACATGGAACTGTGGTAGAGGTTGTAGACCTCGGTGGGATCATGGCTACCCCAGCCAAACAGTACGGCATTTTGGTGGAAAAGAGTTCTAATCTCATCCCAGCTTTTGCCCTCAACATTGATCTCGATGCCCAAAGGCTTGACCATATCAGATGCCGCTAGAGCCAAAGATTGACGGGTGCTGTCGCTAGCCGGATAGACCAAAGTGAAAGAGGCCCGCAGATCATCTTTGACTCGGATCCCGTCGGATCCCAGCTCCCAACCAGCTTCATCAAGGATCCCCTCAGCCAAAGTCAGATCGTTGTCTTTAATGTCAGCACTCACCTCTTGCCAAGGCAGACCGCTCACAGGGCCATAAGCCGGGGATCCAAAACCCTCCAGGATCCCTTCTACCAAAGCCTGCCGATCTAGGGCGTAGTTGATGGCTTGACGAATGGCAGGATCCGCTGTCACTGTGTTACCGATGGGCTTGCCGTCTGTGGTGGTCTCGCCTGTATCAGGCACAAAGGGGAACATGATGCCGCGATTGTCGACACTCTCCACATTGATCATGCGCATACCATCAAGTTCTTGGATCGCCAAGGCTTGAGGCACTACCACCACCTGCACATCCCCGCCCCGTGCTGCCGCAAAGCTCGTATCCTCATCGGTGAACAAAAATACCAGCCGATTCAGTTCGGGCACCCCATCGTAGTAGTCAGGATTTACCTCGACAATCAACTGCTGACCCTCATCCCACTGCACAAATCGAAAGGGGCCGGATCCCATTGGATTGCGGGAATAGTCCTCGTTATGGGCGTGGGAAGGAACGATCCCCAGGGTGATCAGGCGATGAATAAAGGTGCTTCGGGGTTCGCTCAGGCGCAACTCTAGCTCATAATCTCCGGTGGCCACCGCTTCTTCAAAACCGATCATGTCTACTAATCCACCGCTAGTGGCGGCTGTGTTGAAGGTGTAGACAACATCTTCTGCGGTCAGGGGTTCGCCATCGCTAAACTTGACATCTTCTCGAATTTTGACGCTGTAGACCAAGCCATCGTCACTCACTGTGACTGCCTCGGCCAGATCATTGACCACATTCATGTCTTGATCCCGTTTCAGCAAGGTGCTTTGAAACAGCGGGGATCCATAGCGTCCCCAACCCAAGGTGGGATCATAGCCATCATCAGATTCTCCCCCAATGGCCAAAAAGAGTTGATCAGGAGCTGCTTGGCTAAACGCAGACTGAGGATTGAGTGTCAAGAATGCGGTGGACAGAGCCAGCAGTAACGAGGATCCCAATCCCAAAGAGGTTGCATTTGCGAGAATCATAATCAGTCGTTTTAGATTATGGTTATCCTAAACTCCTACTACCCCCCTCACAATGCCTGGGGGGGGATCAAAAAATCCTAAAAGACTGTCCTGGAGTACGAGGGAGGAATACCCCCGGTGATGGCTTCCTCCTTGTCTCCTCTCTCCAAACCTTTTGAACAGTTTTTATATTGCACCCCTACTGTTACCGGCTGTTGCATGGGCGGGTGCCGGGGTGGGGGCGGCAATGTCAAGGGATCCCGTGAGATTGGTCTGTGATTGTCCGCCACTTTGAGGAGCGGAATAGCCTGTCTAAGCCCACGGATGCGTCGAGTGCGTGGGCTGGTGGGAGCGTAGCGAAAGGGGACTTGATGGTTGCCCCCCCTAGCATTGATGTCATGGGGCCAGGTGCAATTCACTAGCCCTGACCATGAGGGGTTTACAGTCCTCTCATGCTGATGGTGTAAGCCATAGAACCAGCCACCTCATCAGCTCCAGGCGGCAAATTGTCACCATCATCCATGAGATAGTCACTGGCCTTACTCGCTTCCCGGCTGGCTTTCAGAAAAAGGCGATTGTCCTGCTTGAGCAGAGTCAGCCAATGGGCTAAGTAGCTGGCGTGATTCTCTGTCTGGGGAGTGAGTTCAAGCTGATTACAGAGGAAGGCTGCACCGAGTTCAGCTGGTACCTTTCTGTCCACTGCTGGAGCTGGCGGCCACCGTCACCGTCGTCAATGCAGGCGATGTTGTAGACGGCGTGCCATTTGTGGATCCGGTAGCGGCTCTCTTGCTTCTCGCCCTGGTCGTTTTCTACTTCTTTAGATGCGGTGCCCGCAAAGAGGATCCAGGATGCTTTGGATCCCTTTCTCACCTGCCAGCCCTGGTCTTTGGCCTGGTGATAGCCGATGAAGTAGGGATCCTGGTGCTGGTCGGCCAGTATCTGAACGGTGAGCAAGAGAGGATTGGATCCCTGATAGGGGTTGCCGCCAATGAGATTGCGGGGTGGATTGCCAAACCAAGGTTTCTGCCAGGGCAGGGTGCCCCGTTCCATCAGAGTGAGGAGTTTATCGGTGATGAGTTGGTATTTGTCTTGAGCTTGGGGACGGGTGCGTGACATAGGAGTGACCTGATTCGTCACCCTTGGCGTAGGCTCTCTTTTTGAGTTGGAATCCCGTACTCTTCTCTCACCGTCTCAGCAGTCTGATTGGTGTCAATCTGGTTGAGATAGGGGCATCTCTTACCCCACTCCAACCCCTGATAGAAGGGTGAGATGTCCTGTTCCCTGAAGCGGTACGGGTCTGGGTAAAGGGTACGGGCCACCCAGAGGAATAGAGGGATATGCCATCTTTTCAGATTGGGATCATTGCCCAGTGTCCAGCCCACCACAAGAGCTTCCTCTTCTTGACTGACTCCTACTCCCAAAAGAATGTGGATGAGGTCGTGATGTTTGAGATTGACCTGGCCGGGGAAGGGAAGAGGACTGTCTGGGTTCTCCATCAGCCACACCCAAAATGGGATCTCCTCCGGGGCATTGATGCGGAAGGCTTGGTAATCTTCCTCTAGAGAATCCATCGATAGACCCCCAACAGATCCACAAAGAGAAAGACACTGGCGGCATAAGTCATTAGTGCCCTGTCTCGCATCAGCCAAGCGGCCATCCACAGCTGGCTAGAACTGAGACAAAGAATCAGGAATCCATAGCTACTGATGGCTGTGTTGGAAGCAACGATAATGCCCCCAATCACTGCACACAGACTGCTGGATGCTCGCAGGTGATGACTTAGCAAAATGCCAATCTGGAGATACAGAACTGGCAGAGACTAGCAGCCCAATACACACTGAGCAACCTTAGTTGTGGTGAGTGATAGAGGGTGGTGTCATCTGACTTTTCTGCCAGTGGTAACGGGAGAGATTTAGGTATTTGTCGGCTATTTGTTTTAGGTATTGGCGGCGCTGGCCTTTGGCTCGCTTAGCACTGCGGGCGGCTCGTTTGCTCTTTAGGTGGTAGTGATGGGCTAGTTGCAGGGGATCCATAAATTTAGGGGGAAAAGTAGAGTCTGTGGAGGTGGGTAGAGGGGGTCTCTATCGGCTGAAACGCTTTTGGGGTAGGAGGTTGAGAGGATTCGTAGTGCTGTAGAGGATCCCCCCCCTTGTAAGGAATAAGGGAGAGATTGGAGGCTATCTCTCGGTCGCCTGTAATTGCGCTATTCGGGCTTGGTTTCTAAGAATCCGTTCACTTTGACTATTAATGCGTCGTTGCAGGGCGTTCCATTGGTTTTCGGAGATGAGTCCGACTTGATAGGCAGGAAGGTTTTGTTGATATTCGTCTTGAAGTCGGTCAAGCTCTTGCTGCTGGAGGATGAGCAGGTCTTGGAGGTTTTTGACCATTCTTTGGGTAACTAATCGGTCTTGTTCAAGTCTGTCCATTTGCTCTTGGGCACGTTGAGATTGGGTTTGCTCCCGTTGTTGCTGCTGCTGAATGTCTTGCTGTTCTCTGATCTTCTCAGCTTCAATATCAGATTGGAGGGTGAGGATCTGCCGTTGGAGAGTGAGCCATTGAGTCGGCAATTCGGCGTCAACAAGAAGGGATCCCCGAAGGATTCGTTCTGCATCTCTGCGGCGGATGAGTTGGTCTTGTTGGAATTGCAAAAGCTGGATCTCTTGTTCAATCAACTCAATGCGGATTTGATAAGGATTAGCCTGGGCTGCTTGGGCGATGAGCAGGAGAAGCAGAATGACTTTCATGGCTGGATGGTGACCTCTACTGTGAGGGTGCTGTTGGTCTGGTCAAGCCAGCGGATGCGAGAGATGGATCCCTCAAATGGGGCGCGGATGGTGAGGGAGTTGAGTTCCAGGTTGATGACTTGGAGCTGGCCCATCAGCACCTGATGTTGGGTGGTCTGCTCCTGGCGATAGTTGTCGGTGTCTTGCTGGTATTGGCGTTGCGCTTGGCGGGCTTGGGAATGAGAACTGAGCAGATCTGAGTAAAGATCTTGCAATCTGAGGATCTCTTGCCGCATTAGGGAAGGGGCTACTTCACTGGCCTGAAGGTGGGGGACGAGGCGGTAGTGCTGGTCGTAAGTGGTCTGAGCCTGTTGGTAAGCCAGGATCCTTTGCTCCAGAAGGATGGTGTCTGGGGGTGGGGTGTTCTCTAACGCCAAGAGCTGAGATTGGATCTCTATGCGGCGGGTTTCCAATTGGATCCGTTCTGCACTGCGAACCACCAGAATGTCGCCCAACTCAACGACTTGTCCCTGGCTGACTTGCAGCTCACTGGGATCCAACAGGGTGATTTGGATCCGATGAGGGCGGATGGGTTGAGTCTGGGGAGTGGGTGTAGGTGGGAGCTGAGAGAGAAACATGGTCATTCCTCCACGATGTAAAGGATGGCGTGGGTGCAAATGTGAAGGTTGGCTTCGTGTCGGATCCGTTTTCCCCGGTGGTAAAGAGTGCCCTGCTGGACTCGGATGAATTGGGGATAAACGCTGGTGTGCAGGAGCCCCGTGATTTCAAATTCGTTGGGTAAGACGATTCGGAGCTTGAGGTCTGCTGGATGGGGAATGATTGCTTGCATTAACGTCCTCTCCATTGCCAGGGGGCGATAGATTCATCGGACGACCACAACCCACGGCGGTAAAGCTGAGCTTCTTCTTGGGCAGCAAGCAGGGATCCAGCAGTGGTGGGGCAGCGATTCAGATATTGGGTGTAGACTCAGGCAAGACCATCTCTTACGAGAGCTTCCTGCACATAAAGATCCCCGACATAGAGCTTGGCAATGGTGCGGCCATATCTATCGGTGGCGAGGGTATGGACTCTGAGATTAGATCCATTTCCTAGCAACTGAGAGAGCTTTTGAGTTGCCTGGGATCCATAAGATTGGTCAGATTCTGGAGCATCAATGCAAGCCAGACGGATCCGATGATTGTTGAGGCGAATGGTATCTCCATCACTGATGTGGATCCCGTTTACTTGCAGAAATGGAATGAAGAGAAGCGGAATTAGGTTGTATTTCATGGGGTGCCTCCTTACGGTCTTTGGCCCAACGAGCGATGAGTTTCTTGCTACAGGTCTGGCCTGTCCATTCTTTGATGAACTGCTGTCTTTGCTTGTATGTCCAGTCAGGGGGAAGCGCGTCCAGGATTTTGTAGACGGTCTGTGCCCTCTGGATCTGTTTGTGGTTGTAGGTCGCAGACCGTTCCTGGGTCTGTTTCTTCTGATTTGGGGGAGAAAACAGAGTTTTGAGAAGATTTAACACGGCGGTAGTAGGGCAGGATATCAACTTGGGCAGCCTGGGATCCCAGTCTCACAAGGGCAGATAGGGGCTTGAGTTGCGCGATGAGATGCTCAGCAAATCTAAACTTTCTGGCTACTGTTTTGACTTCTGTTTGGTCAACGGGAAGGACAATCTTGATGGCACTATTTGCGATGACATCTTTGGACAAATGCCGTTCAGATTGAGAGGCCAGAATCAGAGCAAGGCCATATTTGCGACCATCCATGATGATGCGGTCAAGAGCGGATCCCGATGTTTTTGGCATCTCCTTGGCTTCGTCAATGAACAGAAATGTTTTTGCCATAGACTCACCAAGTAACCTGTGCTGGTTCATGAGTTGATGAGCTAGGGATTCGGCAGCAATGGATCCTAAGGCTGGGGGGAGTTTAGAGACATCAAAGCGGATGAGATTGTTGACCCAAAGGGAAGGTTGGTCTGGAAAAGATGCCGTAGCTGAAGGTGGCAGCTAATTTGATTTGGAGCTTGGTGTAGTCGCTGCTGACTGCTTCAACTCGTTCCTGGATGGCTTTCTCTAGGTGGGCAAAGGTGGGGGGATCCTTCATCCAAGTCAATGGCTCGCTCTGAAGGATCCCCTGTTTGAGATAGATATCCTTGAGGGTTTCCAGCAGATGACCCTCTTGGATCGGGCCAAGCGTCAGGGCTTTGCGGATGAGCATGGCGACTTGGATGGCTTGCAGATGAGGGCCACCACCTTCAGGATCCGGGTTGACTGTCAGGGGATTGATGCCATGAGGACTGGCCATGTGAAGGGGGTAGGCCACTTCATTGGGGAGGGATTGGTCGCCGTGAAAGTCGATGATGAGGATTTGCTTGCGGCCATAGTTCGCTAACTCATGAGCCATTGCTTTCAGAGTCTGCGTCTTGCCGGATCCTGATGCACCGATGACGACGACATGAGGGTTGGGCAAAGCATGGGGATCCCAGTGGGTGGATTGTCCCAAGAGGATCCCGGTGGGTTTGGAGAGTGTCTGTTCGGCTTGTGAGCTGGGAGTCAGTCTCGGTGGGGGCAAGGGTGCTTCGGGGCGGTGGAAGATCATAGGTGCCCTCCTTTCCAGAGGATCCCGGCCACCACAGCAAAACGGGCAATCATATCAGAGCCCTTCTGGATGATGAGACGGGGATCCCGCAAGTTGAGGCCATAGATAGTCCAGACCAGGGAGCTGATGCCCAGCCAAGACCAAGTGATGAGACTGACCCCATTCGTCTCGCCCATCCAGACATTCCAGATTTGCGGGATAGAGGCCAGGGGGGTGATGAGAGCAATGCAGGTGGTGAGCCAGCGGATGAAGATCTCCCACTCCTTTTGCAGCTTGCTTT
>JAAUUM010000086.1 GCA_012031565.1 Synechococcaceae cyanobacterium SM2_3_2
GGATCAGCGTCATCTGGTGGTGCCCTACACTCTGGATGTCAACGATATGCGGTTTGCCACTCCCCAGGGTTTCAACAGCGGCGATCAGTTTTTGCCTATCTGCGAGATACCTTTGACTGCCTCTATCAGGAGGGGGAGACGGCCCCCAAAATGATGAGCGTAGGGTTGCACTGCCGACTGGTGGGGCATCCGGGTCGGGCTGCGGCATTGGCTCGGTTTTTGGATTATGTGGGATCCCATCCGGGGGTATGGTGCTGTCGGCGGGTGGATATCGCCCGTCACTGGCATGAGCATCACTGGCATGAGCATCACTGGCATGAGAGAGACAATCTAACTATTAGTGGGGTGGGGTAGGGCAGTGGGGTCAGCGCACCGTCGTCCCAATCGGCTCCCCGGCCATGACAGCCTTATAGATGTTGCCAGGGGTGGTCAAGTCAAACACCACGATGGGGATCTTGTTCTCCCGGCAGAGGGCAATAGCAGTGGTATCCATTACCTTGAGGTCTTTGGCCAGCACATCCTGGTAGGTCAATGCGTCATAGCGGATTGCGGCTGGGTTGAGTTTGGGGTCGCTGTCATAGATGCCATCCACTTTGGTGGCTTTCAAGATTACCTCAGCATCGATCTCAGCAGCTCGTAGTGCGGCGGTGGTATCGGTGGTGAAGAAAGGATTGCCGGAGCCCGCCCCAAAGATCACCACTCGGTTCTTTTCGAGGTGACGAATGGCTCGCCGACGGATGTATGGCTCAGCCACCTCCTGCATGGCAATGGCGGTTTGAACGCGGGTGGCTACCCCTTCTCGTTCCAAAGCATCCTGCAAGGTCAGGGCATTGATCACCGTCGCCAACATTCCCACATAGTCGGCAGAGGCTTGATCCATGCCACGGGCTGCTCCTTCTTTGCGGCCCCGCCAGATATTTCCCCCTCCCACCACCACGGCCACTTGCACCCCAGCCGCGATCACAGAGGCGATCTCTTGGGCCACCGAGGATAGCACCTCTGGGGCAATGCCAAAAGATTGATCCCCCATGAGAGCTTCACCGCTCAGCTTCAACAGGATGCGCCGATACTTCATACCTAACCCCTCACAAACGATATAGTCAGCCCGACAACCCTTACCCCAAAATCCCTGAATAACCATAGCAGGAGAACCGTTGCTCTTGCCCTCGGGATCCCTGGCCAGTCTTAGTCTCTAATCTATGAACACGCATGGATGACAGATGACAATAGAAAAGCCCTTTGCTTGCAATCCTATGCCCATCATTGAGGTGGATACCCTCTCCAAAGCCTATGCTGTTGCCCTCAAGGATCCAGGCTTCGTCGGGACATTACGGCACTTTTTTTCAGCGTCAGTATCGCCAGATCCGAGCGGTGGATGGGGTCTCTTTTGCCATTGAGGCGGGGGAGATGGTGGGTTTCTTGGGGGCCAATGGAGCGGGCAAAACCACGATGCTAAAAATGCTGACGGGCTTGGTACATCCTTCTGGGGGCACCGTTAGGGTGGCAGGGCATCAGCCCTTTCGGCGGGAAGCGGCTTTTTTACATCAGATCACCTTGGTGATGGGTCAAAAGCAACAGTTGTTATGGGATTTGCCCGCCCTCGACTCATTACGTATCAATGCGGCGGTCTATCGGATCCCAGCGCCAGAGTTCCAAAAACGCCTGGACGAGCTGACGGAGCTGCTGGATTTGGGATCCAAGCTGACCCAGCCGGTGCGGAAACTTTCGCTGGGGGAGCGGATGAAGGCGGAATTGATGGCGGCCCTGTTGCATCGACCCCAGGTGTTGTTTTTGGATGAGCCGACTCTGGGGTTAGATGTCAATGCTCAGGCCAATGTGCGGCAGTTTTTGCAGGACTATAACCGGCGCTATGGGGCGACCATCCTGCTGACCAGCCACTATATGGCCGACATTACGGCTTTGTGTGAGCGGGTGTTGCTGATCCACCAGGGCCGATTGGTGTATGACGGATCCCTGACGGAGTTGCTCAATCGCTTTGCCCCCTATCGAGAGGTGACACTGCAACTGGAGCGGCCCTATCCAATCGGGCAGTTAGCAGTCTACGGGGAGGTTTATCAAGAGGCTGCAACTGAGACAGGGATCCCTGCTCTTCTCACCACCGTTCGACTCTTGGTGGAGCGAGAACGGTTGACCCAAACTATCGGCAAGCTGCTGGCGGATCTGGCGGTGCAGGATCTAACCATTAGCGATCCCCCCATCGAAGAGGTGATAGGACGGGTCTTTCAGCATTACTGAGGGTTAGTGATGGAGGCTGGGATCTCGGCTATAACAAGAGCAATTGCGGCAAGATCTAGATTTTTTACACAGTCCAAAACTGTCCCCATCCTGTGCATCATCTTTGAGGATCCCTTGACTGATTCATCCCAAACATTCGATGTAGCTATTGTGGGGGCGGGCATTGTGGGGCTGGCCCATGCCTATGCCGCGGCTCAGCAGGGGCTGACGGTGGCGGTTTTTGATCGCTCCCCTCGGGCTGTCGGGGCTTCCATTCGCAACTTTGGCATGATCTGGCCCATCGGCCAACCGTCGGGATCCCTGTTGGAACGGGCCTTGCGCTCGCGGGCGATCTGGCAGATGGTGAGCGAAAAAGCGGGCTTTGGGCTGGAAGCCTGTGGATCCCTGCATCTGGCCTACCGCCAAGACGAGTGGGCTGTGCTGGAGGAATTTGTCAGCCGGTTTGGGGAGCAGGGCTATGATGTGCGGCTGCTCTCTTCAGGGGAAACCCTAGCCAAAAGTCCAGCGGTCAATCCTGAAGGACTGCTGGGATCCCTGTGGAGCAGCACCGAGATGACGGTGGATCCCCGTGAGGCGATTCGCAAACTGCCGGACTATTTGCACCAGACCTTTGGGGTGAGCTTTTTTTGGGAATCTGTGGTGACGGGCATCGACTATCCCTATTTCACGGCTGGGGGATCCCAGTTTCGGGCCGAGCGCATTTGGGTCTGTAGCGGGGCCGATTTTGAGACCCTTTATCCTGATGCCTATCGAGCCAGTGGCATCACCAAAGTCAAGCTGCAAATGATGCGAACGGGATCCCAGCCTCAGCACTTCCGAATCGGCCCTTCCCTCTGTGGGGGGCTGACCCTGACCCACTACGGTGCCTTTGCGGCCTGTCAAACTCTCTCTGCCCTCAAAGACCGCATCCAACAGGAAACGCCCCACTTTCCCGACTGGGGGATCCATGTGATGATCAGCCAAAATGCAGCGGGGGAATGTGTGATCGGTGATTCCCATGAGTATGGTCTGGATCCCCAGCCCTTTGACCGAGCGGAGATTGACCACTGGATCCTGGGCTACCTCAAAGGTTTTGCCCAACTGCCCAGCTTTGAGATTGCCGAACGCTGGAATGGTGTATACCCCAAGATTCCTGGTCAGACGGAATGGATCCACTCGCCTGAGGCGGGGTGATAGCTATCAATGCCCTGAGTGGGGCGGGTATGACCCTCTCGTTGGGGCTGGCCACCGAACACATGGAGGACTTGTTGGCATGAGGGATCCCAAACCCGTAATCGAATTAGTGGTTTTTGATATGGCGGGCACCACCGTCAAAGATAACCATGATGTCAGTCGGGCCCTGATCACCGCATTTGAGTCGGTCGGGATCCCGCTGAGCGTGGCAGATACCAACCCCGTCATGGGCTATCCCAAACCCGAAGCCGTCAGGATTTTATTGGAGCGGAATACCACCACGCCTGTCAGCCCAGATCAAATCGATAAGATTCACCAACTCTATCGCAAAACCATCCTCAACTTTTATCGCATGGATCCCGATGTGGGAGAAAAAGAAGGCGCTGCAGCCACCTTTTTAGCGCTGCATCAAAAGGGCATCAAAGTTGCTTTAGATACTGGATTTGATCGCATGACCGCCAATATTTTGCTGCACCGATTGGGCTGGATTGAACAGGGATTGATCGATGCCAGCGTCACCAGCGATGAGGTGGATCGCGGTCGCCCAGCAGCTGATATGATCCATGAGGCCATGCGGCGGACGAGGGTCAAAAATATCGCCCATGTCGCCAAAGTGGGAGATACGCCTGCTGACTTGCAACAGGGATCTAGGGCGGGCTGTGGCTATGTGATTGGGGTGACAACGGGATCCCATGATGCAGCGATTTTGGCCCAAGAACCCCATACTCATCTGATCGAGTCTCTGGAGCAGGTGCTGGATATTGTGGGCTAACTCAGCTCATTTGCTATCAAGCATTCAGCTAACTCAAGGCTTGCAAAAACTGTTTAATCTGATCCAGCGGGCAATGATAGATCTGGTGAGGACTATTGTATCCCTTTAGCATCAACGAATCAGACTTAAAAACGGATCCCAGCTCAAGCATTTGGCGGTTGGGATGAGCATAGTTTGACTGTTGAAGTTGCAGCGCCAGAGCCTGGTAGGTCTCCTCGCTGAGGGCAACATCGGTATTGAGAGTCCGGGTGGAGCTTTCCAGCCGAAAGGCCGTGTTGACGGTATCCCCAATCACGGTATATTCCTGTCGCTCGCCGCTGCCCATTTGGCCCACCACCGCAAAACCTGTGTTGATCCCAGCCCCCAGCATGATCGGATGAGGCAGTGGGTAGATGGTATTGATCTCGCGGGTCATCTCAAACAGATCTAGCAGCGCATACAGAGTCTGCAACACATCAGGAGCCATCTCGGGCAACGCCCCTGACTCTGAGTCGTAGCCTTGGCCGGGATTGTGCAGCCACACCGCCATGATGGCGTCGCCAATATACTTGTCCACTCGACTGCCCTGTTTACGGATGATCTGGCCCGCCCGTTGAAACCAATCTCCCATCACCCGCGACAGCAGGCGCACCTCCACTTCTTGGGCCAGACGGGTATAGCCCCGAATATCCACCACCAGCACCGAAATCAACCGCTTGAGGTGCAAAACAGAGGTCTTGGCCGAGGATCCCGGCAACGATTCGTCATCCGCATCCTCTTGAGAGAGGCTCTCCCAGTAAAACTGAAGCTCTGACTGCCCCAAGGTCACCTGATCGCCGTGGTGAAGGAGGGTGGGCACATTGACCCGCTGTTGATTGACAAAGGAGCCGTTGGTGCTGCCCAGATCGATCAGATAAATGCTGTTGCTATCCAAATACTGCAAGATCGCGTGGTGGCGAGAGATGCTGGAGTCCAGAACGACGATGGTGTTGTCTTGATCCCGCCCCAGTGTCCACGAAGTATGGCCAATCAGATCCACCCGTTGCAGGGATCCATCGCTGGCCTTGAGCACGATATAGGGGGTGGGGGTCGATGCCTCTGAGGTCATAGCAAACGGCTGGGAGGTAGTTCCGGCCTAGACACTGCACTATGATTGCACACCGGATAGTGAGCATGGTGGGTCTGAGGGAGCGAATTTTAACGTCCTGTTGTCCCTTGGCTTCAGTAGCAGCAATGCGCGCTCTCCGCTCTCAGGGGGACAACTGAGTTGGTCTGGTAGCCAGCTTGATATTGTGAGTGCGTTCTTGTGAGTGCGCTCATGAGCGACGGCTTAGCCCCGATCTATCGGCTCCATCTCTGGCTCTAGAGTTGGCCCCAATTGGGATCCTTGCCCCAGTTTTCCAGCCCAGCCCAGACTTTGTGCTCGATGTCAAAGCGGCTATTGATCAGAAAGACGCTCAGCAAGGTGATCCCTACCCCCAACCATTGAGGCAGCGAGAGAGATTCCCCCAAAAACATACCCCCAAAAATCAGAGCAAAAACCGGGGTTAAGAAGGTGAGAGAACTGAACTCGGTCAGGTTTTCTACCGACGCAAAATAGAAAAATAGGCCATAGGCCAAGGCACTGCCCAGCACCGAGGTATAGGCCAGCCCCAGCCAATGCTCCGGCGAAATCTGACTCCAGGGATCCCCCCCCTGCACCAGCAGGATCCCGATCAGGGGCAGGCTGCCAATCACCATATGCCAGCCGGTGGCCAGTACCGGATCTGCAAAACGGCTCACCTGCCGCACCATCACCGTCCCCACCGCCATCGATAGGGAAGCCAGCAGCATCCAGCCCGTGCCATCCAGGTTTATACCCACAGCCTCACCCGCCATCAGAGGAGACAGTCCAATCACACTGATGCCCGCCAACCCCACCAGCAAACTCAGCCAGCCCACCCAGCCCAGCCGTTCTTGATAAAACCAGGCTGCCATCAGGGCCACCGCCAGAGGTTGCGAGTCGATCAACACGGATCCCAGCCCCGCCCCAGTGCTCCCCAGCCCTTCCGCCAAAAACCCTTGAAAACAGGCTCCATCCACCAGGGCAAAGAGAGCCACCCATAGCCACCCCCGCCATCCCAGTGGGTTCCAGGGGCGAGAACGCATCCCCTGGGGCTGAGGTCGCCCTTGCCAGTAGCGCACCACTAACAGCAGGAGCCCAGCGGGCAAGAGGCGAGTGATGGCAATAAACAACGGTGATGTCTCCGCCAGCGCATCTCGCATCACCACCATCGAGGATCCCCACAGTAAGAACGGGGCAATCATCAACGGTTGCTGCCACAATGCCTTAGGTTGCTGCAAAAGCTCTTTCATCAAGGATCCCAACGTAAGTTAGAGCCATCTTAAGCAATTTATCGTCTTGTTTACAAAAGTTCATAATATTGGGTTCGCCTGACTTTTTTGGGGTTGCCCCCACTCATTTTTGTAAGGCTGTGCCACACTGAATGACTAATCACGACTGTGTTCGTTGCAACATAGTCAGGGCGTTCTCTAAAACTCTAAGACTAGAACTCTAAGACTAGAACTTTGGAGAATACGTTTCTCAGGCAATCGATGGCAGGTCAGCGATTTTGATTAATACTGATTGATATCGGGATCCCTTCGTCTAGAGCGGTAGGGCATTGCACTTCACAACCTCAGGCAACCAAACCTCAGGCAACCAAACCTCAGGCAACCAAACCTCAGGCAACAATCAGACACTCAGCAAGATAGGAAGAGAACATCGTGGCTACTGGTGGATACGCACTTGTGGATTGCCTGGTTCGTCAGGGGGTAAAGCACATTTTCGGGTATCCCGGCGGCGCGATCCTGCCCATCTATGACGAGCTATTCAAGGCTGAGACCAAAGGTCATATCAAGCATTTCCTGGTTCGCCATGAGCAGGGGGCTGTCCATGCGGCGGATGGCTATGCCAGGGCTACGGGTGAAGTGGGGGTTTGTTTTGCCACTTCTGGCCCCGGTGCCACCAATCTGGTGACGGGCATTGCCACCGCCCACATGGATTCGGTGCCGATGGTGATCATTACAGGCCAAGTGCCCCGACCTCTGATTGGCACGGATGGCTTTCAGGAGACGGATATCTTTGGCATCACCCTGCCGATTGTGAAGCATTCCTATGTGGTCAGGGATCCCGGTGAGACAGCGCGGGTGATTGCAGAAGCCTTTCACATTGCCTCCACCGGGCGACCAGGGCCTGTGTTAGTGGATATTCCTAAAGATGTGGGCTTTGAGGAGTTTGACTATGTGCCCACCTCCGAGGTGAATCTGCCGGGATACAAACCAACGGTGCGGGGCAATCCACGCCAGATTCATGCGGCGGCCAAGCTGCTACAGGTGGCCCGTCAACCCTTGCTCTATGTGGGCGGTGGGGCGGTGATATCAGGGGCCCATCCCGAGCTGCAACAGCTGGCAGAACGCTATCGGATCCCGGTCACCACCACCCTGATGGGCAAAGGCAGCTTTGACGAGAACCATGACTTGTCCTTGGGCATGTTAGGAATGCACGGCACCGCCTACGCCAACTTTGCGGTGACGGAATGTGATCTGTTGATTGCGGTGGGAGCACGATTTGACGACCGGGTGACCGGCAAGCTAGAGGAATTTGCCAAGCACGCCCAGGTCATTCATATCGACATTGATCCTGCTGAAGTGGGCAAAAATCGCATCCCTACAGTGCCGATTGTGGGGGATGTGCGGTCGGTTTTGCACGACTTGTTGTTGCAGCTGGAAAAGCTCCCTCCCTTGGGTGAGCAGACCTCGACTTGGTTGGATCGGATCCACCGTTGGAAGCGTGATTATCCCTTGGTGGTGCCCGCCTATGAGGGGGTGCTATCTCCGCAGCAGGTGATCGATGGCTTTCGTCGTCATGCCCCTCATGCTTACTACACCACCGATGTGGGCCAGCATCAGATGTGGGCGGCACAGTTTTTGCGTAATGGGCCCCGCCAGTGGATCTCCAGCGCGGGTTTGGGCACGATGGGCTATGGGTTCCCGGCAGCGATGGGGGCCAAGGTGGCCTTGCCGCATGAACAGGTGGTCTGTATTAGCGGTGATGCCAGCTTCCAGATGAACTTGCAGGAGCTGGGCACGGTGGCTCAGTACGGCATCGGCACCAAAGTAGCGATCATCAACAATGGCTGGCAGGGGATGGTGCGGCAGTGGCAAGAAGCCTTTCATGGGGAGCGTTATTCTCACTCCGATATGCAGCCGGGGATGCCGGATTTTGTCAAGCTAGCGGATGCTTTTGGGGTGAAGGGAATGAAAGTCACCCATCCCGATCAGCTGGATGATGCCATTCAGGAGATTCTTCAGCATGAAGGGCCCGTCTTGGCCGATTTTGTGGTCAAGCGAGATGAAAACTGCTATCCGATGGTGCCATCTGGCAAGGCCAACTATCAGATGATCGGGATCCCGGATCGAAAGCTGGAGCTGGCGGCAGAGCTGATCTATTGCCCCCATTGCGGCGCGAAAAGTCCCTCTTCCCATTCCTTTTGCTCGGAGTGCGGCACCAAGCTCTAGCGGCGGATGGGTGCTTCTCCACGCAGCCGATCTGGAGCAATCCTACTGTAGGCTAGGTGAAATCAATTGCACTTGAAAGCTTTATGAATCGCGCTTCTCTGGTTTGGGGGCTATCGGCTTTTGTGGCGGGGGTAATGGGGGCGGTCAGCCATACTCAAGCCCAGATGATGGATCCCGCTCATCACCATCATGGTCAGCAGAACGATCCGGGTGCTCATCAAAGCCATGCCATGAGTCTTGGCCCTGCGGATGAAGAGTTTGATCTGCGGTTCATTGATGGCATGATTCCCCACCACGAAGGGGCTGTGGTCATGGCCGAAGCAGCCCTTGAGAAATCAGATCGGCCCGAAATCCGAGAACTGGCTGAGGCTATTATTGCCGCTCAGGCTGAAGAAATTGAGCAGATGCTGGCATGGCGAGAAAACTGGTACCCCAATGCCCCGACAGAACCTCAAATGTGGGATGAGGACATGGGTCATTCGATGCAAATGTCGGCAGAGATGATGTCGACGATGCGGATGGATGTCTCGCTGGGGGAGGCTGATGAAGACTTTGACCTCCGGTTCATTGATGCCATGATTCCCCATCATGAAGGGGCTTTGGTGATGGCTGAACAAGCTTTAGAAAAGTCCGAACGCCCTGAAATTCGGGAGCTGGCTGAAGCCATTTTGACCAGTCAGCGGGCTGAGATCGACCAGATGACCGACTGGAGACAAGATTGGTACGGACAATAGAAGAGCTTGTCGAGGATGCAATGGTTAAACTGCGATCGTAAACATGTGAACAGGCTCTATCTGATATGCCAGTTATCAGTTTGAATCACACGCTATGGCAAAGATCTGGTCTAGTTCTGGGTCTGGGATCCTTGAGTCTCGCCAGCATCGGGATGCCGGTGGCTGCTCAAAATCGCCCGGATGTCAATGATGCCACCAGTGGATCCCAGACACCGACCCTGTTTCAGGATGGCAACATCAATTTCACAGATTTGATCCAGCTGACCAACCAACTACAAAACCCAGGCCCCAACAGTTTTAGTGGGGGATCCTCCATTGACGAGGCTGTTCAGGACTTTCGCTCGCGCCGAGAGCCGGTGCGGATTCGGACTGTTTCTGCTGAGGACGAGGATGAAGCCACTGAAGATGAAGCCACTGAAGATGAAGCCATTGAGACTGACGAAAAAGATGGGGTTGAGGTTGAGGTGAATGCTGAAGAATAGGTTGAGGCAGATGAACTGTCCTCCGATCAAATCGGATCAAATTGACAGACTTACCCACATACTTACCCAAATAAGAGCCGCCAGAAAGCTTGGCTGTGACTCAGCTCTCTTCTTGTAGGCATTTTGTATGCATTTCATTCATGCTGAGGATGCACCGTAGTTTTTGAATCTTGGGATCCCTCTCAGTATCGTAAAGATGTTGGGCAAAGAGATCCCAGAGGAGATTCCAAATGTTGCTTAAAGTTAGTACCTACAACCTTTCTCGCGTTAATCCTAGCCTTGGTTGGTTTCGGCAGGCATGGCAAGCCGTCAGCCATGGTCTGCAACAGTTTGCTCAGTTTGTAACCCAACCCAATGAGTTGCGTATCCGTGTTCGGCAGACTCGGGATGGCAGAACCCTCTGGACCGCTTATGATCCTGATAATGGTCGTTCAGCTATCTTTAGCAGTGAGGAAGACCTGCTGATCTGGCTGGATAATCGCTATCACAACAGCGGTGATTCCTCCTTGGATCTATCTCAAAAACTGGCTCTGACCTATCCTCTTGCCACATTCCGCTAGGCCAATTTTCCAATCTTGAGGTATCGGCATAAGCAGGTGCGGGGATCCCTTTTCATTGCTCTAGTTCCTTCCTCTAGATAAGCCGCCCAGGCTCCAGACAGAATAGGCACCCAGAGGACTGCTGCCATGGCTCCTCAGGTGCCTATTTGATTTTGAAACTCTACATAACCCCTTATCCCGGGCGTCGCTGCACAAAGGTGGGTAATTCTACCAATCGACCTGGGCGAGTCACCATCGAAGCGGGAGGCCGATGACGGAGCCATGCTTGTGCTTTTTGAGGTCGAGCCGCCTTGTCTGCATCATCCTCTCCCAAGGCAAGGGGTGGGATCCCATGAGTGGGTTTCTCAGAGAGAGGGGCAACCTCAGCGGAGAACAGCTCCACCAGCGTGGGATCCCCACTGTCAACTTGTGGCGAATGGTCTTCTGTCGTGAGAGCCGCCAGAGGGGTTGGCAATTGGGCCAGCCGAGGTAGAGCCTCTGGGGACTCTGCCTGAACAGCCTGTTCGGGTGCCGGGAATGGATCCTCTGTCCCAACGTTTATCCCAACGTTTATCCCAACGCTGGATTGAGCTGATTGGCCGGTCAAGTGAGCCAGCTGGTGCTCCAATTGAGCCCGGACCCGTTCCAGAATGGCCACCTCTTTTTCTTGGGTTTGGGCATAGGCGTGGGCCTGCACACACTCGGTTTTGAGCATCTCCAGTTGGGCCTGGAGTTTATCCAGTTGCTTTTGGCTGACCAAATAATGGGCCTCCGCCAGTTCTAACCGCCGGTTGACCTCCTGCCATTGCACCGGGCTGGGACGCTGTTCTAGGTCTTCCATCAGCTGGGTGTTTTCCACTTGCAGGTGAGCCAGCTGATCTTGTAACTCCGCCATCACAGAGGGATCCCATTGTTCTACCTGGGTTTGATGCAGCTGCCGAGCCAGATTTTCCCGCTGTTGTTCCAGCGCTGCGATACGAGATTGCATTGCCTCCCGCATCTCAGCTTGGCTGGCTTCAGCCTGTTGACGCTCTGCTTTTAGCTCTGCCTTCAGGCTATCCAGCTCCCCTTTGACCAAGCTGTACTGCTGCTGTAGCCGTTCCCCATGCTCCAAGTGCTGCTGTGCTTGCTGCTGCCAATGACTGAGTTGATCGCGGGTTTGGATCAAGTCGGCATGGATCTGCTGTTGGGCGGATTGGGAGGTGCTCAGATCGGTTTGCAATGTCTGTATCTGGGCCTGCAATGGCTCGAAAAAGTGGGCCGATTCGGTGCTATTGGCTTGCAGTGTTTGGGTGAGCTGTTGGATAGTGGCTTCTGCCTGTTGCAGTTGGGCCGTGACCTGCAACCGCTGCTGATCCAACTGCTCGAATTGCTGCAATCGCTCTGCTAGCTCGGCAATGGTCTGATCTCGCTGGGCCAACACCTCGGCAGAAGGTCGTTGCCGGAGTTGGTGCAGTTCTGCCTCAAGGCTGGACTGTATCTGTTGCCAGCGGGCCTGGAGAGATTCTGCGGCTTGGATTTGCTGGCGCAAGTGGCTGAGTTCCGCCTCGGCTGAGACCGGGATCCCGGAGGAGCGACGGGCTAATTCATTGATCAGGGCATCTCGTTCTGCCCGGACATTGGCTAACTGCTTCTGGATGCGCTCCAGTTGCTCTTGCCACCCAGAGGTCTGGGCATCGGCTGAGGAAGACTGCTGTTGGAGGTGAGTTAATTCAGCTTGAGTAGCTGCCAACTGGGATCCCAGCGATTTGATCTGGGCTTGGGCAGCGGCAGCCTCCTGTTGAACCTGAGGCAATTGGGTGGCATAACTGGCCAACTGGTGCGCCTGCTCCTTCAGCACCTTCAACTGCTGCTGGAGCTGCTGATAATGGCTGGGAGCGATCCGACGACTGAGTTCGGCCTTGAGGGTTTCAATCTCGGTTTGATGGGTGGCCAACTGCTGCTTCAAGATCTGAAAATGATCCAGGGTGGGCCGACGTTCTAGCTCCCAAACCTGTTTTTGTAGATCCTCGATATGGCGGGCTTGCTGCTGATAGTCCTCTTGCCGTGGCCCCTGCACCAATACCGCTTGCTCTTGCCGACAGAGACTCAGCTCGTGGGTGCGTTCTTCCAATCGGGTGCGAAGCTCAAACAGCTGGGTTTCCAACCGATGGGTGCATTCAATCTGTTCTAGGGAGAGGGCTTCTGCCTCCGTCAATGAACGCTCCAGGCTGCGAACGCGAGATTTCAGAATCGACAGTTGTTCATCGGGGGTAGGCATAGCAGTGACAAACCCTACCTGGTTTGCTGAGGGAATCTTCAAGTTGCGGATACTGTAGCAGATCCCCAACAGCTTTGCACTAAATGTGGTTCTGTTACGTCGATCTGGCCCATTCAACACACCACCGCTAGGGCGAATGAATCTTAGGGATCCCATCGATGGGGCAAGTGTATCGGCGCTTTATACTGGCATTGCCCTCTGTTGTGACCTGATGATGTCCTACCTCGCCCGTTGCCTGACCCAACTCCCGGTGCCTCAGCTGTTGGGGGCAGGATTGATGATAGGCTTTGGCCTTGTTTTGCCGGGATGTGGGGAGAGTCTGGATAATTCGGTCAGCCCTAATCCACCCCTGATCACCAACCTGATCTTTCCCGATAGGGTGACATCAGGCAGTCCTTATCCCGTCACGCTGTCCTATGTGGTGCCTGATGGGATCCCTGAGACCCCAGCGGTGCAGTTGGCCTGGAGTCTTGGGGGAGGATTGCCGTTGGTGGTGGAATCCCTGACCGCCACTGCGATTAGATGTGTATCGGGACAGACCACCTGTAGCACCACTTTTAATGTGTCTCAGCCTCCCCCGCTGTTGATCAGCCAAAACAGGTATACCGTCACCGTTAGTGTGTTTGATCGCTTAGGTCAAAGTGCCGCCCTACCTGAGTCCGTCTTTCTGGATAATTAGAGAATAAACGGTGGGGGGCATCGGCTAAACCAACCCCAGGATCCCCTGCAAGAAGGGCGGCATGGGCAGCACGATCAGAGCCAGCAGGGTAAAAATCACCAAGCCCATCAGATCCCGGCCTTCGTTCAGTTCCGTCACATCATTGAGGGCGGGTTCGTCAGCGCTGGAGATAAAAAAGAGCAGCAAGGCCCAAATCCACAACCACGGCTGAACGGTCAGAGCCAACAGCAACACCAAAAGACGGGCGATCCGGCCCACATTGGCTCCCGTTTGTTGGCCATAGACCGCGTGGGCAATGTGGCCCCCATCCAATTGTCCAATCGGCATTAGGTTGAGACTGATCACCACCAACCCCAGCCAAGCGGCAAACGCCATCGGATGCAGGTCGATAAACTGTCCGGGCTGCAGGTTAGCCCCCATCGCCACTTTGGCCAGGATCCCGAGCATGACCGAGAGGGTGGGATCCACCTGTTGAAAGCTCATTAACGGCGGTTGGGTGGGATCGGGCACGGGGGCCGCCACCGCCACCGAGAGGCCCAATCCGATCACCAACAGCAGTATCGCGCCTATACTTCCGGCCACCGGCCCCGCAATGCTGAGATCAAACAGTACCTTGCGATTGGGCACCGGCCCCTTGAGGCGAACAAAGGCTCCAAAAGTGCCCAGGGCAAAGGGGACAGGGATGAAATAGGGCCACGAGGCGGGCATCTGATGTCGTCGGGCCGCTCCATACCGAGCCAGTTCATGACAGCCCAGGATCCCTAACAACGTCAAGGCATAGGGGATCCCAGCCATCAGGACATCGGGATGCAGGATGAGGCTCAGGGGCAACACCGCCGCCAAAGGGATCCCGGCTGCCGCCGCCCCGGCACTGAGGGTGGTGTAGAGGGTGATCAAAAACAGGACGCCGCTCAAGAGGGGTGAATCTTGGGCTTGACTGGGGCGACGGGCGGCTGGATTGGGCACCAACGCAAAAAAGGGCTTGCCAGCAAATCCCTCCTGCAACACCACCAAAAAGCGACCGCCAAACGTCCGATCCACATTGATCCGCACCCGCTCATAGGCTTCCGACGGATCCGAGCGCAAATTACCCCGACAGATGATCGCTTGGGGGCGATATTCCACGTTTTGGAGATAAAACTGTGCCCAGGGAAAGCAACTTTGCAGCTCAGCCCGAGGCACTTCTGAGATCGGGGTATGGCAAGGGCAGCAGCCATCGCTTTGGCGTCAATCTGTGATGAGGATCCCACCTTAGAGCTGAGTTGAGCGGCTACT
>JAAUUM010000007.1 GCA_012031565.1 Synechococcaceae cyanobacterium SM2_3_2
GCTGCTTCAATCGCATGAACGACCTGATCCCCGGCGCCGGTGGAGGGATCCCTGACCTATCACGGCAAAGACCTCTACGCCTCCAACGTGGATCCCGTGGCAGTCCGCCGTCGTATCGGCATGGTGTTCCAAAAGCCCAACCCCTTCCCCAAGAGCATCTTTGACAACATCGCCTATGGCCCCCGCGTCTTGGGCATGGATGTGGACATGAACGAGGTGGTGGAAACCTCTCTCAAGCAAGCCGCCCTCTGGGATGAGGTTAAGGACAAGCTCAAGGCCAGTGGCACCTCCCTGTCCGGTGGTCAGCAGCAACGGTTGTGTATCGCCCGCGCCGTCGCTGTCCAGCCGGATGTGATTTTGATGGATGAACCCTGCTCAGCCTTGGATCCCATCTCCACCCGCCGGATCGAAGAGCTGATGAAGGAGCTGCGGCAGCAGTACACCATCGTCATCGTCACCCACAATATGCAGCAGGCCAGCCGTGTCTCCGACATGACCGCCTTCTTTAGTGTGGAAATGCAGGACAACCGCCGCATCGGGGAACTGATGGAGTTCAACCCCACCGAGCAGATCTTCAACAATCCCGCCCAAGAAGCCACCCGCGACTATGTGGAAGGTCGGTTCGGCTGATTTGGTGAGAGGAATGGATGGAGCGACAACAGTAGGGATCCCTGGGTTGAGGCTTGGGGATCTCTATCATGTAGAGGGATCCTGGCAAGGGCATCGAGCTTGATTAGATCATGACCGTTACTCAGACGCTAACTTTTGATAGATTTTTGGCTCTTCATGGCGATGACAACCGCTACGAACTGGCTGATGGAGATTTAGTAGACATGGATCCCACCGGCCCTCACGAAGTTGTGGCTGGCAAGTTGGCGTTGTATCTAGGGATGGCCATCATTCAAGCCAAAAAGCCTTGGATCTTGCCCCGCACCTGTCTGATTCGCCCTTTTGCCAGTGCCGCCACAGCCCGCCGCCCGGACTTGATCGTTTTGGATGAAACCCTGTTGCCCTACGAACCTCGCTGGCAGCAAGAACCCGTTATCACCTTAAGTCAGACCATCAAGCTAGTGGCAGAAGTGGTCAGCACCAATTGGGAAAATGACTACGCCCGCAAAGTAGACGAGTATGCCCTCTTCGGGATCCCGGAATACTGGATTGTCGATTATCGGGGACTGGGTGGCAGCGCCTTTATTGGCAGACCCAAACAACCGGTTCTGACCCTCTGTACGCTAGAGGCCGGCGACTATCAACAAAAACAGTATCGAGTTGGACAGTTGATTCAATCACGGCTGTTTTCCAACCTCCAACTTTGTCTTGATGATCTATTGCCCAAATCGGTTTGAGTCAATTTGAGTCAAGTGAACACAACCTAAGACGGTAGATAACGCCTAGAGAGGGATCCCCATGCGTAGCTGGAAAAAATACATACCCTGGGCTGTCATTCTGCTGGTGCTGGTGGGCATCGGGTATGTGGTCGGCCCCCGGCTCAGCCCCGAAGAACCCTTGGGGTTGGTGGATGGGCAACAGACGTTACAGACCCTGGATCCGCTGCCCCAACACCCTCAGATCAAGGTCTATCTCAACCAATCTCAGGCCAACACCTACACGGATCCCTATCGCCAGATCTATCGCCATGGGGACAATCTGGAGCAATTCATCCTCGATCAGATTGACTCCGCCCAGCAGTCTATCGACATGGCAATCCAAGAATTAAACCTGCCCCTGATCGCCCAAGCCCTGGCCCAAAAACAAGCCGCCGGGATCCCAGTGCGGGTGATCACTGAAAACACCTACGTTCGACCTTGGGATCAGATCGCCACCGCCCCAACCGAGGATCCGGATATACCCGAACTCTCAGAACGAGAAGCCGTCAAAGTCGAGGAATATATTGCCCTGATCGATGTCAATCGGGACGGAGAGTTAGATCCCGACGAGATCGCCAGCCGTGATGTCTACCAGATCATGGACAACGCCGGGATCCCGTGGCTCGACGATACCGCAGATGGCTCGGCGGGCAGCGGCCTGATGCACCACAAATTTATCCTGATCGACGGCCAAAAGCTGGTGACGGGATCCGCCAATTTCACCCTGTCAGATATTCACGGGGACTTTGGCGAAGATCTAAGTCGGGGCAACGCCAATCACATGCTGCTGATCGCCAGCTCCCAAGTGGCGGGCGTCTTTGCCCAAGAATTTGACCTGATGTGGGGGGATGGCCCCGGTGGACAGCCAGATAGTTTATTTGGTGTCCAAAAGCCCGAACGCCCTATCCAAACGGTGCAGGTGGGAAACGCCACAGTGGGGATCCATTTTTCCCCCGCCAGCCACTCGCTACCCTATGCAGACACCAGCAATGGGGCCATTGTGGCAACCCTTCAGCAAGCCCAACAGAGTGCCGCCCTGGCTTTGTTTGTCTTTACCGACTCCGGCATCGCCAACAAGCTACACCGGATGCACCACGACCGCAATGTGACGATTCGGGGGGTGTTTGATCCCGGTTTTGCCTATCGAGACTACAGTCGCACCCTGGATTTATGGGGGGTGACCCCGCTGGAGGATGGTTGCCTACTGGATCCTGACCGTCAGATCTGGAGTGACCCGATCATCGACAGCATCGGGATCCCACAGCTCCACAGCACCGACAAGCTGCACCACAAATTTGGCCTGCTGGATGCGGACAGCCCCCAAGCCACTCTGATCACGGGATCCCACAATTGGTCAGTTGCCGCCAATCACAGCAACGATGAGGCTCTGCTGATCATTCAAGATCCCGTCGTGGCCGCCCATCTGGAGCGCGAGTTTGAGCGATTGATCGTCTCCGCCCGCTTTGGCCCCTCCCGCAGCCTCAGCGAACGAACCCAGGCTCAAGCCACCGCCTGCCCCAATCCGATTTTGGCGGGATCCCAGCTGATCAACCTCAACACCGCTTCTGTGGAGGAATTGACCCAATTACCGGGCATCGGCCCCACCCTAGCCGAGCGCATTGTTGCCGCCCGCCCCTTCTCTTCTCTCGAAGACCTGGATCGGGTCAACGGCATTGGCCCCAGCCGCATCGCCGCCATCCAAGAGCGGGTGGAATGGTGATCTGCGTATCCACCCGAGCGTCGGGGGAACAATCGGGCCGATAGCCTGCACAACATCGCCAGGGCTCCCTGGAGGGAACCATCCTGTCATCCTTCACCGACAACGCCATCGACGGGATCCACTATGACTGCGACCTGCCCGCCCGCCAGGGATCCACGCTCTACTAAGTGAACATACACCAGCCGCCTGCCCAGAGCGTCACGTTGATCACAGTCCAGGGATCCAGAAATGATAGGCTTCTAGGCGAATCCAAACTCAACACAAGTTCACTCTTATCCAAGTTCATTCTTATCAATGGGGATCCAAGGCAATGGGGCGAGCAAAAAAAGTGGTGTTGGCCTATTCAGGCGGCGTGGACACTTCGGTCTGTATTCCTTATCTCATGAATGAGTGGGGGGTGGAGGCGGTGGTCACTCTGGCGGTGGATCTGGGCCAAGGGGCCGAACTGGAAGCAATTCAGGCCAAAGCCCTCAAAGCGGGAGCAGAGCAATCGTTGGTGCAAGATGCCGTCACCACCCTGATCACCGACTACGCCTTTCCCGCCCTCCAGGCCAACGCCCTCTACGAAAACCGCTATCCCCTCTCCACCGCCTTGGCCCGCCCCCTGATCGCCAAATTGCTGGTGGAAGTGGCCGACAGCGTCGGAGCTGATGCGGTGGCCCACGGCTGTACTGGCAAAGGCAATGACCAAGTTCGCTTTGATCTGGCCATTGCCGCCCTCAATCCCAACCTCAAGGTCTTAGCCCCCGCCCGCGAGTGGGGCATGAGCCGCGAGGAAGCCATCGCCTACGGAGACAAATACGGGATCCCGGTGCCCGTGAAAAAATCCAGCCCCTACAGCATTGACCTCAATATCCTGGGCCGCAGTGCCGAGGCTGGCATATTGGAAAATGCCGATGCCGAACCTCCCGAAGAAGTCTACGCCCTCACCCGCGCCGTCAAAGATACCCCCGACGAACCCACCTATGTGGAGATCGCCTTTGAGCGTGGGATCCCGGTGGAGCTGGATGGCCAAAAGCTGGATCCCCGCACTCTGTTTGAGCGGCTTAACAAGCTGGCGGGAGATAATGGCGTCGGTCGCATCGATATGGTGGAAAACCGCTTGGTGGGGATCAAGTCCCGCGAGATTTATGAATGTCCCGCCCTGCTGGTGCTGATCGCTGCCCACCGCGAGTTGGAAAGCCTGACCCTACCCCGCGAGCTGAGTCAGTACAAACTGGGGGTCGAGACCACCTACAGCCAACTGGTCTACAACGGTCTCTGGTATTCCCCCCTCCGCAATGCCCTGGATGGCTTTGTGGGATCCACGCAGGAGCAGGTAACCGGGGTGGTACGGATGCGCCTGTTCAAGGGGCAAGCGGTGGGGGTGGGTCGCCGTTCCCCCTATTCCCTCTACGATGCCGCTTTGGCCACCTACGGCCAGGATGATGCCTTTGATCACAAAGCTGCCGAAGGCTTTATCTATGTCTGGGGTCTGCCCACCCGTACTTGGTCAAAACTGCACAACCAAGGCTAACGGTACTGGTCAGCGGGATCCCTGTGGTGTGCCACGGCCAGGGATCCCAGCTCGCTTGATTCACCCCATAGTCGCCTAACCTAATCGATCAGCGCCCCACTGTGAAAACGTAGATCCGCGCTCAAATGTGCAGGATCCCGCAGGGGGCCTGGGGCCAGTTCGGGCGAGGCCGTTGATATAATCCATCTAGCCAAGTTCCCCAGTTCGGTTTTCATGTGTGGTGTGCGGTATGCAGTCAGATCGTCAACGTCGGCCAGCTCATCAAAATCAGAACCGCCGCCAGTCCTGGATCCCGACTTTGGGATGCAGCTCTTTGTTGATGGTAGCTTTACTATCTCCTCCTCCTGCCCTAGCTCAGGATCCCGTGCAGTTTGACTTCACCAATCCAGGCTCAGCCCCAATGCCTGATCTGGACATTGACCTCAGCCCTAGCACTGAGATCCCCAGCACTGAAGGGGATCCCGCTTCATCACAGGCCCAACCGGGCACCTTGGATTTTCGCACGGATGAGGCGACTCCCCCCCCATCTCCGGGTGCTCCAGCCCCCGCTGCTCCCCCGCCCGCCAATGGTGAGCCAGAGGTTTTGGTGGCAGAGGTTTTGGTGCAGGGCACGGAGGATCCCGATTTGGTGGATCGGATCTATCGCGTCATTGGCACCCGAGCTGGTCAAGTGACAACACGAAGTCAATTGCAACGGGACATCGATGCCGTTTTTGCCACCGGCTTGTTTGCAGATGTCCAAGCCTTGCCCTCTGACACCAGCTTGGGGGTGAGGGTCACATTTGAGGTACAGGCCAATCCGGTTTTACAGGCAGTGCAGACAGAAGGAGCAACGGTACTGCCGGAGGAAGTCCTCGATGAGTTTTTTGGGGACTTGCAGGGGGAGGTGATCAACTTTGGGGAATTGCAGGCCAGTGTCCAGGCCATCGAAGATTGGTACACCGACAACGGCTATGTGCTGGCTCAGGTGACAGATGTGCGCTCAGGTGAGGATGGCACCGTCACCCTCGATGTCTCGGAAGGGCAGATCGAAGATATTCGCGTCCAGGGCAATGACCGCACCCGCGATTTTATTGTCACCCGCTCTTTGGCAGCAGAGCCGGGAGATATTTTTAACCGCGACCGCATCCAGGAGGATCTACAGCGGGTTTTTGAGCTGAATCTATTTGAGGATGTGAATGTGTCGCTGGATCCCGGCCAGGATCCCGAAAAAGTGGTGGTGGTGGTCAACGTGGAGGAACGCCGCACGGGATCCCTAGCTGGTACATTGGGGGTCAGCTCCGCCAGTGGGGTGTTTGGGGGTGTCAGCGTCTCGGATCAAAATCTGGGGGGCAACAACCAACAGGCCAGCGCCAATGTTCAAGTGGGATCCAATGAGACCCTATTTGACCTCAACTTCACGGATCCCCGCATCGCCACGATGGAGATTCCCACCTCGTATAACATCAACCTCTCCAGTCGCCAGTCTGGCAGCTTTGTCTTTAATGAGGGTTTCAGCTTGCCCAATGGTGAGTCTGTCCGCATCCGACGGATTGGTGGCGGGGTGACTTTCTCTCGTCCGATTGGGGGCAATTGGCGAGGCAGTCTGGGCACCGAAGTCCAAGTGGCCGAAGCCCGTGATAGCGAAGGCAACCAACAGCGGTTTGATGTCTTGGGCAACCCGATTGTTTTTAGTGAGACTGGTCAAGATGTCTATACTCGGGCACGGTTGGGGATCAGTCGCGACACCCGCGATAGTGGCACCATTCCCACCCAGGGATCCATTCTGCGGGCTTCTACAGAGCAGTCGGTAGGGGTATTTGAAAATGGTCTGACTGGCAACCGCATCCAAGTCAGCTATAGCCAGTTCATTCCCGTAGATTTGTTTGAAACCCGCTCTGAGACCCAGCAGGTGCTGGCGCTGGATCTGCGCGGCGGCACAGCCTTAGGGGATCTGGCCCCTTACGATGCCTTCTCGCTGGGCGGCGGTAGTAGCGTCCGGGGCTTCTTTGAGGGGGGCATCGGATCGGGTCGCAGCTTCGCCCAAGCCTCGGCAGAACTGCGCTTCCCCATCTTTGATCCGGTGGGGGCTGTGGTGTTTGCTGACTACGGCAGCGATTTGGGTACTGCTGCTCAGATTGTCGGGAATCCGGCTGGGGTGCGGGGCAAGCCAGGAGATGGGCTGGGCATTGGCCTGGGCTTACGGATCCAATCGCCGCTGGGGCCACTTCGGATCGATTATGGTCTAGGCCAGGGCACAGCGGGAACCTCTCAGTTGCACTTTGGCATTGGCGAGAAGTTTTAACTGAAGGGATCCCTGGGGTTTGATCCTGGTGAACTGTGGGTTTCTCAACCCAGATCACAGCCAGATCATAGCCAGTTCACAGAACGTACACATGACCTTTTTTGAGCGGGAAATAACAACCATGCAACGACTTTTAATTTCGCTGACACTACTGCTTGTGCTGGGAATGGGACTTGTGGCCCCTGGATTTGCTCGAACCCTGCTCTCACAAAATGCAGTCGAGGGCAAAACCTTTACCGCTCCTCCCGAGATGACGATTGATCCTGAGACCACCTACACCGCCACGGTCGAAACTTCGGCGGGGACGATGATACTGGAGTTACTGCCCCAAGAAGCCCCCAAAACGGTCAATAACTTTGTCTTTCTGGCCAACGAGGGGTTCTACGAGGATGTCATCTTTCATCGGGTGATCGAGGGGTTCATGATTCAGGGGGGGGATCCCACGGGTACGGGTGCGGGTGGCCCCGGCTATCGCTTTGAGGATGAGCCGGTGCAGCGCCCCTATAACCGAGGCACGGTGGCGATGGCCAATGCTGGCCCCAATACCAACGGCAGCCAGTTCTTCATCATGCACGCTGATTATCCCCTGCCACCCAATTACACCGTCTTTGGTCAGCTGATCGAAGGGGAAGATGTCTTGGATGCCATCGCCACCGCCCCCACTGCTGGGATGGATCGTCCTACAGATCCCGTGGTGATTGAGTCCATTACCATTGAAGAAACCGAAGCGGAAGGCTAAAGTTCTGATTCTGTTGATAATTTTGTTGACCTGAGAACGAATTCACTCGTCAAGCCGGGATCCTTAATGAACGAAGGGATCCCGGCTTTGACTTTGGGCCGCACCCCAATTCAGGTCTCCAACTTGTCGAATTGACAAGAGATAGCCCTGAGGCAATCCATCAACCAAAATCTCATCCAAAGTGGCGTTCTGTTCTCATGCCTCTTTCTATTCCTTTTTTGCGACAGGCCACCTATGGAGAGGTGCCCTTTGAAGCGAAAGGCCTGAATCAATGGCGGGCTACCTCCCTCTAGTACATCTGGCAATTGGTGCGGCAAGGTTGTGCCCAATGAGAAGGTGACAAATTCTGATGCAAAGCGAACTATCACATTTTTGACTATGGCGATGAACGAAATTGATGCCAGTTTGGGGGAGGATCTAGAAATGCCTGGGCCGGAGGTAAATTTTTCTGCTGGTGAAATCTTCACTATGGAAAATGATCTAGATTTCGGGATCCCTGACTGATTTTGGGGATGAGATGAAAGGATCAAAATCTACTGAGTTTTCCTATCTCAAACCCCCACGAAGCTTGCGACCATTGCCTATCAATCTATCAGTACTGCTTTGGTGGTGAGAGATTAAATCGGCCTGATTCGACTGCTGCCCGGTCGAGAAAACGCTTATGATCTTGAGTGATCCGGTAGTCATTGAGATTGATAGGATTGGCACCTTGGTCAATTTGATGAAGTCAGGATGTTAGCGATTCTCACCTGGGATCCATTGTCCATGAGGGTTATATCCGGTGCTGAAATACAACTTAAGCGTACCTAGCTCATAACGATCAACGGCCCGTCTCAGCCGGGACTTGATGTAAGCGAGACTGAATATAAGAGGGTATGACGCTTCACCATGCCCATCTCGGTCAAATACCCCCAGTCTCTATTCATTCCCCTATCGTGCTATCATCACCCGTTTTTGTCCCTGCGGCATGGCAGTGAGCTTGTCAGAGTGGGGTGACAAAGTTGCAAGTTAAGAAATGTAACATAGCAGGTCATAAAGCGTATCATCGGTTTGCTCCCTAATGGATATGTCAACAGCTAAAGTATAAAAAAATGTTGCGCTACCATGATGTTGTTTAATTATTTTATCCCCCACGCCCACTGCTATCTCTGGCGGCCTGATCTGATATTGCTCCACGGGATCAGTGATAGCCTGATCAGCATTGCCTATTTTTCAATTCCTCTCTTGTTGATTTATTTTATTCGACAGCGTCAGGATGTTCCGTTTCGCAAAATCTTTGTTCTGTTCAGTGCTTTTATTGTTTCCTGCGGGTTTACGCATACCTTAGAAGTTTGGACATTGTGGGTGCCTGCCTATTGGGTTTCTGGAGGTATGAAGATGGTAACTGCTTCAGTTTCTATCTATACTGCCTTTAGCCTTATTCCTATCATACCTCAGGCTTTGGCCCTTCCGAGTCCCCGTGAACTTGCACTTCTTAACCAAACCTTGTCAGATGAAATACAAGAGCGCAAACAAGCAGAGGGTAAGATCAATACTCTGAATGAACAACTTCAGGAGAAAATCTCTGATTTGGAACAACTAGCCATCTTAAAAGATGAATTTATGAGTACCATTTCTCATGAACTTAGGACTCCGTTAGCCAGTATGAAGATGGCAATAACGATGTTAAATACTACCCAAGATCCTGAGAGACAAAAAACCTATCTGAATATCTTGGAATCAGAGTGGAAGCGAGAACTCAAGCTAGTCAATCAACTGTTAGATCTACAAGCTCTCTCGGCTGGCAACAAGATTTTCTGTGTCAAGGAAATAAATCTAGCTGAGTGGATCCCTACATTGCTGGAGCCTTTTATCATGCGTTGCCAGAACTACACTCAAGAGTTGAGTCTGCAATTTTCCCAGTCTCCTCTGGCTCTCTCCACCGATCCTGATCTACTAGAACAAGTCGTTCTAGAACTGATGAATAATGCTTGTAAGTACACGCCTGCTCATCAACGAATCAGCTTTGTCTGTAACTCGATCGCAACTGGCTGTCAGATCACGCTCACCAATACTGGGGTTACGATTCCAGAGGCAGATCAATCGCAATTGTTTGATAAATTTTATCGCAATGCCAGTTTGGATCACTTTAACCAGGGTGGCACTGGTCTGGGATTAGCGATTGTCAAAAAAACTGTAGAGCTTTTGCAGGGCACAATTGAGGTTACCAGCATCAATCAAGTAACCAGCTTCATTCTCACCGTGCCCCATCTCGCTTGACTGATCTGGCCCAAGGATGGCCATAGTTCATCATCTAACAAGCTATGGGTCTGTAGCTATAGGCCTGTCAAAAGAGTGAGGGGATCAAGAATTAACCAAAGGCACCACCGCTAAAGAGGGATCCGTAATTCGTCTGGGGTTGAGATCCGTGATAATTCCTGAGCTGATCAGGAGTTTCTCCACCGCTTGATTGAGTTGGATTTCATCAATGGGTTTGGTCAAGTAGAGGGAAGCTCCAGACATTTTGCCCTTGACCCGATCGATGATGCCATCCCGAGCCGTCATCATGACGATGGGAAGTGACTTAAACTCCTCGATCCCCCGTATTATTCGGCATAACTCTAGACCATCTAGCCCCGGCATGGTCACATCCATTAGCAGCAGATCAGGATGATGGCGATACAAAAGCCCCAGTAATTCGGATGGGTGACCCGTGGTCAAAACTCGGTAGGTGGGCAAGGCATTCCGCATCATTTCCTGGGCCACCACACTGTCATCGATAGCCAGGATCAAGGGGGGCTTGGGTGTGGTTTCACTCAGAGTTCGAGCCTGTTGAATGGTGAGTAATCCCTTGGCTGCCCAATCGGCAAAGAGCTGAGCCACCTCTAAGGGATCCCGAGACAATTGGATGGCAATGCGCTGCAAAGAATGCCCATCTTTGGCGATGTAGCGCAATTTTTCCCGTTTACCCTCGCTGAGGGAACATTTTTCTAATCGATCCCAATTCAGGACTGGCACGGCCTCCATACTATTAATCATCGGTTGCAAGGCTTTCCACCGATCTTGCCGCTCGGCTGCTCGCTTGAGACAGGGATCCAATTCAAAGCCTGCGATGGGAGCTGTCTTAGCCAAGCTGTCGTGAACCTCAAACCGACAGGTGCCCCCCCGTTGATAGAGATAGCGATCAAAATCCGTCATCAAGCTCAGCCAGAGGGCATCTGCCACCTCCCCCTCTTTGAGCAGACCCAGCTCTGTCATGGCGGTGACCAAACTGGTGAGAGAGTCATTCTGCACCACCCGCTCCTGGATCAGCCGCATCGCCCGCCGCGACCACCCCAGCCGTAGACGAGGCACAAATCGCCCCAAGACTTTGGCAAAACTGCGGATGGTGAGGGGCTGATCGCCAGAATAGACCAATCGCCCTTGCCGAAAGGCCAGCAGCCAGGTTTCATTGGCCATCGGCTGTCCCTGTGTCCGCAGATCAAAGCGCAGATAGCCACTGGAAAACTGCCGCTGGTGTTGGCGCAGCAGCCAGGGCAATTCGGCAGGATCAAAGACGTAGCGGGCCATGAGGCAGCAACTGTAAAGAAAACTTACGGCCTTGTACCAAGCTCAGTGTGCCCGTTCAGGCTCTTGATGAAAACATCATAAACCGGATTCTGCCCCGCTGCTCTGGCCCCCTGCTCTGGAGAGAAAGGGATCCCGCCAGTCGTGTTGGGGATCCAGTTGAGGATCCATCAGGCTATCCCTCAAGTCTTAACCCTAGAACGTGCCCGCCAAGGCTCCCACACAGCGTTCGCACAGCTCGGGATGCTCCGCCGACTCGCCCACATGGGTGGAATAGTTCCAGCAGCGCACACACTTGTGTCCAGACGCGGGCTGCACCACCACTTGGATCCCAGCTTGGGCCGAATCAAGGCTCAGGTCTACCTCAGAGACGATGAGCAGATAGCGCAATTCATCGGCATGGGATTGCAGGATCTCCAACAGGGCGGGATCCCTGACGGTGAGGAAGAGTTTTGCTTCGACAGCAGCTCCGATGGTCTTCTCTGCCCGTGCCTTCTCCAGCACCTTATTCGCTTCCAGACGAACCTGCCGCAATTGCATCCAGGTGGTGGCTAACTCAGGTTGGCTCCATTCAGGATCCATCTGAAGCCAGCCCGCCGCAAAGACTGACTCAGCAGACTTGGCATAAGGGATCCCGCTCCAGATCTCCTCAGCCATGTGAGAGAGGATGGGGGCGATGGCCCGCGCCAGGTTTTCTAGCATTAAGGCCATCACCGTCTGGGCTTGCCGTCGCCGGGGGGAGTTGGCGTGGCTGATGTAGAGACGATCTTTGCAGATATCCAAATAGAAGTTGGAGAGATCCACCACACAAAAGTTCTGCACCGCCTGAAAGACCCGGAAGAATTGATAGACCTCGTAGGCGCTGGTGATCTCTTGATTGATCTCATCCATCCGATGCAGCATATAGCGATCCAGCTCTGGCAAATCGCCATAGGGCACCGCATCCTGAGCCGGGTCAAAATCAAACAGATTGCTCAACAAAAAGCGAGCGGTATTGCGAATCTTGCGATAGACATCCGCCATCTGCCCTAGGATGGTATTGCCCAGCGGCACATCGCCAGAGTAGTCCACACTGGACACCCACAGCCGCACCACATCGGCCCCATAGGCGGGTTCTTTTTTCTGGTCTTTGCCGCCATTGACCAGACTCATGGGATCGATGACATTGCCCAGCGATTTGCTCATCTTGAGACCCTTTTCATCCAGCACAAATCCGTGGGTTAATACCGATTTGTAGGGGGCATGGCCGTGGGTGGCCACAGAAGTGAGCAAGCTCGATTGGAACCAGCCGCGATGCTGATCGGATCCCTCTAGGTAGAGATCCACCGGATAGCCCAGCCCTCGCCCTTGGGCCACTGCTGCCCACGAAGAGCCGGAGTCAAACCAGACATCCATCGTATCCATGCCCTTGCGGTAGGTCTTGCCATCATTGCGATAGGCCTCTGGCAACAGTTCCTCCACCGGGCGTTTCCACCAAGCGTCGGATCCCTCCGCCAAAAAGATCTCCCGCACATGCTGGATCGTCTCCTCCGTCAGCAAGGGATCCCCGGTTTCGGTGTCATAAAAGACGGGAATCGGCACCCCCCAAACCCGCTGCCGTGAGATACACCAATCGGAGCGATCTGTCACCATCGGGGTGATGCGATTTTCCCCCACCGCCGGGATCCATTTCACCTGTTTGATCGCCGCCAAGGCCGCATCCCGAAAGCCCGCCACCGAGGCGAACCACTGCTCTGTGGCCCGGAAAATGGTGGGTTCTTTGGTGCGCCAATCGTAGGGATATTTGTGTTGATAGCGTTCTTCTTTGAGCAGGGATCCCGCTTTTTGCAGGGCTTGAATCACCGCCTCATTGCCACTTTTGCCTGCTTCTTTGCTCAGGACATTGAGGCCGACAAACTCAGATCCCGCCTCATCGGTAAAGTTGCCTTGATCATCGACCGGACTGAGGATGGGGATCCCGTATTTTTGTCCGGTTTTGAAGTCGTCCTCCCCATGTCCGGGGGCGGTGTGGACGATGCCAGTGCCCGACTCAGTGGTGACATAGTCCCCCATGACGCAGAGGCTATCCCGCCCATAGAGGGGATGCTGCCCCAGGGATCCCTCCATCACTTGGCCGGGGAAGGTGGTGGCCACTGGCAGGGGGGTCGCCAAGATCTGCTCCAGCCGTTCCCGCAAATCTGCCGCAACGATCAGGGATCCCCACTGGTCTGAAGTCACCACCGCATAGGTGAGCTTGGGGTTAAAACAGAGAGCTAAGTTGGCCGGGATCGTCCAAGGTGTCGTCGTCCAGATGGCGATGCTCAGATCTGACCCATAGCTGGCCAAAAGTTCTTGGGCGGCTGGAGCCAAGGACTTGATCGAAAACTTGACATAGATGCTGCGGGAGGTGTGGCCTTCGGGATACTCCAGCTCCGCTTCCGCCAAAGCGGTCTGGGAACTAGGGCTCCAATGGACGGGCTTGAGGCCGCGATAGATGTAGCCCTTGAGGGCCATCTGGCCAAACACCTCGATCTGAGCTGCTTCATATTCCGGTTGCAGGGTCAGATAGGGTTGCTCCCAGTCGCCCCAGATGCCCAGGCGTTTGAAGCTGGCCTTTTGCCGTTCGATGGCTTTGTGGGCAAAATCGCGGGCTTTGTAACGGAGCTTGAGGGGGGTGAGATTGGCCCGCTGCTCGGGATCCATGCTCTGCAACACCTTCAGCTCGATCGGCAAGCCGTGACAGTCCCACCCCGGCACATAGCGCACCTTATGCCCCCGCAGGATCTGATATTTGTTGACGATGTCCTTGAGGATCTTATTCAGGGTGGTGCCCATGTGGATATCGCCATTGGCATAGGGTGGCCCATCATGCAGCACAAAGGGATCCCCGGCATTGGTCTGGGCCAGAGTTTGGTAAATCTGCTGCTGCTGCCAGTAGGACTGAATCGTCGGTTCCCGTTGGGCGGCATCCGCCTTCATGGGAAAGTCGGTCTGGGGCAGATTGAGGGTGCTCTTGTAGTCCACGGCTGGCCTGAAATAGCGATAAAGCGGGGGTGCATTGGATGCCAGGATCCACAGGGATCCCGTTGTAAGTCTTATGGTAAGCGAATTTTCAACATTGTTATGTTTGGCCCTATGTCTGGCCTACTGGATATCTGGCCAACTGGGCTGGGGTCAAAGCCCACCCCCCACAGCCGGGATACTTTAGTTATGACGCAGTTATGACGCTAGCTATGCCGCTCATGGTTGGACATCTGCACCACAGACGATTGGTTCCAGGCGCAGCCATCCAGGGCAATTCGCTCCACCTCAGCCGCAATGCGAAGGGCTTTGAGGGCTTGTTCGCCTCCGACCGAGGGCTGACTCCCCCCCCGCACACAGTTGATGAAGTGCTGCAATTCGGCGCTGAGCTTGTCGATATTGTCGGTGTGAACCTCCTCGATCAGACATTCCCGCTGATAGTGGGCTTGGCCAAAGTCGCTGGGAATCGGGGAGGATCCCTGCCGGTAGATGGAGATGGCATTGTCAAGGAAATCCGCCTCCACTAGGGCATCCTTGCAGTGGACAGCGATGCAGCGCAGCTTGCGATGGGTGACCTTACTGGCGGTCAAGGTGGCGATGATGCCATTGGCAAAGGTCAAGGTGGCGGTGACATGATCCAGATTGCCGAGGTGACTAGCTCGATTACCACTGGCACTGACCTTGCTCACCGGAGAGGGAATCAGCTCCAACAACAGATCGATGTCGTGGATCATCAGATCAAACACCACCGACACATCGGTGGCTCGGTTGGAATAGGGACTAAGGCGATGGGCTTCAAACGCAATCGGATTCTCACCCGTCAACACCTGCCCCAACACCTGAAAGGCGGGGCTGAACCGCTCGATATGTCCCACCTGTAAAATGCAGCCACAGTCAGCAGCTTTGTTGACCAAAGATTCCGCCTCGCTGATATTGGCGGCAATTGGCTTTTCTAACAAAACATGCACCCCAGCCGCCAGACAGGCTAGACCCACCTCATGGTGCAACACCGTCGGCACGGCTATCGCCACCGCCGCCACCTGGGTGAGCATCTCATGAAAATCTTCGTAAAAATGCACCCGGAAACGGCTGGCTACATCAAGTCCGCGCTCCACATTGATATCCGCTACCCCCACCACCTCAACATCCTTCATGCGACTGAAGACACGGGTGTGGTGCTGCCCCATATTCCCCACCCCAATCACACCGACAGGGATCCGGGTCTGACCGCTGTACTGGTTTTGGGACGCCGATACGGGTCTGGGTCTGCCCATTGCGGAATGCATATTTTACTACCTAAAACCTCGCAAATCTTATCACGCTCGATTAGCCAAAGAATAGGGCTTTTCTAGGCTGTACCGCTGCATGAGAGACTCGTTGCCCAAGATCCCTGCACAACTGCCATCCGCCACGATCCGACCCTGATGCAAGAGCACCACTCGGTGACAGACTTCTAAAACAAATTCCAAATCATGGGAGGCGATCAAGAGGGTTTGATCGGTTTGGGCCAAAAATGTAATCAGCCGTCGTCTGGCCCGCAAATCTAAACTAGCGGTCGGTTCATCACACAACAGCAGACGGGGCCGCATCGCCAAAAGTCCGGCCATTGCCACCATCTGTTTTTCGCCGCCGGAGAGATGATGGGGGGGACGCTGGGCCAGGGCTTGGATCCCTGTAACGGTCAAAGCCTGCTGCACCCGCTGCTCAATCTCCGTTGCATCCAATCCCATCTGGGTGGGGCCAAAGGCGATATCTTCCAGCACAGAAGCCGAAAACAGTTGATCATTGGGATCCTGAAACAGGAAGCCCACCTCGGGGTAAAACTGTCCCGGCATCACCGGCTGATCGAACAACGTGATCTGGCCCGCATCAGGCCGCAACACTCCACAAATCAACTGAAACAGGGTGGTTTTGCCACAGCCATTGTGACCCACCAACGCCACCCGCTCCCCCACCTGGATCCCACAGGAGATCTGCTGCAAAACACAGGTGGCCCGCTCGATTTCGGTGCCGGTGCGATAGGTGAAACTGACATCCTGGATCCCGACAGCCCATCGTGGCGATGAGAGATGAGGGGGGGCGACAGTATCAGGATTGGAGAGCATAAAACATCAGTTAAGGACAAGTGAGTCGCAGTCAAACCAGAAATCCTAATGGGTGAAAAATGGGTCAAAAGAAAACCCCAATGAAAAGCCCCCTCAATGAAAGACGACTGACAGGCCCACCAAAAGTCCAAGGATCCCAAGGGTGGTGAGGACAAAATGAAACAGGGATGTGCCACCCCGACGCACCATATTTTTCATAGCGAGCTTGGTATAGCTATCCTCTGGCTTGGCCAGATAGGGAGAAGATAACTCCCCCTGCGCTCCCGGATGACGTTCTGAAGCGGCGGTTTCCGTCTCAAGGTCGCTCATGCTCTATCTACCTACTAAGTTCGCAATGTTTCGTTACATCCAGACTAGCTTACCTTGGGCAGGAGGGGCGGTGGCGAGGGCGGCGTTACCGTTTTGGATATACCCCCCAATAGAGCCGTGGATCTGGCTAAGCTGGGGCTATTCAGATTGAGCAGAACCCGCCATGTTGACACCATTCAATCACACCTCTCATCATCCCCATCATGGCCTCAGGAGTGGGATCCTGGGGGGGCTAGCCGCTCTCTTGGGGATTGCCGTCGTGGGGTTGGCCACCCCTTTTGGGATGCCGTTAACCGCTGCCGTTCAAGCTCAGGAGTCTGATGTTATGTCACAAGCTAACCTGCTGACGGTATCGGGCCAAGGATTGGTGACGGTGGAGACCTCGATTGCGGTGGTGCGGCTGGCGGTTTGGGTGGAAGGTGAGTCTGCCGCTGCTGTCCAGGCAGAAGTGGCGGAGCGCACCAACAGTTTGGTGGAGCAATTACGCCAAGAAGAAGTGCAGAAATTGCAGACCACGGGCATCAGTCTTAACCCCCGCTATACCTATCAAGGTGGCGTCACAGAACAAGTGGGGGTGGAGGGGCAAAATGCTGTCCAGTTTGAGGTGCCCATTGACCGGGCTGGAGGGGTCTTGGATGGAGCGATTGAGGCAGGGGCGACCCAGATCCAGTCCGTCAGCTTCAAAGCCGCTGATGATGTGATCCAGCGGCCCGCCAAGAAGCGATTCGTCTGGCCATCGCCGATGCCCAAGACCAGTCCGGGGTTGCTTTGGCTGCTCTCAACCTGTCTCAGGAGGGGATTGCCAGCATTGACATTCATGGATCCAATCAGCCTCCTGCTCCGGTGGCGATGATGATGGCGGACTCCTACAGCGCCTCGTCTCGTGAATCAAGCCCCACTCCTGTCATCGGTGGTGAGCAGATGATCCAAGTCAATGTCACTCTGAAAGTTCGTTACTAAAGTTCGCTACTAAAGTTTGCTACGCAGGGATCCAATAGACCGAGACAGGGGTCTGATAACCTTGAGCTGGCCCTGACCTTGAGCTGGCCCTGACCTTGAGCTGGCCCTGACCTTGAGCTGGTTGTGAAGAGGACGTTAGCTTTTTCGACAGGGGACAGCCCCATCCGTCCTGCTCTGATACACTCGGGGCAGGAAAACTACCGTTCGTTCCAACTCAGCTTCAGGATTGCAACCCATGACCATGGATATTCAAACCGAAGATTTCCATATTTGGTTTGATCCCAGCACTAGCAGCGTTCACCTCTCAGGTGTGATCCGGCTAGCAGGGCCAGATGCCTATGCCCCCATTAGTCATCTATTGGAACAGGCAGCTGATACTTCAAGCAATAGCCTGACGCTTGATGTCAAAGAGCTGAAGTTACTCAATAGTTCTGGCATCCACATGCTCTCCAAGTTTATGATTCGGCAACGCAAACAGGAGTCTCTGCAAATGCGGATCGTGGGATCCCGTCAGTTGGAATGGCAGAATAAAACATTGGTGACATTGAAGCGATTACTGCCCAGTTTGATTTTGGATATTGATTGATTTCAATGAAATATCTGGGGATTAGTCAACATCACAGAAAACCAAGTTGATCTATCAGTGTCTCCGGTATTCATAAGGCTTTGCAAAATCAATGCACTGGCGGATTACCACTTTTTATCTCTATTTTTCCATTCATAATATTCTCTCGAATCTTTTATTTTGATGACTCTCCGGGATTGGTGGTGATTACACAAGAAGTCTATATCGTCAAACCCTTTTAGGGCGACGATCTTAGAGATCTCATTTCACCAGCTCACCGTATTTTTAAGGGAGCGATCTGGTTCTATTGATAATAGAAATTTCAAAAGTATATGGTAGGGAATTGATAGATAAGGTGAGATAGGTTCAACTCATTAACCGTCAGGAGGGCAATTTCGTCGTTTGGCTGACTCTTATGACGGGAAACCCTAAAGTATCAGTATTATGTCAGGGAGCAACCCTTGTGCGTTTTTTTTGATGGGTTCAATCGGTCTTTAAGTCCTGAACTTTGTTTAAGAACAGATTAAAAAGAGGATCCCATGCAGGTTAGGTTTCAGGTTAATGCTCATACCTGTCTCGATGAACAGCTTTTTTTGGTCGGATCCGCACCTGCCCTGGGATCCTGGGATCCCCAGCAAGCTCTGCCACTCCAGACCAGCTCCAGTGACTATCCTCTGTGGTGGGTGGATGTGGAAGGTTTAGGAGAGGGAGAATCCAGGATCGAATACCAATATCTGCGCCGATCTGCTCAGGGCACTGTCTGGGAAACTTTGGGGGCCAACCGCTGGATCCCTGCTGAAAAAACATATCATTCTAGCCGGATTGTGGTGGTAGACGGCTGGTTTGGAGAGATTCCTGTGTGGCCCCACAGCTATTGGCAGAATCCACCCATACCAACGGCTGAGCCGCAAGGGGGACTGACGATCCTTGTGTTAGGCAGTTCTGTGGCCGTGGGCAGTGGGGCCTGGTTATTACGCGGCTGGGCAACCCAATTGGGCGAGCAATTGAGGCAACGGTTTGGACATCGAGTAATCAATCAGTCTCAACTGGGAGCCAGTGTGGCGACTACCCATGCCCAGTTTGGAGAGCTTGTTGAACCCCATCAACCGGACATCGTGATAGTCGCTCTATCCTTGGCCAATGAAGGTCTACCCCAAGCGACAGGTACTCAGCAAGCCAGGATCCAGCGACAGTTTGAAAGCGGACTGCTGCACCTGATCGAACGCATTCACGCCCTGGGTGCGCTGGCAATTGTCGGGGGACTCTATCCTCATCAGGACTACTCGCCTGTTCACTATGGTGGGTTGCGGCACACCCAAGCCCGCATGAACAGTTGGGGGATCCCAGTTATGGATTGGTTATCGGCTGTGGATGATGGTCACGGTCACTGGCAAGCGGGTCTAGCCTGGGATGCTGGCCACCCCAACAGCAAGGGGCATCAGCGGATGTTTGAGAAGATAGATTTATCGCTTTTTGCCTGTCAAGATAAATCTGCTTTGCAAGCCACTCGCCAGGGATCGATCCCCATTTTCAGGATCCCGGCGGACTCCAGATCAGCCGCTCTGCTTATACACTCCAGCTTCACAACCCCTCCCAGTACACCTATGGGTTATGCCCAGATTGGGCCGATTTGCAAACAGCCGTCCACGCTCACCCCACCCTCTTGCCGGGGCTGTATGTCTCCCCGACGCTGCCAACGTTAGCCTTGAGTGAACAGCGCCGTTTGATTACCCACCTGCAAATTCCGGCCCAGACTCAAGGAGAATGGCGACCCGCCACGTATCTTTTGCATCAGCATCAAGTGCTGTTTGATGACGGGCAGGTGGGGATCCTGAAGGACACCGACGGCACTCTCCATCTGCTCAACGAATCTGTCCATCCCTACAATATTCATCCCATGTGGAGGGAAGTTCGTCTAGCCTTCAAAGGTGTCACCCCGGGGGTATATGAGGATCCCCAAGCGCTGGGGGCTGAATTTCGGACAGCCATGATCGGCCCTTCTGGGCTGGAAAGCCGCGTTAAACTTCCCCCCTATAGTTACCTCCGCCTCACCTACCAGGGATCCCTAGCCAGTCGGCAGCGGATCGGGATCCTGCCCCTTGGGGATCGCTGTGCCGTGCGGATGATGCTCTACAAAATGGAATATGACGGCCCCGCTTTTCCCTTTGATCTGACCCGTACCACCCATTTGAGCGATGTTGCTGACATCATTGCCCATGATTTTGTTGGAATGTGGGATCCCGATAGTCTGGAATACCGCCCTGAAGCCTACCGCATTTATCATCGTCGTTGGCAGGGGTTATCCTTTGCCCATGAAGTGGAGGATGACGAGGATCCCAGCCATGATATGACCCCCGTTTATGCCCGCATGCAACGTCGCTATCAAGCCCGTGCCGAGCGGTTCCGCGCCATGATGCGCCAAGCTGACCAGATTCTATTTGTCCGAACTGGGTTAGCCCAACGGGGGGAAGTTGAGGATTTGCTACACCAACTCAATCGCTGGGGAAAAACGTTTCGTTTACTGATCCTATCCGACCAGTCCGGCGCAGAATTTTCAGGGTTGGAAGGGGTGATCCATCATGCCCTGACTTTGAATCCAGACCGGATGTATGAAGATGAAAACCATTGGCTGGCCTGCACACAGAGGTTTCGAGAGATTCTAAACTCTCTAGGGGTAACGAGCCGCACTTTGTTTTGGTGTCCTCCTACATCGGCAGGCTGAAGGTAAATTGAGGGTAAATTAGGGAAAGCATATTCCCAGTGCAAAGCTTAGAGGAACAGAGCAATCACAACTCCCATACCAGAGGTCTTTTAGCAGAGGGCTGACAAGTCGCTGAAGCGGGTTACCAAGGTTCTCTAGCGCCGCTGATCTTGCCCGATATTCTGACTCAGTTCTCAAGAAAGGAAGGGATCCCGCTACCCTCATCCAGCCGCAGAGAAGCCTGAGGCGGCGTACTCATCAACGGTCATCAGCCGCCAATCGGTGCCTTCGGTGAGCTGCAATACCAACTGGTGATAGGCCAGCAAACTGGGCCGATGGCCGACGCTGATATAGCTGAGATTCATATCCCGCAGTTGCATATAGAGCAGCCGTTCATTCGCCACATCCAGCGCACTGGTGGCCTCATCCAAAATGATGTAAGGAGCCTTATTGGTCAAAATGCGGGCAAATGCCAACCGCTGCTGCTCCCCTAACGACAAGACATTGGGCCAATCCTGCACCACCTCAAAGCCCCCCATCCGTTCCGCCAGGGATCCCAAGTTGACCTGCGTCAGCACCCGTTGCAGATCGGCGATAGTCAGATCCGTTCGGTTGCTGGGATAGATCAATTGCTCCTGAAGGGATCCCAGCAACATATAGGGCTTCTGGGGCAAAAATAACATCTGGTCATTGGGGGGGCGACTGATGGATCCCTGGCCATTTGTCCACAGGCCCGCGATGGCCCGCAGTAGCGAACTCTTGCCACAACCACTGGATCCCACGATCAACAGTTGCTGGCCCCGCTGGAGTTCTAGACTCAGATCTTGCACCAATGTCTGTTCAGAATTTGGGGTCAACAGGGTGACCTTATTGAGAGCAAACTGGGATCCCTCCATGCTGTCAATACTGCTTTGCCGGGATCCCCCATACCGACTGTCAGGATCTGCCAATACCTCGTTAAAAGCCCCCAAGCGATTGATCCCTGCCGCAAAGCTAGAGATGCTCTGGATCTGGTTGGTGACAATCGACAATGCCCCCAACACTTGCGAAAAGGCAATGGTGGCCTGCGTAATGGTGCCCAAGTCCGTTTGATCTGCAAAGTAGAGGGGAGCAACAATCACATAGGGCACAATGCGGGTGAAGTAGTTGTAGCCGTACTGGAAAAGATCGATCAAAGACTGCCAAATGATCAACAGATCCTGATTGCGAATCGCCTCGCCCAATCGATCTACCACCTGCCGAATTTCTTGGGATTCACCGCGATAAAAAGCAATGGACTCAGCATTATCTCGCACATGCACCATGCCATAGCGAAAATTAGCCTCTAAGCGCAGTTGATTAAAGTTGATGCCAATCAGCCGTCGCCCAGCCAAAATCGTCACCGCTGTCCCAAAGGCTGCATAGATTAAAAGACCCAATGTCAGAGTTCGAGAAATGCTATACAACAGGGCTGTGAAGGAGATCAACGTCAAAATAGAATCTAAAACATCCAGCAAAAAAGTCAGGGTAACTGATGTAAAGAACCTGACATCTTCGGTGATCCGTTGATCTGGATTGTCAATCTCAGTATTGGCAGCATTCGAGTCCAGCTCATAATAAGCCCGTTGCTCAAAATAGCGATTGAGAAACAGTTTGGTCAGCCAATCTCGCCAAAACAACGCCAGCTTCAAGCGGGTAAAGCGATAGAGCACCAAAATCGGGATCGCAGAGACGATGAGGCCGGCATAGATAAACAAAAACCGCCAAAAGGTAGCCTGTTCTCGTTCGTTGAGGGCGGTATCAATGAAACGAAAAATGAAGCTGAGGGAGACGTTGGCCCCATTGACCACAAAAGACAACACCAACAACACAAAGAGCAGACTCCACTGCCGCCATCGCCCCCGCAGGGATCCCCGGTTGGCAGCAAAGACGATGGAGGCAAAGATAAACAGGGCGATGGCCAGCGGCAGAAAAGGGGATGAGGCAAACCACTCCGCCTGACTGACCAACCCAGCCGCCACATTGGCAAAGAATCCCGGCAGCACCAGCCGCCCCCCCAAGCTAAAGCCCAGATAGAGGAAAAAAGTGGTGGTCACCACCAGCATCAGCAGCACCACCAACAGTCCCAAAAATCGCCAAGCACTCTGCTCCGCTGGGATCCAGTAGGGTTGAGCGTTGGTGATAAACCGCTTCCAGAGGGAGCGATCAAAGTTGAAATGGGTGGGGGGGTGGACTTGGGGGGTAGCAGTCATGGGGGCGACGCAAACTCAATGAAAAAAACACTGAATGAAGCCTAACCGAATCTGACCCCTATCGCTGCCACTACTCTCTATTCATCCAGTCCAGACTCATCCAAGTCAGGCTCGTCCAGGTCAGGCTCTTGATCTGAAGAGGCACCGGGATCCCAGGCTCCATCGTCTAGGTGAGCCGCCGCCAGCTCATCCACCGAAAAGTAGCGGTGAAACTTATCCGTCACCCGCAAAAAGGCCGACCGACTGCCCGCCTTGCGATACTTGCTGACAAAACCCTTCTCCACCAGCTCCGCCACATGATGATAGGCTCCTGGCCCCCGCATCTCCACCAGTTGCGATTGAGACAATGGCCCCTTCAGGATGATGGTGGCCAAAGTGCGAGATGTCCCCACCCCAATTTCGGGAGGCAAGAGGTCATTGACTAAGGCTAAAAACGGATCCCGTAGTTGCAGGGCAAACCGATCCGCCTCCGCCACCACCTCCAGGGCCGAATCTCGATAGGCATAGTCCTCCACCAGCTCTAAAACCGCCTCATAGGCATCGTCTTGAGAACAGCGGGCCAACTGAGCCAAGGTGCTGAGATCGAGGGATTCGCCTTTGAGATACAGAATCGCCTCAATATGATTTTTGAGGGCAAAGGATTCCCCCATCTTTTCTGCTGAAGGGTCGATCAAGGACTCGTCGTGTGCCATCAGCTCTGAGCAAGAAACTCTGCTGGACTAGGATAGCTCACCCTCAGAGGGCAGTTACCGGGCAGTTATCGGGCAGTCATTCAGTCTAAAACGTCCAGACTTGGGCTGGAATTCATGTCCAGATACTCCCTTTTGATAGACACTGGGATCAAGGTACTGAGACATAAAACGTTACTGGAGAATATGTAGTGGATCCTGTTCGTCCCGCTTTGATTCAGCCGCATGGTGGATCCCTGGTGCAGAGAGTGGCCAGCCCCGCCGAACGCGATGCCATGAAGGAACACTTCCCTCAGTGGGCGCAGATCAGCTTGAGCGAGCGTGCCCAGTCCGATCTAGAGATGATCGCCATTGGGGGCTTTAGCCCGCTGACCGGATTCATGGGCAAAGCGGACTACGTTAGCGTGGTCAACACCATGCGCTTCGCCAATGGCCTGCCTTGGTCGATCCCCATCACATTGCCCGTGGATCCCTCGGTGGCGGATGGCTTGGTGATAGGCCAGCAGATCGGCCTGCTTTCGGCCACGGGATCTGCAATTGGCGTGCTCCAGCTCAGCGAAAAGTTCACCTACGACAAAGAGCAGGAAGCTCAGCAGGTCTACGGCACCACAGAGGTGGCCCACCCCGGTGTCAAAGTGATCTATGACCAGGGATCCGTCTATCTGGCCGGAGAGATCACCCTGCTACAGCGGGATCCCCATCCCCTCTTTCCCGATTATCAAATCGATCCAGCCGCCTCTCGGCAAATGTTCTTAGACAAAGGCTGGAGAACTGTGGTGGGCTTCCAAACCCGCAATCCCATCCACCGCGCCCATGAGTACATCCAAAAATGTGCCCTCGAAATCGTCGATGGCCTGTTTTTGCATCCCCTGGTGGGAGCCACCAAAAGCGATGACATCCCCGCCGATGTGCGGATGCGCTGCTACGAGGTGTTGATCGAAAAATACTATCCCCACGATCGGGTGATCTTGGCCATCAACCCCGCTGCTATGCGCTATGCTGGCCCCCGCGAGGCGATCTTTCATGCCCTGGTACGCAAAAACTACGGCTGCACCCATTTCATCGTCGGTCGAGATCATGCCGGGGTGGGAGACTATTACGGCACCTACGATGCCCAATATATCTTCGACCAGTTTGAAGCCGCTGAACTGGGGATCCAACCGCTGAAATTTGAGCACGCTTTCTACTGCACCGTCACCGAGACAATGGCCACCGCCAAAACCAGCCCCAGCACCCCAGAGCAACGGATCCATCTGTCGGGCACCAAAGTGAGAGAGATGTTACGCAACAGGCAGATCCCACCGCCACAATTCTCTCGGCCTGAGGTGGCGCAACTATTGGCCGATGCCATGCACGACTGAGGCCATCTGTTCTCTCAAGGGACTTGCTAGGATCCCCTGTCCCCGACCGTTTGCAGCCAGTTGGGCCAGTCGCTGAGGGGACGGGTGATCCAGCTCCAACCCACCCGGATCTGATGTTCTAGGGTCGGCATTCTGGCCAGATAGACCGTGCGGCGGGCCATATAGCCCCAAGCCCCAGTCAGGGTCAGGCCCATGCTGGAGAGCACCGCTGTATCCACCCCGAGGCTGAGCATCTCTCCCAACGGCTCATAGCGAAAGGGTAGCAAAGGCCGTTCTGCCGTCGCTAAGGCCCAGATATTCCAGGCACAATAGCCCGCCTGTTGAAAGGCAGCTTGGGCGGTGGCCGGGATCCGCTCACCCGTGGCATCCACCACAGCCGCTAGGTCGCCTAAGGCAAATACATCAGGCCGATCCTGGGTCTGAAGAGTGGGCTTGATCTGAATCCGGTTACGCTCATCCCGGCTCAGATCTAAGGCTTGAATCAAGGGGATCGGCTGGGTGCCCGCAGTCCACAACACCCCATTGACGGACAACATTTCCGGTGTCGGCAGATGATCGGATCCCTGGGGCTGATGCCGCTGCCATTGGATCCGATCCGGCCCAATCTCCGTCACCTCGCTGTTCAATTCCACCGGGATCCCCCGTTGATCCAAGGCTTGACGGGCGGCGGCGGTACTGGCGGCACTAAAGCCCCCCAAGATCTCAGATCCCCGCTCGATCAGATGGATCTCCCCCTGGGATCCCAGTCGATCGGACAGCTTGCAGGCCAGTTCTACGCCGCTGGCTCCCGCCCCGACAATGGCGATGTGGGCAGGGATCCCAGTGGTTTGGGTGGCCTGTTCCCACCTGTCCAAGGCTTGCCGCAATCGGTACACATCCGCCAACTGTCGAAATGGGATGGCATGGTCGGCGGCTCCCGGTACTTGGTGCAGTGGGGTTTCGCTGCCCAGAGCCAGGGTGAGATAGTCATAGTCCAGGGTCTGACCGGATCCCAGCTTGACCTGATGGCCATCCAGATCGATGGTTTCCACCGTATCTTGGCAAAACTTTAGCTTGACCGATTTCTGGGCTTGAACCTCTGCAATCAGATCGACATAGCGGGGGGCCACCTGCCAATCTTCCATTTCCCCCGTCAACAGCTCGTACAACAGAGGCAAAAAAACAAATCGCTCATGGCGATCAACCAACGTAATGGTGGGGGGCGTCTGCCAAGGAAGCTGGCAAAGTTCCAGCGCCGTATACAAACCACCAAAGCCGCCGCCAAGAATACAAATGCGGGTCATGGGAGAGGAGAGAAAAGGGCAAAGGGCCATAACCAGCTTCAACAGCCAGCGTCAGGCGTTCCCACCTTAGCAGAGTCATTGGGATCAGGGCTGGAGCAGTTGCGTAGCAGCGCAGTAGAGCAGCGATCCAAGACAGGGATGCTTCAGGTTCCTGGGGCATCTGTTGACACATTTGACGAGGTATGGACGAGTCGATAGGGCTTTCCTGGCTTGCCGATGGAGCGATAAAAGTCTTTGCAGACGTTGTGGGTGAGGCGGTCGCTCATGCTCCGAGTGACTTGACAGACCACATTGGATCCCACCCGATAGACCATAGGACGGGGAAAAGCCTGCAAAAAGCGAGGCAAGCTCATGTGGATATCCAAGTCCAGCCGCCAGTGGACACGGGTTTGCAGTTGCTCACTATCTGGGGCTAATTGCTCCAACCCAAAATAGGCTTGACAACCGACGGTATAGGGCAACCCCTCATCGCTGGGTAGTTTGATAGAACTGAGCCGAAACATCCGGTCGGATTCCTGCCAGATCCGCACCCCAAAGCTGGGCTCCAACTCAAACCCCAATCCGCCGATCTTGAAAAATTGCAGCCGATAGCAGTGGCCCGCCACAGAGGGTGAGCTAGGGTCATCCTCGGATGGTAAATGACCCAAAATCCAGCCCTAACGGCTCCACCTTGAGCGGCTTAAAGCAGCGGGAGATCCAGTCTTGATGAGCTTGTAGGTAATGGGCTAACTCGGCTTGCCCAGTCTCCAAATCTACTTGGCCCTGCTGCTGAACTGAGATCTGGATCGAGCCGGATCCCCACGATTGGTCAAAAGAGCTATCCACGTGAGTTGGGGGCAGGGTTGGTGCGACTGCGCCGGGTCTGGAGCTGGCGATAGACATCCTGAAGATCCACCTGATGATGAGCAAGGGCGACGAGACAGTGATACCAGAGGTCGGCAACCTCACTGGCAATGGCAGCGGGATCTTGATCCTTTACGGCCATCACCACCTCAGCGGTTTCCTCGCCGATTTTTTTTAAGATAGCGTTATCACCCTTGGCCAACAGCTTGCTGGTATAGGAATCCGGCTGGGGATCCGCTTGCCGCTGTTTGACCACGGCGAACACTTGAGACAGGGTATCTCCCACTAGGGTGGGCATTTTGTGCGCTTGATCACCATGTTTCTGAATTGATTCGGGCTTTTGATCTGTAGGCTGATTAGAACCATAGGCATCAAAGCCACCAAAGAAACAACTGCGGGATCCCGTGTGACAGGCGATATCCCCCACTTGCTTCACCTGAATCAGCAGCACATCTCGGTCGCAGTCAAAGCGGATATCCTGCACTTTTTGAATGTGGCCAGAGGTGTCACCTTTGGGCCAGAGGCTTTGACGAGAGCGGCTCCAAAACCAAGTGCGACCTGTTTCTAGGGTTTTTTGCAGAGATTGGCGATCCATCCAGGCCATCATCAAGACGGTGCCATCCAAATAATCCTGCACAATGGCGGGCATCAAGCCTTGTGGATCCCAGGCGAGGGCATCGAGGCGGGACAGATCAGCCACCGACAGCTCCAGAGGGGTGGCCATGTCGGCTGGAGCGAGATCTTGGACAACCATTGGGGATAGGGAATAACAAAATAACCGTCACACCAGATTAACAGAGGGAATTGACAGAGGGACACCCTTAGCCAGCAATACTCATGTCGGCTCTTGAATGCCCCGAAAAAACGGCAGAGACCCAGGGATCCCTGCCGCTCATTTAGGTTTTCAAGCGTTTGCTATCTGGCTTGAGGATCAAGCACCAATGATGCCGCCATCTTCACGAGTGATCACCACCGTCGCAGAACGGGGGTAGATATTTTGGTCATTGTTGGGCCAACGAGATTTGACCGTGCCTGCTGCAAACTCTTCCTCAGTAGTGGTGGCACCAGGGTGCTGCACGTTGATGAACAAGGTGCGGCGATCTGGGGTCATGATGCAGCCAGTGATCTCTTGACCAATGGGGCCAGTCAAGAAACGACGGATTTCGCCAGACTCGGGATCCGCTGCCAGCATTTGGTTGTTGCCAAACTGAGCGAAGTCATCTTTATTTTGGCTATCTTCACCGATATCGGTTTGGATCCAGAGACGGCTTTCGGCATCCACCCATAGGCCATCAGGGTTGACAAACATGCTCTCTTCATTCAGAGCTTCACCGGAGAGGGTTTCGCTGTCATCCATTGGGCCAGCCAGGACGAACAGATCCCATTCAAACGCTGTGCCCGTAAAGTCTTGACTGGACTCATTCCAACGGACGATGTGTCCCCAGCGGTTCTCTGGGCGGGGGTTGGAGGCATCTTCTGCCCCAGCTTCCCGTCTGGTGTTGTTGGTCAGGGTGAAGTAGACCGCGTTGGTATTGGGATCCACAGCGCCCCACTCAGGCCGATCCATCTTGGTGGCACCGACAAAATCAGCCGAGGTACGGGTATTGATCAACACATCTGCCTGACTTGTGAATCCATTTTCCGCCGTCAAGCCATTTTCCCCAAACACCAACGGTAGCCATTGGCCGGATCCATCTTCATTGAACTTGGCCACGTACAGGATACCGGTGTCTAGCAGATCACCGCTAGCGGTATCCTTGGTGAAAGACTGAGCGGAAACATACTTGTAGATGTACTCAAAGCGGGCGTCGCAACCCATGTAGGCCACCACAGGCTGCCCCTCAACCGCAGGCTGAAACACCACACCCTCATGGGCAAAGCGACCCAGCGCAGTCCGCTTTTTGGGCATGCTTTCGGGCGCAAACGGATCGATCTCCACCACCCAACCGGAGGTGTTGGCCTCGTTGCGATAGTCATCCATCGGGCTGTCGCCCTTGATAGAAATATCAAAACGGACATACTCATCGGCCTCGTTGGCAGCTAGCTCCCAGCCGTAGCGAGAGGGTTCGCCAGCCACCACGCCATAGCGAGACTGTTCGCGGGGGATATCAGCAGAATCTTCGGCCAAGGCAGCATTGGTGAAATAGCCGGCCCAGTTCTCTTCCGTGGCTAGGTATGTATTCCAAGGGGTAACGCCGTGAGCGCACTGGTTGAACATCCCTCGGGTCATGGTGCCGTCGTTGCTGTACTTGGTCTTGACAAAATCAGTGCCCCGCACAGGCCCATGAATTTCCATCGGGGTGAGGCCGGTGAGGCGACGGTTAAGGTTGTCCCGCACGATTTGCCAAGAGCCATCTTCTTGCTTGGCGATATGCACCACACTGACGCCGTGGGCATTGATCTCTTTCAGAACTTCATCGGGATCCCGCTTGCCATCTGCCATCACCGGATAGGCACCTGAGTCTAAAGCCTGACCCACCGCCGCCACGTGCATGAAGCGAGGTTCGACATATTCGTGGTTGATCACCAGCAAGCCTTCTTCAGAGCTGCCGTTATAGGGATCCTCGCCCTCAATCGGGAAGAAGTGCATACCGTCGTGGTGGGATCCCACCTGCATACCCTGCTCTTCGCCGGTGTTCTCTAGTTTGTATTCGGGATAGCTGCCGGTAATAGGGGTGCCCCATTCCACAATGGTGGTGGCTTTGTAGCCTTCGGGCACCACAATCGTGTCGGCCTCACTGATGGGAACGGCCTTGAAGCCTAATTTGCTGCTGCCTTGAGCTTTGGCGATACGGGTCAGACCGTTAATGGCTGGGGTGCCAAAAAAAGAGGCCACAGCAGCGGCAATGCCACCCTGGAGCACTTGGCGACGCTGGACGCGACTAGAAACGATATCACTAAAAAAGGAATTATTGGAACGATTCCGAACGGGCTCATTCCCGTTATGAGAGGGCCGTTGAGGATGGTTATTCACGCTGGGTTCTCCTGTCAAGTCTGACTGTTAAATGCGATGAAGGGATGAGCCTGATCGATGATTCGATGAACTTTTGTCTCAAAATTGGCGTCAAAAAGCCAACTCGGATCTAATGAATCTTCTTTTGATACCACTTGTCCTGAAGTCAGACCAGAGCAGCACCTCCAGAGCAGCATCTTTTGATCGAGAGTCAATCAATTAAGCTCGGGCTCATCGTAGGGCAGCAAGGTTATCAAGGGGATAACACCGGGTTAACAAAGGGATCCCATCTGAGATCCAGGGTCTCTTCAGATCAGCAGCAGACCAGATTTGTCTCACGTATAAACCCCAGACAACCGGCTGGATAAGGCATTATTTTTTAGGTCAAGACAGGGATGCCAAACCTTAATTTTTCCTGTAATTCGTTTCACCATCTTGGCGAACATTGCCAACAATCAAGGAAGAGATGGACTCTGCATTTGGCTGTGCGGCCATGGTTTTAGTTAGGTATCCCCAAACACAAGGATTTTCACTTTTCCTACCCTTAACAATCGGTGAAAGTGGCAGAAGTGAAATCCCCCATCACAACGATTGCCATCACAAAGATTGAGTTTTGGATCCTGTGACAACGCCGTCGGGATCCCTGCCCCCGAAGATCTTTAGGCCCCGAAGATCAGAGCCGATGGGTGGCAAGATGGTGAGTGGTCTTTATCTCAGACGATCTTGGGTTTAGCCCGTGCCTATCGACGGCTGGTGCCTCATGTGCGTCCTCACCTGAGCATGATTGCTGTGGCCTTGGCCTCTACGGTGGGATTTGTGCTGACCATGCCGCTGCTGGCTTTTATGATCGAGCAGTTGGCCCGCTCCGTCAACGGCGGCGATCTGGCCGGAATCTTTCGGCTGGCCTGCTTCGGCATCGTGCTCTTTGTGGTGCGGGGATCCTTTCAGTATGGGCAAGATGCCCTGATGGCCAAGGCCACGCTGCAAATTGTGCTGGAGCTGCGCTGTCAGGTTTATGCCCATTTGCAGACCCTCGATCTAGATTATTTTTCTACCAATCGCACGGGCGATCTCACCTATCGAATCACCGAAGATCTCGATCGGGTGGGGGAGGCGATCCACAAGTTTTTTCACCAATTTATCCCCAGCGTTCTGACCATTTTGGCGGTGCTGGGCTACATGATCTATCTGAATGGCACCCTGACCCTGGCCACCCTGATCGTGGCTCCGCTGATGGGGATCTTGATCAGCTGGTTTGGGGAAAAGCTGCTGACCCAATCTCGCCGCAGCCAAGAGCAAGTCTCAGATCTGGCCTCGCTGTTGACCGAAACCTTTAACGGGATCCATCTGATCCGCGCCTTCGCTGCCGAGAGCTTCGAGCAGGGGCGGTTTGGGGCCATTGCCGAACGCAACCGCGCCGCCCGCTTTCGCACCGAGCATGTCAAGGCGATCCAAAATCCGGTGGTGGGCTTTTTGTATGCCATCAGCGTCTTGGTGGTGTTTATGTTGGGGGGATGGCAGATCAGTCAGGGACGGCTGACGGGCACCCAATTTTTGGGCTTTGTGGCGGGGTTGGCCCTGTTGATCGACCCAATAGTGCTGATCACCAACAACTACAGCGAGCTGAAAGCTGGGGAAGCCTCGGTGGATCGAGTCTTTGAGCTATGGCAAGCCCAAGCCCAGGTGCGCGAACTACCCCAAGCCCCAGCCCTGCCCCCCGTGGCGGGATCCGTCAGCTTCGAGCAGGTCAGTTTTGCCTATCATGCCGATCAGCCGGTGCTAAAAAATATCAATCTGCATGTCAAGCCGGGTGAAATTGTCGCTTTGGTGGGATCCTCTGGAGCTGGCAAATCCACTTTGGTCAGCCTCATCCCCCGCTTCTACGATCCGGTGCAGGGGCGCATCTACATCGACGGGATCGATATCAAAACCGTCACCCTCAAGAGTCTGCGGACGCAAATTGGCATCGTGCCGCAGGATGTGGTGATGTTCTCGGGCACCATCGCCACCAACATCGCCTATGGCCGGGATCCCTTTGATCTGGCGGATGTGGAACGGGCTGCTCGGATTGCCAATGCCCACGACTTCATCACCGCATTGCCAGACGGCTATGGCACCTGGGTGGGAGAACGTGGGGTGACTCTATCGGGGGGACAACGGCAGCGGATCGCCATCGCTCGGGCAGTATTGCTGCGACCCAAGATTTTAATTTTGGATGAGGCCACCTCCGCCCTCGATAGCGAATCGGAATCGCTGGTACAAGAAGCCCTGCAACGGCTGATGCAGAGTTGCACCGTGTTTGTCATCGCCCACCGCCTGTCTACGGTACGGGACGCCCATCGCATCTTGGTGCTAGAGAAAGGGGAGATTGTGGAATCTGGCGACCATGAGCAGCTGTTGGCCCAAGGGGGGCGCTATGCTCAGTTCTTACTCCGCCAGTTCGAGCAGACGGTCTCTGGCTAGGCAGAAGAGATCTCCTTGAGGATCCCTGGATAGCCTGGATAGTAGGATCTCTGACTAGACTCGGAGAGAAGTTCAGGGGCAACGGGATCCAGAGCACTCTCAGGGATGTTCTCACCATTGATCGTGCAGGATGGCCAGAAGGACAAGACAAAAAATAGGCTGACAGGGGGTGATGTCACCTGCTACTATTGATGATCGCGAGTTTGGACACCCCCTCATGAATGCCGAAGCGATTATCCGCTCTATTGAAGAAGAGTATTTGAAAACAGATCTGCCCCAAATCTTTATTGGAGATCGGGTTCGCATTGGCGTCCGGATCCAAGAAGGGGGCAAAGAACGGATCCAGCCCTATGAAGGCATCGTGATTGCAGCCCGTAACAGTGGCATTAATCGCACCATCACTGTTCGCAAAGTCTTTCAGGGCATCGGTGTCGAGCGGGTCTTCTTGCTTCACTCCCCTCGTGTCGAATCCATCAATGTTTTACGTCGGGGTAAAGTCCGCCGCGCCAAGCTCTACTACTTGCGGGATCTGGTCGGCAAGGCTACCCGGATCAAGCAGCATCCCAGCCGCCCGCTTTAGTAATCTTTACTAATATAGGCATCCTCTCAGTCCGACTGAACCGGGATCCCTATCGAGGAAGAGGGTAAGAGTGATGAAGATTGATGGTGGAGAGCCGCCTAGGGCCAGCGGGGGCGCTGAGATCGGCATAGGATCCCTTTCGGCGGGCGGTTCAAAGCTGTTAAGCTATCTGTTGAGCAACTGTTCGTGAGACAGTAGTCTTCTCAGATCAGATCTTGTTCAGCACAGATGAGCGTCCTTAGTTCAGTTGGTAGAACGTCGGTCTCCAAAACCGAATGTCGGGGGTTCAAGTCCTCCAGGGCGCGTTCACACCCCTTCATGCTCTGTTTGATGCTCTGTCTGCCCCCAGATCCAAGCCAGCATGAAGTGCAAAGAATAGATTAGATTTTTATCAATTAGCTCGCTTTGATCCATAACCACCTCTGTAAAGGTTGAAGATCAGAGTTTTAGAGTCTAGTTGGGTGAGTCTCCTACGAGTTTGGTCGAGAGTTTGTTCCCAAGGAGTTGAGTCCCGTGGTTAAAAGCAGTCCCTCCAACAAAGTCAAAAAAGTGTCTCCCAAATCTGAGGAGCGGCTGGATCCCAGTGCGCGAGGGAGTTCCAAGGTTGCGGGCAGCGAGCCTAAAGGCATTGCAGGGTTTTTGGCTGGCACCCGCGATGAGCTTGGCAAGGTGGTTTGGCCCAGTCGGACTCAGCTCATCGGCGAATCCACTGCGGTGTTGTTGATTGTGCTGCTGTTCGCGGCCTTCATTTACTCCATCGATCAGTTCTTTAGCTGGGCTGCCTCCCAGATTTTTTAGCCTGAGGGTGCCCCTGGGATCCCTGGTCAGGGCTGTGATTGTGCCTGATCGCCCCAGCCCGAGCAAGGATGCACTTGATGAATAGGATGGGTTTGGGGCCAGTCAGCAGCCAGTCAGATCAGGGGGCAGGTCAGTCAGCAGAGCGGCCAACCTTTGGCACGAACAGAGGGAACAGCAGATAGATAGGGAACAGGATCATGATTGATCAAGATTATGAACAACTTCATGGCCTCACACTTGATGCCAGCTCATCGGATGACGATGACTCAATGGACTTGCCTGAATCTGGGCAAGACCAAAAACGCAAGCGAATTTTCCGCTGGTACATCGTTCAGGTGGCCTCCGGCTGTGAGAACAAAGTCCAGAGCACACTGATGCAGCGGGCCATTGCCTTAGATGCTCAGGACAAGATTGCCGAAGTGGTGATCCCGAAGCAGTCGGGATTTAAGTTGGATAAGGGGGGCAAACGCCAGGGCACCGAAGAGAAGGTGTTTCCGGGCTATGTCTTGGTCAAGATGGATATGACCGATGATTCCTGGCAGGTGGTCAAAAGCACCCCCAACGTGATCAACTTTGTGGGCACCGAAGAACGCCGCCGTTATGGACGAGGCCGGGGGCATGTTACCCCCAGACCGCTCAGCCACTCCGAGATGCAGCGCATCTTTAGCCGCACCGATACCGAGGATGTGCCCCTCAAGATCGAGATGGCAGTGGGAGACAAGATTGAGGTGCTGACCGGCCCCTTCCAAGGCTTCCACGGCGAGGTGATCGAAGTATCACCTGAGCGCAGTAAGTTAAAAGCCTTAATCTCCATCTTTGGTCGGGACACCCCAGTCGAGTTGGAATTTGGTCAGGTTAACCGCGAAGATTAAAGCCAATTACCCTCCACAGCCCACAAGGGATCCCACCTGAGCTGGCCAGCTTTCTGGGGTGGGGGAAACAATTTGATAGCGAATCCCAGTGCTGTGCAAGCTCGGTATCGGATCGTGCTCTGGGGCTGGATCTTGGTTGGAGATGAGGATCCATTGAGGCATCGGGATCCCGCCGTAGGCACCGATCCAGTCCAGTTGCAGGCCAAATGGCCCCGGCGTAAAGAAGGGATTAAGGGCCTTATCCTGCTCAAACTTGCTCAACATCAGTTGAACTGAGTGGATCCGACTCAGATCCAGAGCAGGTGCATCGGGAATGGTTTTGGCTCGAAATAGTGGCATCATCTGGGCAAAAGGGAGTTCGACGGTTAGCCATCGCCCTGGGATGGTGTCAAAGGAGTGAGCGTAGGCAAGGCTATCCCACCCCGGATCGGTTCGGACAAAGAGTTTGTAGCGTTTGCCATCCCCCATCACCCGTAATACCAGACCCTGATATCCCCTCAGATCCAGTGGCGGCTCCATTGATCGGGTGCGAATGGAGGCAAACCCGCCCGAGTTGGCGGTGGAGACCGTCCCTGCAAACAGTCCTGTCTCTGGCAACAATTGCAGATGACTCTCGCTGACGCCCCCCATCACCACATCATCCACACTGCCCCATAGCGATTTCAAGCTCTCGGTGGGCAAACGAAAATCAAAGATCATCCGCTCAGGCAGGTCTTGCCAAAAGCGACTCACCCAGCTAATCAGCTCCTGCACCTCAGGGATCCCGTCATCTCTACCGCTGATCACCGCCGGGATCCCGGCCAATCCTCGCTGCTGTAGGTCAGCCAAGGTGAGGGATGGGATCCCCGCCGTTGCCGCCCATGTCTGCGACCCCCAGCCATAGACTTGCCATCTCTGAGCCTGGAAATAGGCTACCAAAGGGATCCCCAGGTCGGCAGCCAGCCCCACCAAGAGAATGCTGGGCTGCTCAATGCTGATGGACTCTGTATCTTTCATGCCTATCCAACTCCTGATCTGGTCACCCCACTGCCGAACGGCGGCGGATCCCGGCAAGGCATCATAAAACATTGCCGTCTCGATTAATCGTCTAGGATCCCAGCGTTGAGCCATCGTTGTCCCTGCAGCTATCTCCTTCTGCATCTTGACATTTCTCTAGCGGTTCTACTCCGTACCCCCAGCACCAAAACCAAAAAAAGGATCCCCCAGTTGAAAGAGGGATCCAAGTCAAGATTAGTCAAGACTGGCTAGAGGAGCAGTCTGAGGTTACAGCCCTGTTAAGACAGTATCGGCCCGCTGGCTGATGTCTTGGATCCGGTTACGGTCGGCAGGGTTGACAGGATCCGGCTGAGTGAAGGGGCTGTTGGCGGCCAAGAAATCGGCCAAAGCCTTTTGTTCGCCGCCCACTTGTGAGAGCCCTTCGCCTTCTTCTTCTAACTGCACCACATCAGAGGCAAAGACTGGGAACGGATAGCGGTCACCCCCCAATCCAGGGTTCTGGGAAGAGGGAGCAGCTAAGAAGTTGAGGGTGACTAGGCGGATATCGGCACCCGGCACCACCACACCATTCTGAACAATCGCCTCAATCGGATTGCCGTCTGCATCAATGAGCGCGACATTACGGATCCGGGTGCCTGGAGTGGCGATGGATCCATCCCCATTGAAAGCAATCGCAGTGCCCGCTGGGTCAAAGCTGAAGCTGACTCCACCCACCTGAATGGTCTGACCACCCCCGATATTGGCCACTCCATGCTCCAGGATGGCTTTTAACCCCTCGCGGCTGACGGTCAATAGGGTCAAGGTGTTGTTAAACCGCAGCGAATTCTCGATATCGAGTGCCGAGATATCCCCATCCTGCTTGCCAAAAGCATTGCCCACCGGCGGAATCAGATTGCCATCAGGTCCCGGCTCCACAGCTCCAATTGAAGCTCGGATCCCGCCGCCATTTTTGATGGATACCGCCACGGTTGAATCCGTCTGGCGAGCCGTAAACAGGTTGGCATCAGCAGTCAAATTACCCAAATTGGTCTCGCGGGTACGGACGTTTTGGCGTTCCCCCTGCAAAAACACAGTGGTGGATCCAAAAATGCTGTCCCCCCCATCTTTTTCGGCGATCACCTCTTGGACACTAGCAACGGCCTCAACCACCTCAGGAATCGGGGATCCACCACTTTCAGCCACCCCTTGCTCATCAGCAGCATAGGCTCCACTGAGGGGATTGATTCGAGCCAAGATGCCATCCTCATCGAAGCTAGCAATCAAACGACCCACATAGCGGTATTCGCGGTCAGTATTCACCAAAGCCACTGGCTCATTGGTGGCAGAGTTAAACAGCAATGGGTAGAGACCAGAAGGAGACTTGCCAAACTGAGTCAAAATCCGATTACTGGGATTGGCCAGCAACGTATCGGATCCACCGGCCACGATGATGTCAACGTCTTGTAAGAGGCCCGCCAAGGTGATCTCATTTTGGATCTGTTGCAGGTGAGCCAAGAGAATAATCTTGTTGATGCCCTGGGCTGTGAAACTATCCACCTGTTGTTGAGCAATGGCCGCCAAAGCCGCCAGATCGCTGGGATTGGATGGCTCCACAATTACATTGCCTGGAGAGGCGATATTGGGCAACAGTGGGGTGGTCAGGCCAACGACACCGAAGGTCTCTCCCCCTACGGTGATGGTGGTGGACTTAGCCAATTGGCCGGGGATCGTGTCGGCAGGCTGGCCATCATCTACCACCAGTCCTGACAAATCGCTGTTGGGGCTAAAGTCTAGGTTTGCGCTCAGGTAGGGGAAAGTTGCCCGCCCAATTAGCCCTGATAATGGGTTAGTACCCAAATCAAACTCGTGATTGCCCAAAGCAGCAGCCTGGAAGCCGAGGGCACTGTTGATGTTGATGTCTGCAACACCGCCAGTGGCATTGTAAAACGGCCCAGGGATCCACAGATCTCCTGAAGCGACTGTAATGGTGTTGTTAAACTGTGCCCGCAAGCCATTGAGGACTGCAGAGAAACGGGGGGCAAATTCAATGGCATCCACGCCCGCTTCTTGGTCAGCTGCATGGAGCACCTGCACGGTAAACACAGGAGCACTGCTTGACAAGGCAACATCAGGATCGCTCTGCAGTGGCAACCCCAGACCTGGGGGAAAAGGTGTGGCGGCAGGCCCAGGGATCAGAGTGCCGGGGGCAATGTTGCAGGACTGGCCCAGGATATCTAGGCACATGGCCTCAGCCGCTGCCACATCAGAAGCGTTCATGAGAGCAGCAATAGCCACCCCAAGGTCTTCGATGGTGCCAGGGGTGCCGTCGCCATTCAGATCAAAGTTGGCCAGAGGATTGGGGCCAGCTCCGGTAATGTCAGCATCCGTGAGGGTGACATCAAAAATATCTTGAGCAGTCTGCTGGATTTCAGCAATAGTGGCATCCGGGTTGAGAAACAGAGCAACCGCAACGGCTAAATCATTGATCTCAAACGTTTGGGCGTCGCCATCAAAGTAGAGGGTAACAGTAGAACTGTCAGAAGCCCCCAGTTCCTCCAGGGATCCGAGTGCAGTGGGGGAAGTGTTGGTACCCCCGCAGGCCACGGCTAGGCTGATCAGAGAGGCTGCCCCTCCAATCCACAGAAGATTCTTCACACCATGTTTAGGCTGAGTCATAACACAATCCTTTTGATCCAAAATAGGCATCAGCGTTTTGGGAGCTACCCCACGTCCCCCCCAATCAGATAAGGTCAGAATGTGCGGTCATCTTGCTACCTCAGTCAACCTACCAGCCTGAGGCCGGATCCCTAGCTATGAAGACATTAAGGATGGTTTAAGCCCTGATTAAGCTGGATCCCCGTCCCAGCCATGTTGAGCCAGATCGATGCGCCCCTTTGGATCAAACTGGATCCCTTCGGCTTCGAGGAGCACCCGCTGCTGATCGTCGCTGCCATAACGCATCGGGGAGCGGGAGATCATCCCCTGGGCATTGACCACCCGCTGCCAAGGAACATCCCCATCACGAGCCTCCACTAGCCGAAACAGTGCATACCCCACCTGTCGGGCATAGCCCGGGTAGCCCGCCCATCGAGCCACCTGACCATAGGTAGCCACTCGTCCCGCCGGGATCCGCCGCGTCACCCCATAGATGCGCTGATAGAAGCGAGAATGATGATCATCTTCAGACACAGGAGAGGATTTCCCCAACGTAATTTCTAGTGCTACTTCTAGTGCTCAATTACCAATGCTCAGCCACAAAGGCTGCCAACTCGGCCCGATTGAGATCAGCCAGATTAAGATCAGCCCGATTGAGATCAGCCAGGGATCCCTTGATGGAACGCCCTAGATCCTGGAAGGAGCACTGAGTGGGCGGGGTGGGATTTTGGATCCCGTTGAAAAACAACTCAGCCAGTCGGGCATAGCCTAAATCGTTGGGATGAAAACCATCTGCCAGTGGCCCTGGAAAGAAGGAGCTAGTCTCATAGGAGAGGGGATCACACCCCACATCCACCACCGGGATCCCTTCTTGGGCCAGCGGATTGATCACCTCTTGATTGATGGTTACAGAAATCTCCCTCAGTAATCGTTGAATGCTGGCAGGTTGCGATTGACCGACTGGCGTCAGGGCAAAGTTGGGGATATTGGCCACCACCAGACGGGCATTAGGGGCCTGTTGTTCGATGCTGATGAGCAATGTTTGAAATTCAGCCCTAAAAATGCCCACCTGTTGAGCAATCAGAGGAGCGGCATCCCCCCCTTGCAACACAGCGGTGGCCGTAGCCAGTGCGATTTGGGTGGTGTCATTATTGCCCGTCCACAGGGTCAAGAGGGTGGCATCTGCCGGGATCCTGGGCACTTGGTCGGTCAAAATATCGGCAGGAGCACGACCCTGGCTCAAATTGCGTACCTGTGGCCCGATCACAGCACTGGTCAGGCCCAAATTGACCACTTGATCAGCCCGCAGCGACTGGGACAACAGGGGTACATAGCCTGTGCCGCCTGGACAATTTAAGGGATCCGATTGCCGGGGCTGTCTCCCGTCTTGATTGGCTGGCCCATCGCAGGAAACACTGGCATTAAACCCCACCGCATCGCTGGCCCCCAGAGCCACATAGACCAGCGGCCCGTCGGGAATTTGGGGATCCACCCGGCTGACAGTGGTGGAGGTTGAGGATCCGCACGCCATGACAGAACTGGACATCACCAGAACAAAGAGCTTGGGTAATAAGTGAGGCATGGGGGCAGTTTTTTCACAAACAAGCCTTCATAACCTATCATCTCGCTCGTGGAGACAGGCGCTATCTCAAGGCAGCTCCACCGATGTGGGCTTGGAGGCATGGGTGAGACCCCAACCCAGTTTTTCTCGCAAGACCCGAAAGAACTCTGGGGATTGCAGCCGCACCAAATCGGTATGGCAGTCAGAGAGAGTAACGCGGATTTTATCTTCAGGGGTGATGTAGCAGCCCGCATTGCCATCCACCACTAAGACCACGGGGCGGTTGACCACGGGACGGATTTCTACCTCCTCAGAGTCGGCAAACACCAGGGCGCGGGAGGCCAATGAGTGAGGACAGATGGGAATGATCTGAAAGACAGGTACCTGGGGAGTGACCACCGGCCCGCCCGCCGACAGTGCATAGGCTGTGGATCCGGTGGGGGTGGCCAAAATCACGCCATCTGCCGCGACATCTAAGGAGGAATGGGATCCGATCGTCACCTCAAAGTGACACATACTGGTCAACGGTTCCCGGTGCAACACCAGCTCATTCAGGGCCAGCACCTCCCAGCGCAGCTCGTCGTCCCGATAGACCTGCACCTTGATCATGCTGCGGCGATCCAGGGTATAGGCTCCCTCCACCATGGCGGCAACGGCTTCTTCCAATTGCCCCAAATAGGTCTCGGTCAAAAAGCCCAAATGCCCAGTATTGATCGCCAAGAGCGGGATCCCATGAGGTGCCACCTGCCGCGCCGCCGCCAATACCGTCCCATCCCCCCCCAGCACCGTGGCAAATTGCATCTGTGGATCAAAATGGGGGGGCAACAGGCCATCAAAAGGGCTATGACAGACTGGACTGTCGGGACGGGCAAACCCCAATAAGCCTCCCCAGGTGGGGGCCGAACAGACCTGCCAGCCCCGTTTCTGAAACCATCCCTCAATCCGCTGACTGGCCCGAACTGCGGCAGGCTTGGTGTCGTTGTAAAGGATGCCGGTGGACTGTGAACGCCGAGGTGGGATCCCGGAGCCGCTGCCATTGCGGGATGCCTGGGTCAGGAGCAGGGGATTGGCGCTTCGGAATCGATCATCCATGAGCCGCAGTTAGATCCTTAAGATGTCAAAAAAGATGTCAAAAAGTGTCAAGCGTGAAGGAGACGGGCGGGCAGGATACCAGGGGAGTGAAGATCTGCAAAAACAGGGACTGAGACTATGAGTCTAGGGATCCCTAAAGAGAGCGTTAGATGCCCTGAAGAGAACTCCTAGACAAGCCACAACTGGGTTAGCTAGGCCACCTGTCGATACCACTCAATCGTCTTTTGGAGTCCCAAACGCAAGCTCACCTGCGCCTCAAATCCAAACTTTTGCTGTGCCAATTGGGTGTCCAAACAGCGACGAGGTTGGCCATTTGGCTTGTCGGTCAGCCAGCGAATCTCCCCTTGATAGCCCATCAAGTCGCAGATTAACGTAATCAGATCTCGAATGGAGATTTCTTCCCCTGTACCTAAGTTAACCGGATCCGGCTCGTCGTAGGCTTGGGTGGCTTGCAGGATCCCACGGGCACAGTCGGAGGCATAGAAGAATTCACGAGTGGGGCTACCATCCCCCCAGACCTCAATAAAGTCTTGGTGCTGGCTTTGGGCCTCATGTACCTTGCGGATCAAGGCCGGAATGACATGAGAGCTGGCGGGGTCAAAGTTGTCCAGCGGCCCATACAAATTGACTGGCAACAGATAGATGCCCGCAAAGCCGTACTGCTGACGATAGGCTTGCAGTTGAACCAGCAGGGCTTTTTTGGCGATGCCGTAGGGGGCGTTGGTTTCTTCGGGATAGCCGATCCAGAGATCTGTCTCCTGAAAGGGCACCGGCGTGAATTTGGGATAGCGCAGATGGTGCCGACACAGACAAACTTCTTCACCTCGGCTTGGTAGGCGGCTTGGATCAGGTGCGCCCCCATGATCAGGTTGTCATAGAACAGCTCGGCAGGCTTCTGTTGGTTGAGACCGATCCCCCCCACATGGGCGGCCAAATGAATCACCACATCCTGACCCGCCACCATCTCACGACACACGGCGGGATCCCGCAGATCGTGCTGCCGAGACCGAGGGATCCTGACCCGTTCCGGCGGGATCCCTAAGGTGGCGAGTTCGGCCATGACGTGTTGGCCCAAAAAACCACTTCCTCCGGTCAGCAGGATGTTTTTGTGCGATAAATCCAGCATTAGATGCCCCTCCAGTGCGTATGCCTTGGTTCCCTACTACTCGGCGGCATGGATCTACCAATCACAAACAAGGGTAGACAGATCTCCGCCAAGGCGTACTGGTCACTTGTATCAAACCCGTATCAGAAGGGTAGCGCAATCTGGTGGATGCTTCAGGTTTCTCAGCCAGCGGGTTCAAGATGCAGGGCTAGGACACCAAATGCCATGAAAACTGTGGGGCACGACGCTGGGCAAGCCCAATCGACAGACGGGATCCGCCTGGAGCTGATGGGCCGCAAAGATCCAGACCTCGCTGCTGTTGTGGTTGCCATCAAAGACTACGGTGAGCAGCCAGCCCCGCCCCGGTTGACTGGGATCCGGGGCAAAAATTGGCTCGCTGGGGTAGCGGTTTGGCCCCAGATCTCGCAGCACAAAAGACTGACGCCGGGGATCCCCATCCGTGAGGTCAAGGCAGCCAATCGCCCCAAAGAAGTCATGCACGCTATCCGCCCCCGGACGATGGGTCAGCACGTAGACAGCTTGGTGGGGATTTCCCACTTCAGCAGCAGCGAGGGTGGGAAACTCGCACGGGTGAGGGATGAGGGGATCCAAGCTGAGCACTTTGGCGGTGGCAGGATCCAGCTTGAGGCGATTGAGATAGCCCGGTGCATGGGTGCTGGGGGTGCCACTGGGCACTTGGGCAAGATACTCATTGGTGGCAAAATCCCCATACTTAACGAAATCGATGTAGATCTCCCCCTGCCGATCCACAAAGCCATTGGCAAAATGCCACTGAAACCAGGGATCCGTCTGTCGCCGCGCCACCACCTCTAAGCTCTGTCGATCCACAATCAGGATCTCGGTACCCAGGTGGGGTTTCCATTGCAGAGACTGGCTATAACTCTGCCATCCTGCCACCACAGGCCACAGATTGAGCCGCACGGGCGGAATACAGAACACCCAATGGGATCCGGCCAGCACAGCATCATGAATCAACGGGATCCCGGACAGAGGAATGGCGGCTTGCCGTTGGATCCGGCCCTGAGCATCGCTGACATACAGCTTTAGGAGAGTGCGCCGTCCGATCTGCACCCCAAAGTTGAAAATCTCTCCAGTGACGGGATCCCGTTTGGGATGGGCTGAATAAGGCTGTCCCACCGCTAAGGTGCCGCCCAAATCTGACAGCCCCACGGTATCCAGCGTCTCCAGATCCAGTTGATGCGGGGATCCTGCCTCCCAGAGGGCTAGGAGTTGATCGCCAAGAGCCAGCACCGACGTATTGGCAACATTCTTGACCATGCGCCCCCACCGTTGCCACAGAAGTCCGGGTGCGGTCATGCCATAGCCCCCATACCGGAAGCGATCCTGCTGGGACTCCACCTGATAGCCGTGGGTCTTAACGAAGCGGTAAAGCCCTGTGGCCTGCTGGAGGTTCGATCCAAAGTGGATCCCCAAAATGGCTCCATCCCCATCGAACCAGTGGCCGACCCGCTGTCCCCCCCGCTCCAACCGTCCAGGGCCATTGCGATAGAGGGATCCCTGTAATTGGGGAGGCAGAGATCCTGACAATATCGGCAACTGAAGGGGGCCAAATTCGAGAGCAGGATAGGCCAGAGCTTCAGCCCAGGGCAAGGTGGTTGACGAAAAAGGTGGCATGGTATGGGGTGATTTGAGCTAGCAATCCAAATAGGAAAGGAACTGACTAGAGTTACTCTATCTGGAGTTTGGAGGAGAAAAAAAGCTGACTTTGAGGCTATGCTTGCTCATGCAAAAAACGTGTTTCTCAATCAACCTATCTCGCAATTAGGCATAAAAAAGCAGGCTCATCGCCTGCTGAGGAAGGATGGGGCTGATCCCCGATTCCTTGTTTGAGTCTTTTGAGCAGGGCGCGGTTGCGCTTGTCCAACTGCTTTTTGCGGGCGGTGCCACCTCGGCCCCGATCATTACGACCCTGGTGACGAGGGGATTCATGAGATTTGAGACGCATTGGATCCCTCTTGAGTGCGATTGGTTACTATCTTGGCATAGGGGGCAAGATGGTTCCAGGGCTTTCCCCGTTCCCTGCTCTTTTCGTCCACACCCGCTGAACTGCGAGATCTGACCCTACACCATCTACAACAGGTTGGAGATTTCTATGCAGAGGGCGGGCAAGCCAAAAAATACACCCACCACATAGATGAGGGCGATCACCTTGCGGCGACTGGCGGCGGTTGCCAACCCTTCTGCCAGCAGCACCGGCAGCGGTCGTAGTGCCGGGATCCCAAAAATGATCAGCACCGCCCACACATTGAAGAACAGATGCACCAGGGCGATTTGGAGTGGTGCAGACCCCCCCACGGCACCGGCGGCGATCAGGGCGGTGAAACAGGTGCCGATATTGGCCCCCAATGTGAAGGGATAGATGGCCCGCAGTTCCAATAAACCGGATCCCGCTAGGGGCACCATCAAACTGGTGGTAGTGGATGACGATTGCACCAACACCGTCATCACCGCCCCCATGAGAATGCCACTCAGGGATCCCTGACCCAAGGCGTGGTGAAACAAATGGGAGACTCGCCCCACCAGCACCGATTGCAGCAGGCGACTCAGCCCCAAGATCGAGCCCAGGCTCAAGCCCACCCCCAGCCCCACCTGGATCAGCCCCGACCCAGGATCCCCCCATCCAGAGGTAGCCTGACCAATCAACTCTGTGGCTGGAGCCGCCAGAGAGGATAACCCTGTCAGACCACTCAGGGATCCCACCCCCACCCAATGGTGTGCCGCCCAGTGGCTGGCCAGTTCCAATGGGTGCCACCACCGTTCTATCGGGAAGAACAGCAGCACCGCTAGGAGGTTGAACATATCTTGAACCGTGCCCGCCGCAAAAGCTCTCTGAAAATTGGCCCGATCCCCCACATAACCCACACTGAGGAGGGTATTGGTCAAAGAGGTGCCCAGATTGGCCCCCATGATCATCGGGATCCCGCTGCTGATCGGCATTCCCCCCGCCACCAATCCCACCACAATCGACGTAGTGGTGGCAGATGACTGGATCAAAGCGGTGCTCAGCAACCCCACCATCAACCCCAAAAAGGGATTGGTGGCAAATCCAAACAAGTCAGCGGCTTGCTCTCCCACCGACTGCCGCATGCCCGACCCAATCAACCCCACCGCCACCAGGAGGCCATAGACCAACAGGGCCAGCCCCCCGCTTTTGGCCAGACCTAACCCAAGAGTCAAAGCGGTCTTGGGCACCGACGTAGCCACTGGGATCCCTGAGCTGTCTGGGGGCAAGCCTGCCGGGATAATCTCGTCGGGGAGTGAGTCTTCTGGATTCAACATGTGGATTCAACATGTGGATTCAATATGTAGATTCAATATGTAGATTCAATATGGCAGAGGGCCAAGATGCCAGACGGCGATATCGCCATTGCAGTTGCCGCTGATCAAGTGCTGACCATCGGGGCTAAAGGTAACGGCACAGGGGCGGGCGAGGCTATCTCGCAGGGATCCCAACCGCTGTCCGGTGACTAAATTCTTGAGGCTGATCAGGTAGTCGTCAGCCGCTGCTGCCAATAGGCGACCATCAGGACTAAAGGAGATCGCCCGGATCCAGTTGTCATGGTCAGGGCTGATCCCTAGCAGGGCGCCACGCTGCCAATCCCAACTCTTGAGGGCATAGTCATCACCGCCTGCCACCAAGATAGTGCCATCGGGGCTAAAACTGAGGCTGTGAATAATGGCCCCAGCTCCTATCCGATGCAGCCGCTCTCCGGTGATCAGATCCCAAATCAATACTGAACTATCATCTCCGCCACTGGCCAAAAAAAGACCACCCGGACTGAGTGCCAGGGCGTGAACCTCCCCCTCATGGCCTTTGAGGGCTCGAAACGGCTCTCCCCGTTCCAGATCCACCATCAACAGAGTGGGATGTCCCCCCGCCATGACCAACCGCTGTCGGTCAGAACAGAGCGCACGCG
>JAAUUM010000087.1 GCA_012031565.1 Synechococcaceae cyanobacterium SM2_3_2
GGGGGCGGGCTGGCCGGGGCGGGACGAGGGGACGGGCGACGGGTAACACCTTTGGGGATGATGGGCTTAGCAGCTCCTGCCGAGCGGGGAACAAAGCCGGTGGCGATTACCGTAATTCTGACCTCTCCCTGCATCCGTTCGTCTAAAACGGCCCCAAAGATAATGTCGGCATCGGGATCCACTGCATCGGCGATGATCTCAGCCGCAGCGGTCACTTCATGTAGGGTCAGATCGCTGCCACCGGTCACATTTAGTAGCACCCCCTTGGCCCCATCAATGGAGGTCTCCAGCAAAGGAGAAGAAATAGCGGTGATGGCCGCCTCTCGGGCGCGAGACTTGCCGGATCCCATGCCAATGCCCATGAGAGCGGAACCCGCATCGGCCATGACGCTACGCACATCGGCGAAATCGACGTTGATCATGCCCGGAATGACGATGATATCTGAGATCCCCTGCACCCCCTGTCGCAGCACATCATCCGCCACCCGGAAGGCTTCTTGTACGGGAGTTTGCTCTGAGATGACGGAGAGCAACTGGTCGTTGGGGATAATGATCAGGGTATCCACCGCAGCCTGTAGAGCGGCAATACCTTCTTCGGCCTGCTTCATGCGGCGGCGACCCTCAAACGTAAAGGGCCGGGTGACCACCCCTACAGTCAGGGCTCCGGTTTCTTTGGCAATTTGGGCCACCACAGGAGCTGCTCCGGTGCCGGTGCCACCCCCCATACCAGCCGCAATAAAGACGAGATCGGATCCCTCTAGGGCACTGGCAATTTCATCATTGGATTCTTCAGCAGCTTTTTGGCCGACGGCAGGGTTACCACCCGCCCCTAGCCCTCGGGTCAGCTTTTGGCCAATCTGTAACCGTTGCACCCCAGCGGCCTGAACCAGGGCTTGGGCATCAGTGTTGACACTCCAGAACTCAACCCCAGCTAGGTTGCTAATCGCCATGCGGTTGACTGCGTTGCCACCCCCACCGCCGACCCCGATCACCTTGATTTTGGCGACACTACTGGGCACAATACCCTCCAATTGAGTACTTTCCCATTGAGCAGGCGACTGCGCGTGAGTGCCGTTCCTGCTGTAGTCTGTCTTGGCCTCTCCTCTGGGATCCCCTGAATACCCCTCGTTTAAGTACCGAGGAGAAGGCCCAAAAGACTCGCCATCCCGACCAGGAGTGGCGTTTTGAGCATGGTTGTCTGACCAATTAGACGACATCAGTATCCTGGGGTAGCTTGCTTGTGCAGATGCTTTCGATATGGGCAGCTTAAATATAGGGCAAACCCCGAAAATTGCCAATTATTCATATCATCTCATAAACTCTAAAAACCCTGAACTCAATGGTGTCAAGTTTTTCAGATTATCTTGAGAGGTAGAATTCTCCTCGATAGGCTTGGCAGGTGGCCTGCTATGGGTCTCTGAGTCTGATTTGGCCTGATGATCGGCTTTTGAGGTTGATTTGGGAAGGGCAGAAAATCAAGCCCTATCGAAGCTAACCGGCACAGTCAAACGGCATATTCCCGCAATGATTGTGTTCTGGGCTACTAACACTTAGCAAGAAAAGCTACTCCAGGGATCCCGTGTTGAGATGTGTTGTGATGGGGAGAGTGGTGAGCCTGTGAGTCGATGTTATGACCTTGTTTGATGCACTTTTTCCAGATCCGTCTTTTTTTGCCTTGCTCGATGATCTCAAGCATCCGGATCCCTCCACCCGTAACCGGGCAACCGAAGCCTTGTGGCAATGCTGGTTTGCCCAAAAAGGGGCAGTTGGGTTAGAGCAGATCAACCGCAGTCAGATCTTGGTCGAGAAAGGGGATCTGGAGGGGGCTGAAACGATATTGACTGAGCTGATCAATGATCTGCCCGATTTTGCGGAAGCTTGGAACCGCCGAGCAGTGCTCTACTACACCCAAGAGCGTTATGAAGATGCCATCGCTGATTGTCAGGCGGTGGTGCGGCTGGTGCCCGCCCACTTTGGGGCATGGCATGGCATGGGATTATCGCAGATGGCCTTGGGACATTATCGACAGGCGATGGAGTCCTTCGATCGGGCTTTGGATATTCAGCCCTATGGACTGGTCAACCGGAAGTTGAGCTTGGAGTGCCACCTGCTGCTGAGCTGAGAGTTTGCAGGGCTTTTGCCGACATGATGAGCTAGATCAAGGCAGCAACCCTAAAGGGGACGATAGCTGCGGTAGTTGATGCTGGGGAAGATGTTATCCATATATTCCACCTTGGACAGCCATTCGGGATCCAGCTTCGCTTCGTTGAGGGTTTCGTAGATGTGGTTGAATCGCATCAGGTGGGACTTGGTGCGTCGGATCGCATAGGGCACCATCGTGCCTGTTCGCATAATGAAGGCCCAGTCTGACGATTGAGCCAATAGCAGTTCCCGCGCCGCTTGGTTGAGGGCACGCCATTCCATCTCGTCCACGGGTTCCCGATGACTGAGTTCGATCATCCGCTCGGCTGCTTTGTGGAGATGGGGGTAGATCCAGGCGTTGGTGTCGTTGAGCCAATACTCATGAAAGCCCCGTGCTCCCCAACTGGATTGGGCCGGTTTGCAGACCTGTTGGGTGGGATTTTGCTGGAGATACTCCGCCAGATGGGTCATGCGATAGGTGTCTTGGTCAAAGGTGCTCTTGCGGATCAAGTAGTCGATGAACCAGGGGCCTTCGTACCACCAATGGCCAAACAGTTCGGCGTCATAGGGAGCTACCACCAAGGGCGGACGGCCCATCGCGTTATTGAGATAGCTGATTTGTCCCTGGCGATTAAACATAAAGTTGCTGGCATGTTCCGCCGCTTTTTCCCGTGCCCAATAGGGATCGTAGAGAGCCTTTTGGCTCAAATCGAGATTGCGACCTGTGATTTTGTGGTATTTGATGCCCGTATTTTTCCGTTGGCCATTGGGCATAATGTATGGCTTGATGTACTCATAGTCGGCCTCAAAGCCCAGATCTTTGTAGAACTCCCGATAGACGGGATCCCCTGGATAACCCACTTGCGCCGACCAGACCTGTTGAGAGGATTCGTGATCGCGGCCAAACACCGCCACCCCCGCTTCCGTAAAGATGGGGGCATAGATGCCATATTTCGGCCTTGGTTTGGCATAGAGCACCCCATGCCCGTCGGTGATCATGTAGCGCAGACCGACATCGGCGATCATCCGCTCTAGGCCGGGATAGTAGGCACATTCCGGTAGCCAAATGCCCCGAGGCCATTGCCCAAAAGTCTCGTTGTAGTGTTCGCAAGCGGTGAGCAACTGCGACCAGACCGCCTCAGGGTACATCTGCATCAGGGGCAGGTAGCCGTGGGTGGCTCCGCAGGTGATGATCTCTAGGTTGCCGGAGTCTTGAAATTGCTTGAAGGCAGTAATTAAATCGCGGTCATAGCGTTCCCACAGATCCCGCACCCGCGAGAACTCTTGGATGTAGTGCTCGGCCAGATACCGAATATGGCCGTTGGTGATGTTTTTGTCGTATTCCAGCTGAACCAATTCTTCCAATTTGACCAAGTATTCGTCATAACGCTCCTGCAAGAGGGGATCCCGAAGCATCGAGATCAGCGGCGGCGTCAGAGACATGGTGAACCGAAAATCGATCCCATCTCGGAGCAGCCCCTCAAACATCATGATCAGCGGGGCATAGGTTTCGGTGATGGCCTCATAGAGCCATTCCTCTTCTAGGACAAAATCCTGCTCGGGGTGGCGCACAAAAGGGAGGTGCGCGTGCAGTACCAGAGCCAGGTAGCCAGTGGTCATACCAGAAGGGATCCTTAAGTTTTGAGAGGAGCTGTGGGGATGTCTGTTATTGTTCGTGATTTCGATCCTGGGGTCAAGCAACGCTCCAGAACAAATACTAGGCAGTGTTTGAAAAGGACTGACAGGGTGAGGATGACAAAATCAATGCAAAAGTGGTTGCTGATCACCCCAACCAGCGAGGATACCTCACCGACGCTCAATACCGATGCTCAATGGAAACGCCTCCAACCTTTACTCCCCCCACCCCAATCTGGTTCTGGGGAGGGGAAATCCCCCAAAGAGCATGATCCAAAGGCACGCTGACGCGAACGCCTTATCATCACCAAGATTCATTTGCGCTGTGATGGGCAGGGGTTGCCGATACCATGCTGCTGACAGTAGGAGAGCGACATGATGCGGTGATGATGAACCTGTTGATGAAGCAGGGTGCCCTCAAACGAATAGGGATAGGATCCCTGGGATCCCGCCGCCCTGCATTATGCTGAAATTCGAGCATATCTATCGATTGGCCCCGACTATCAGGAGATGACCCCATGCCCCGCAGCATGAAGAATGACAACTTCATCGACAAAACCTTCACGGTGATGGCCGATATGATCCTCAAGATGCTGCCGGGGGTGAGCGGTGAGCAAAAGCGCGCCTTCTCCTACTACCGCGATGGCATGTCTGCCCAGGGGGACGGCGAATATGCCGAGGCTCTAGAAAACTATCAAGAAGCCTTGGCTCTAGAAGAAAGTGAGGATGACCGTAGCTATATCCTCTACAACATTGGTCTGATTCACCAAAGTAATGGGGATATTGCCAAAGCGCTGGATCACTACAACCAAGCCTTAGATCTCAATCCCCGCCTCTGCTCTGCCCTCAACAATGTGGCGGTGCTGTTGCATCACGAAGGCGAACAACGCAAGAATGAAGGCGAGATTGAAGAAGGGGAAGCCCTGTTAGATCAGGCGGCAGAATACTGGATCCGAGCGATTCGGATTGCTCCCAATAACTATATTGAGGCTCAAAACTGGCTCAAAACCACAGGTCGAGCCAATCTAGAACTGTATTGACGACGTCTATTAGATAGGACTGGTTTGATATAGGCCAGCCAGCAGCAGCCAAAACTATTCTGAAGTATTGTCAGCACAAGTCTTAAGGAGCATTTGTGATGATTGAAATTGAACAGGTTCGCCATGTGGCCCATCTGGCCCGCTTGGATCTAACACCGGCGGAAGAGGAGCAATTGACCCGCCAACTGGGGGATATTCTCTCTTATGTTGAACAGTTGCAAGAGCTGGAGACAGAGGGGATCGAGCCGACTTTTCATGCGCTGGATGTGCCCAGTCTGACCCGTCCTGATCAGGTACAGCCGTGGCCCGATACCGAATCGATTCTCGCTGGTGCTCCAGAGCGGGCCGATCAGTTTTTTAAGGTGCCCCGCATTCTGGCAGGAGAAGAAGATTAATGCTCTTTTGGGTAGCTTGGAGCAAGGGCTTAACCCTCTTGTTTAGAGTTGGCCAATCTATGCCTATTAATTAATTTTGATTGCCTTCTGTTGATTCCTTTTGTTTTTTTCTGACCAAACGTTCCCTACCAAGGACTCTCATAATGCTGGTCATTGCAATCAATGAGGTGGAATTTTGCGGGATCCAACGCCCCAAGCAACCGATCACCTTAGGGTTTACTTATCAGGATCTGCCCTACTATTTGGAACCTAGCCCCTGGGTCAAAGAGACAACTGCTAAAGATCATTTTCGGGCTCGTCTCGAAAAGCCCCATACGGTGGGTGAACGGTGCCTATTGGTGGAGGGATCCGAGGGATTTCGGCTGGCTATCCACGAGCCGGATCTACAGTTCATTCCCTATGCCGAAGCCCTGGCTCATCTGTGCAACCACATGCAGGTGTCCGGCACCCTCAAGATTGGCACCCATCGCTGGGGTCTGAGATCTTTCGGCAATAGCTTTGTGGGATCCGATGCCGTCACGTGGTTGGCCAGCTATCTGCATATCTCTCGCCCTGAGGCGATTGCGCTGGGGCAAACCTGCATCGATCAGGGTTTGTTCAACCATGTGCTGGGGGAGCAGCCTTTTGCGGATGAGTATTACTTTTATCGATTTAGCCAAGCTGGGGATCCCGAAAAGCGAGCGATTACCTTGGCTTAGGGGAGTCTGATCGATGACTGCTGCCCCGATTGATCCACTGCTGGAGCCGGTGATCGCTGCGGCCCGCCAAGCCCAGGGACAGGGATGCCTCGATCGGTGGCTGAGGGGCTTTTTGTTGCAGATGGATCCCGATCACTGGCGGTCGGTGCTGGAGGTCTTGCATCTCGATCCTGCCCTCTTGCTTGCCGCAGTTCAGGCTGCCATTCCCATCGCGGAAGCCCAGGCGGTTAATCCTCGCAGCTTGGCGTTACGGCAGTGGTTGGTTGAGCTGGATCCACTGGATCGGCCCAATCTAATGACCTTGCTCCATCTCAGTGCCAGCCGCCGGGATGACTGGGAGGTGATGATCTGGACGGGATCCCTGATCGAGGCTTGGCAAACTGGGGATCCCCCGGCTTATTTTCCGGTGCTGCCCCTGTGGGATCATCTGCTGGCCACTGGACAGACGGAGGCGGTGCTGAGTTTGGGGGAGGTGCTGGCGGAGCGACAGCCGGATGCGAGGGTGAAATCTGGGATCCTGGCGGTGTTGGCTCAACTGGCTCGGCCCGATCACCCGGAACGTTTACGGGCCTATGCCCCCCATTGGCAACCGCTGGATTTGGCCTGTCCGACCGCAGCGGCGCTGATCAAAGCTCTGAATCACGGCAGTTTGGCGATTGGGTTGGGGATCTTGATCACGGCGCGAGAACTGGAGCCGGATGATATCGCGCGGTTGGGGTTGATGGCCAATGGCATCCGTTATCTCAGCAATGCGGGCCATCTGGTGGAGATGCGGGGGGCGATTGAGGAGATTGTCAGCCAGTGGCAGTTGGATCGCAGTCTGGTAACGGGGCGACAGCTGACGGTGACAGAACAGGAGGAAGTGGCTTTTATTGTTCTGTTTGTGCTCTGTTATGACTGGCCGTATGTGGAGGATAATCCCGACCGGATCCGAGGGATCCAACAGGCGGCAGCAGCCAAGTTTAGCCAGTTTACCCAGGCCCGCTATGCTGTGACGGTTCCTCTTTCCCCGTTACCAGAAGTGGGATCCCGTCTGTTACGCATCGGTTATCTGGGATCCTATTTCCGGCGGCATTCGGTGGGGTTTTTGAGTCATCACACGTTGGCGGCGCATGATCCAGCCCAGGTGCAGACCTTTTGTTATCACCTCGATCCGCCCGATGACCAGGATGATATCTATCGCCAGTTTCGCGCTCAGGCGGGGGTGTTTCGGGATTGTCATGGCTGGGATCCCGCTCGGGTGACGGCGCAGATTCGTGTTGATCGGGTGGATGTGCTGGTTTATATGAGCGGGCTGGAAAACCGTTTGGGCTGTGAGGTGGTCTGTTTGGGGGCGGCCCCAATTCAGTTGAGTTGGCTGGCGGGGGATTCGCCGGGACTACCGGAGCTGGATGGCTTTTTGGTGGATCCGCATCTGCTGTCGGAGCAAGCGGCCCCCCGCTACTCGGAGCCGTTGTTGCGTTTGCCTACGTTTACGGCAGTGTCAGGCTTTGCGGTGGATCCCTGGGATCCCGTGGATCTGAAGCGACGGTTAGGGATCCCGTTGGAATGGGTGGTGTTTTGGACGGCGGCTCCAGCCAAGAAGCGGTCGCTGGAATCTATTCGCTGTCAGTTGGAGATCGTGGCCCAGGTGCCCCAAAGTGTGCTCGTGATCAAGGGATCCGGCGATACGCAGGCGGTGATCAATCTGTTTCAGCAGGAGCTACGGGATCCGACCTTGGCCCAACGGATCCGGTTTTTGCCTCGCACCGCTACCCAAGAGCAACATCGGGGTCAACTGGCTATGGTGGACTTGATTTTGGATACGTTTCCCTATGCGGGATCCACCCACACCCTGGAGGCGCTCACCTTGGGGATCCCGGTGTTGACGTTGGCCGGGGAGCATTACTACACCCGCCAGAGCTATAGCTTGCTCAAAAGTGTTGGCCTTGACGCTTGTATCACCTGGGATCTTGAGAGTTATGTCAGCCAAGGGATCCTATTGGGTCGGGATCCTGCTGCCCTCCAAAGTTTGAAACAGCAGCTCAAAGAGAGTTATCCCCATGCCCCGATCTGGGATCCCGAGGGATTAGCGCGGGCATTGGAGCAGCACTATCGTCAACTGGTGGTGGATTCAAAAGGATGCTAGCGATATAAAAATTACAGTAGGTAGCCAACGGGATCCTCAAAAGTTCTTCAAGTATGGGATCCCATCGCATACATTTGCAACGTATCAGGAACCATTGCGAATTGTTGCGGTTGTAACGGGTCTTTACAAGCACTGTCCCTTTTCTCTGGTAGAACGAGAGGCAGGCGATAGGGGATAATGCCCACACCCTTAGCTGTTCCACCCTTTGCATTGCACAACGGAGAGCCACCGCATGTTTACTCTGGTCAAGCCCACAACCCGTCACATTGCCCCCGCTGAGCTTGGGGATCGCACGTTGATGAAGGTGGTGTATGTGGTGTTGGAGCCGCAGTATCAGAGTGCCCTGACGGCAGCGGTGCAGCGCATCAACAAAGAGAACCCCCGCCTTGCCGTTGAGATGAGCGGCTATCTAGTCGAGGAACTCCGGGATCCCTCGGGCTATCAAGCCTTCCAGCAAGATCTAGAAACCGCCAACATCTTTATCGGATCCCTGATTTTTATTGAAGACATCGCCCAAAAAGTGGCCAAGGCTGTTGCCCCCGTGCGGGATCGGCTGGATGCGGCGGTGGTCTTCCCGTCGATGCCCGAGGTGATGCGGCTCAATAAAATGGGATCCTTTTCGATGGAGCAATTGGGGCAGTCCAAGAGTGCCATTGCCCAGTTCATGCGCAAACGCAAAGAAAAGCAGGGATCCAGCTTCCAAGACGGGATGCTGAAGCTGTTGCAGACCTTGCCCAAGGTGCTGAAGTATCTGCCTTTTGACAAAGCTCAAGATGCCCGCAATTTCATGCTCAGCTTTCAGTATTGGCTGGGAGGATCCACCGAAAATCTGGAAAACTTCTTGCTGATGTTGGCGGATCGCTATCTGCCAGGCATGAAAGATCAGATCAAGTTTGTGGATCCGGTTACCTATTGGATATGGGCATCTGGCATCCGCTGGCCCCCAAGATGTTTGAGACGGTGCCGGAGTACATGGCGTGGCTGAATGGGCGCGAAGATCTGCCCGACGAGGTCAAGGATCCCTTGGCTCCCTGTGTGGGCTTGGTGTTGCAGCGGACGCACTTGGTCACAGGAGATGACGCCCATTATGTGGCGATGGTGCAAGAGATGGAGTCTCGCGGGGCGCGGGTGCTGCCGATTTTTGCCGGAGGGCTGGACTTTTCTAAGCCCATCAATGAGTTTTTCTGGGATCAGGCAACCCAGGCTCCAATTGTGGATGCGGTGGTGTCTTTGACGGGGTTTGCTATGGTGGGTGGCCCCGCTCGTCAAGACCATCCCAAAGCGGTCGAGACCCTCAAGAAGCTGAATCGGCCTTATATGGTGGCGTTGCCGCTGGTGTTTCAGTCCACCGAAGAATGGGCCGATAGTGATTTGGGCTTACACCCCATTCAAGTGGCGTTGCAGATTGCTATTCCTGAGTTGGATGGAGCCATTGACCCGATTATTTTGTCGGGCCGGGATGCAGCCACCGGCAAAGCTCATGCCATGCAGGATCGGATTGAGATGATTGCCGGACGGGCGATCAAGTGGGCCAATCTGCGGCGCAAACCCAAGCTCGACAAAAAGATTGCCATTACGGTCTTCAGCTTCCCCCCTGACAAGGGCAATGTGGGCACGGCGGCCTATTTGGATGTGTTTTCTTCCATTCATAAGGTGATGCAGGCGTTGGCGGGCAATGGCTACGACCTGGGATCCCAGATGCCAGAAACCTCGCAAGAGCTGATGGAGGCGATTCTGCACGATGCTCAGGCTCAATATGCCAGCCCCGAATTGAACGTCGCCGCCAAAATATCGGTGCGTGACTATGAGAGCCTCACCCCCAATGTCAAAGCGATTGAAGAATACTGGGGGCCAGCCCCAGGCCAGCTCAATACCGATGGTCAGAATATGCTGGTCTACGGCAAGCACTTTGGCAACCTGTTCATTGGGGTACAGCCCACCTTTGGTTACGAAGGGGATCCCATGCGTCTCCTCTTCTCCAAATCCGCTAGCCCTCATCATGGCTTTGCCGCCTACTACACCTATCTCGAAAAAATCTGGGGTGCGGACGCGGTGCTGCACTTTGGCACCCACGGATCCCTGGAGTTTATGCCCGGTAAGCAGATCGGCATGTCTGGCGATTGCTATCCCGATAATTTGATCGGATCCATTCCCAACCTCTACTATTACGCCGCCAATAACCCTAGCGAGGCCACCATTGCCAAACGGCGGGGCTATGCCTGCACCATCAGCTACCTGACGCCTCCAGCCGAAAATGCCGGCCTCTACAAAGGCTTGCAGGAGTTGCGGGAGTTGATTGGTTCCTATCAAAGTCTGCGGGAAGGAGGACGCGGGATCCAGATCGTCAATACCATCTGCGACAAAGCCCGCCTGGTCAACCTGGACAAAGATGTGAATTTGCCAGAGGTGGACGCGGCAGATCTGAGCCTCGATCAGCGGGATACCGTTGTCGGTCTGCTCTACGGCAAGCTGATGGAGATCGAGTCACGGCTGCTGCCCTGTGGATTGCATGTGATCGGCGCACCCCCTACCGCTGAGGAAGCCATTGCCACCCTGGTCAGCATCGCCAGCATCGACCGGATGGAAGAGGATCTGGTGGGCCTGCCCCGCATCATCGCCCAAAGCCTGGGCCGAGATATCGACGAGATGTACCAGAGCCGGGATCGCGGCAGCCTTGCCGATACCGAACTGCTGGATCAGATCAACAAAGCCTGCCAAAAAGCTGTTGCGGCCCTGGTCAAAGAGCAAACCGATGCCGATGGCCGGGTGTCAAAAGTGGCCAAGCTCAACTTCTTTAATATGGGTCGGCAAGTTCCCTGGATCGTCGCCCTCAAAGAAGCCGGTTATGCCAATGTGGATCCCGACCTGCTGAAGCCGTTGTTTGAGTTCTTGGAAGAAGGGCTGAAGCGGGTGACGGCTGATTTTGAGCTGGGATCCCTGCTCAAGGCGTTGGAAGGGGAGTACATCTTGCCGGGGCCGGGGGGCGATCCGATTCGCAATCCCAATGTGTTGCCCACCGGCAAGAATATCCATGCCTTGGATCCCCAGTCCATTCCCACCTCAGCGGCGATCAAGTCGGCAGAAGTGGTGGTGCGGCGGCTGTTGGATCGGGAGATGAGCCTGAATGGGGGCAATTATCCCGAAACCATCTCGGTGGTGCTGTGGGGAACTGACAACATCAAAACCTACGGCGAATCGTTGGCGCAGGTGATGTGCCTGTTGGGGGTGCGTCCGATGCCGGATGCCCTCGGTCGAGTCAACAAAGTGGAGCTGATCCCGCTGGCAGAACTGGGTCGGCCCCGGATTGATGTGGTGGTCAATTGCTCCGGTGTATTCCGGGATCTGTTTGTCAACCAGATGGATCTAATTGACCGGGGGGTGAAATTGGCGGCTGAGGCGGTGGAGCCGTTGCAGCAAAACTTCATTCGCAAACACGCCCTGGCTCAAGCGGAAGAATTGGGGCTAACCGTCAGTCAAGCGGCGACGCGGGTGTTCTCCAATGCTTCGGGATCCTATTCTTCTAATGTCAATTTGGCGGTGGAAAATAGCTCCTGGGAAAACGAGAGCGAGTTGCGAGAGATGTACCTGACCCGTAAATCTTTTGCCTTTGGATCCAACCTGCCCAATCAACAGATGCGGCAACTCTTTGAGTCCAGCCTCAAGACGGTGGATGTCACCTTCCAAAATCTCGATTCTTCTGAGATCAGCCTGACGGATGTCAGCCACTACTTTGATTCGGATCCCACCAAGTTGGTGCAAGGTCTACGCCAAGATGGCAAAACGCCTTCTGCATACATGGCCGATACCACCACCCCCAATGCCCAGATCCGCACCCTGAGCGAGACCGTCCGCCTCGATGCCCGCACCAAGCTACTCAACCCCAAGTGGTATGAGGGGATGCTGAAGCATGGCTACGAAGGGGTGCGGGAGATCTCCAAGCGGTTGGTCAACACCTCCGGCTGGTCAGCCACGGCGGGTGCGGTGGACAACTGGGTCTACGAAGAAGCCAACGATACCTTTATCAATGACGAAGCGATGCGGGAGCGGTTGTTGAACCTCAATCCTCATTCCTTCCGACGGATGGTGGGATCCCTGCTGGAGGTGAATGGGCGCGGCTACTGGGAGACCTCGCAGGCCAATATCGAACGCTTGCAGGAGCTGTATCAGGAGATTGAGGACAAGATCGAGGGGGTTGAGTAGAAAGTATATGTCAGCTCAATTAAAGTCGTTCCAGACAAGAATGAGACACCCTGCATAAGCTGAGAAGGATCCCCCCTAACTCCCCTTAAAAAGGGCGGAAGCGGATTCAGTATTTCCCCTGATGATGGAGATTCAGGGGGATTTGTCTCGACACCAATCGAAATGACTGTACTACTTACCGCACCACCTTTATCAGGCTGATCGGTATCAGGCTGATCGGCTCAGGGCTTGAAGCATGGCCTCAATGCCATCTTGGATCCTGACTTCACCCTCTGCATCTAGAGTCAATGCTCCTGATTCCCCAAAGTTGATTTGGCTGCTGAGTAAAAAGATTCCCTTGAGTTGATGAGTGGATCCCATGACCGTCAGCAAGGGCTTGAGGCCATAGTCAATCGCCAACAGGTGAGCGATGGTGCCCCCGGTAGCGATAGACATAACGGTTTTGTCCACAAAGGCATTTTGATCGAGCAAATCTAACAGAGCTTTGAGGATGCCGGTATAGGTGGCCTTGTAGACAGGAGTGGCGATGACAACCCCCTGAGCCGCAGCCACTTTGGCTTGAATCTGCTGCAAAGCCGGACTTTGAAAATTGCCGTAGACCAGATCTTCCGGCGGCAAATCCTGCACCGACACAGAGGCTAAGGTGTGGCCTTGGGCTTGCAGCTGATCCCCCACATAGGTCAATACAGCGGTAGAGCGAGATTTGGGGGTGGGACTACCCGAAATCAAAACAATGTTAGACATCGTCAAAAATCAAATAAAGTTGATGGGCTGCAAGTCATTGGCTGCGGACATTGTACCGGGATCCTGTAACCAAATGAAAATACCGCCAGGATCCCAAGGGTCAGCCGACACCTGACTCAGCCCCCCACCACCCTCAAGAGCGGGCTTCTTCGGGTCGGAGTTGCAAAACCCGCTCCTCTGGCACCAGATAATCAGCCCCATCTTTGTACTGCCAATCCACCATCACCCCTTTGCCATCCCGCAGAGCCGTCCGCCCCACCCAAGCCCCCATCGTGGCCTGATGATCGCTGGCCCGGAAGGTCAAAGTGCCCGCCGGAGAGTCAAACTCCACCCCACGGGTAGCCGCGATCATCGCCTCGGGATCCTCAGATCCGGCCTGATCCAACGCCGCTGCAATCGCTTGGAAGGTGTTGTACCCAACGATGGATCCCAGACGGGGATAGTCGTCAAACTTGGACTGGTAGGCTTCTAAAAAGGCTTGGTGCTCAGGGGTGTCGATGTCATACCAGGGATAGCCCGTCACGATCCAGCCCTCTGGAGTCTCCTCTTGCAGGGGATCCAAATACTCCGGCTCCCCAGTCAACAGGCTGACCACCTCCCGATTTTGGAACAGGCCACGGGTATTGCCCTCCCGGACAAACTGAATCAAATCACCCCCAAAGGTGACATTAAAAATCGCGTCAGGATTGCCCCGCTCCAAGGCTTGAACCGTGGATCCCGCATCGATCTGATTGAGGGCCGGAAACTGCTCCGCCACCCATTCCACATCCGGTCGCCGCTCCGACAGCAGAGCTTTGAAGGCCGCCACCGCCGAGGTGCCGTATTCGTAGTTAGGGGCCACCACCGCCCAGCGTACCGCATCCAATTGGGCCGCTTCTTCCACCAGCATGGCTGCCTGCATATAGGTGCTGGGACGGAGCCGGAAGGTGTAGCGATTGCCCTGTTCCAGCGTCAGGGCATCGGTCAAGGGTTCAGCCGCCATAAAGTAGACCTGATTTTGACGGGCAAAGTCCGCCACAGCAAGGCCGACATTAGACAAAAAGGTTCCGGCCAAAATCGTCACCCCGGCGCGGGCCACCAGTTCATTGGCAGCACGAAGAGCATCGGCAGGACTGCCATTGTCATCCCGCGAGATCACCTCCAACAGGCGACCCCCCATGACACCTCCAGACTGGTTAATTTGTTCGACCGCCAACTGCCACCCCTGCCGGTAAGGGATCGTAAAGGCCGGGATCCCGGAGTAGCTGTTGATCTCGCCAATTTTGATCACGCCAGCTTGGGCCACCACCCGCTGACGCAGGCTCAAGGTACCCCAAGCTCCAACCAATCCGGCGGATCCCAGCAGCAGTTGACGACGGGTAAGGGGACGCAAACTCATGGACTCAATTAACCCCAATCATTATTGGTTAAATCTACCATAATCCCAGCGCCTGTGATCCCGTGGCGGAACCTCTGACCCCACAGGTTTCCCTCAAGGTCAGTTCATATAGCCTGTTCATGATATACATGAGACGTTCTGCGGTAAGCTTTAAAAAAATGAATCTCCTGTTGACATGAGTCGTTACTCCCTAGATATCCGCCAGAAAGTCGTCACTGCCTACCATCTCGGTAATATCTCAATTCGTAAACTGGCTCAACAATTTATGATGAGCCCTGTTACTGTC